>JACCRC010000271.1 GCA_013813765.1 Deltaproteobacteria bacterium | reverse complement strand
TCCACGGGCGGCTGCGATCGAACGTCTTCATCGCGACCTTGAAGCCGCCGTCCTCGCTCCCGACCAGCGCGCTCTTCGGGAGCTTGCAGTCCTCGAAGATCACGTCGGTGGTGTTCGAGGCGCGCTGCCCCATCTTGTCTTCCTTGCGGCCCGCCTTGACGCCCGGGGTGTTCGCATCGACGACGAAGCACGCGATGCCCTTGTGCTTCATCGCGGGATCGAACGTGGCGAACACGGTGTAGAAGCCGGCGACGCCGCCGTTCGTGATCCACCGCTTCTGACCGTTCAGCACGTAGTCATCGCCGTGCTTCGTGACGCGCGTGCGCATGCCGGCGACATCGGAGCCTGCGTCGGGCTCGGAGCAGCAGTAGGCGCAGAAGGCGAGCTCGCTGGTCAGCCGCGAGAGGTACTCCTTCTTCTGGTCGTCGGTGCCGGCCACGAGCAGCGGCGTGGCGCCGAGCGAGTTCGCCGCCATCGACGTGTTGATGCCGGAGCAGCCGAACGAGACCTCCTCCTGGACGAGGCAGTTGTCGAGGCAGCTGCCGCCGAGACCGCCGTACGCCTCGGGGATCTCGATGTTCATCAGCCCGGTCTCCCAGGCCTTCTTGAGGATCTCCTTCGGAAACTCCCCGGTCTCGTCGTGGTGCGACGCCTTCGGGATGATCTCCTTGCGCGTGAACTCGCGAGCGGTCGTGGCGAGCGCGATCTGTTCTTCGGTGAAGCTCAGGTCCATGGGGCGGGCACTCTAGCATCGGCCCCGCGATTCCGGGCTACGCTTCCTCGATGGAGACCTTCGGGCCATGGCAGCTCGAGGCGCTGATCGCCGTCGGCGGTCTCGGCGAGATCTGGCGCGCGCGCCGGCTCGGCTTGCCCGACGCTGTCGCGCTGAAGCGGCTCCACACGCACCTCGCGCGCAACGACGAAGGGCTCGCGCAGTTCACGCTCGAGCAACGGCTCGCGACCACGCTGCCGCGGCATGTGAACGTCGTCCACGCGACCGAAGCCGGCGACGTCGACGGCCGGCCGTATGTCGCGATGGAGCTCGCGCCCGGCGAGGACCTCCGGCGGATCGTCGCGCCCCCGGCGACGAAGGCTGTCGCGCATCCTCCGCCCGTGATGCTCACGCGTGCGCGCACGCTCGCGATCGTCGAGGCCGCGTGCCACGCGTCCGCGCACCTCCACGCGCATGGGTGGGTGCACGGCGACATCAACCCATCGAACCTGATCGTCGACGACTCGGACCACGTCACGCTGATCGATCTCGGCATCGCGCGCGCGATCGGCGAGGCCGGAGCGGTGCGCGGCACGCACGCGTACATGGCTCCCGAGCAAGTGCGCGGCGAGCCATGGACCGAGGCCACCGACGTGTTCGCGCTCGGTGTCGTGCTGTGGGAGCTGGTCACCGGGACGCGGCTGTTCCACCGCGGCCCGCCGTGGCTATCGATGGCCGCGGTCGTCGAGGCACCTGCCCCGCCGATCGCGGATGCCGCGCTCGATACGGTCGTTCAGGCGGCGCTGCACAAGGATCCCGCGCAGCGCCCGCGCTCGCCGACCGAGCTCGCGTCGCGCTTGCGGTCTACTTGAACGAGACGGTGGCCGAGATGCCCTTGCAGGCACCGACCTCGCGGAACGAGACGAGCGTGCGAGTCGCCTGACCAACGGCCTCCATCGGCGGCTTCACGGCGTCCGCGCAGACCTCGAGGTTCGGCATGTCGTTGCTCGAGCCGTTGTCCTTCATCACGGTCACGTGCATGCAGCCTTCCGACGGCTTCGCATCGATCGTGAACGGCGTGCCCTCGGCAACGTCGAGGACCATGTACTCGTCCTGGTTGCAGGCGGGCTTGAGGTCGAGCGTGCTGCCCACGGCGTGCTTCGGCGCATCCGCCATGTTGTTCGCGAGCGGCTTGGCCGCCGTGTCACCACCACCACCGGTCGGCGTCGAGGTACCGCCGCTCTTCTTGGGACACCCGGCCATCGTAAGGCCCGCCACGATCACGATCAGATGGAGCTTGGTCATAGGGTGCGACCATACACGCACCGCTCACTGATACGACATCGTGTACGTGCCTTCTGCAGCGCCACTGGGCGGCTTCGGGAACTGCCACGTCTGCAGCGACTTCAATATGCAGCCGCTGACGCGCGGGTTCTTGAGCGTCGATGACAGCTGGCTCTTGATGACGCGCCCCGCGGCGTTGATCTCGAAGCGCACCGAGATCTCGCCCTTCAGCTCGTCGGTGCCCTCGCACTTCGAGAGCGCCTTGCGGTGCTGCGATGCAACGCCCTCGACGCTCGACTGCGAGAGCCTCGCGATCTGACGCTCCACCTGCGCGGGCGCCGGCGCCGGCGCGGCGACGATCGCCGGTGCTGGCGGCGGCGGCGGCGCAACCACCGGC
>JACCRC010000268.1 GCA_013813765.1 Deltaproteobacteria bacterium | reverse complement strand
CCTCGAGATCGCGAACGACACCGCCGCCGCCGCCGCGTGTGCGATAGATCCTCGCGCGCTCGCCGGCGCTCCACGTCGTGCGGCCAGCGCCGAGCATCGCCTCGTATGACAGCTCGCGCCGGTCCTCGCGCGTCGAGAGGTACTCGGCCGGCGTCTTCGTCAGCCTCACGCGCGAGGACACGTCGAACGTCGCGAGCTCGCGGCGGCGCAACGCGGTGACGGTCTCGAGATAGGCGGCGCGCACGCCGGCGACGTCGCCGGTGAGCACGCGGTGCACGGCGGTGCGGAGGAACGCCTCTCCGAACGGCTCGGCACGGCTCGACCGGAACGCGACGCCGCGCAGGATCAGCTCGCCGTCGTACGCGAGCAGCGCGTAGTTCTTCGGCTCGTGCGAGAGCATCGCGGCGTAACGGCCATCGAGCTCGAGCTGGACGAGCGGAGGCAGCAGCGCGGCGACTTCGGTGACGACCCGACGCTCGTCGTCAGGCGTCCACGAGTCGGGGACGGAGAAGTACACGCCGTCGGTGTCGGCCTCGAGCAGCTGCACGCCGCGGGCGCGGAGCTCGGTGCACATCTGATCCAGCAGCTCGCGTCCGCGGCGCGTGATCTCGTTCGCGGCATGAACATCGGCGAACCGCGTGAGGCCTCCGGCGCCGAGGTAGCCGTACGCCGAGTTGACGACGAGCTTCATCGCCGCGGACATCGCCTCGTTCGCGGCGCGCTCCGGGGAGCCGGCGGGCGCCGCACGGCCGGCGGCCTTCGCGGCAAGCCGGCGCTCGACGAGCCGGTCGACGATCGCGAGCATCGCGCCGAGGTGGTCGCGCGCCGGGCCGATCCGGAACGAACGCATCAGCGACGGATACAGGCTCGCGACATCGGCTTTCACGATGCGGTGCGCGACGCCTGCCGCGAACAGGTGAAGCGCGGCACCGCTGTGCTGCGTGCCGTCGCCGTCGGCGTGGGAGGGAAGCGCGGCGCCGCTTCGCAGATATGCGCGGACGAGCAGCGGATCGATCACGCCGGTCGCGGGCCCAGCGTCCGCGAGCCGCTCGTACCGCCGCGGCGCCATCCGCGCCAGTGCGAACGCGGGACCGCCGAGCATGCGCGCGACGCCCTCGACCTCCTCGACGTCGGCGCGCGCGTAGCGGCGCACTCGATCCGGATCACGCTGGTACACCGCGTGGATCTGATCGCCGCGCACGTGCTCGCGATCCGCGCTCGCCAGTCCGAGCTGCCGCGCGACGGCCTTGAGACCGTGGCCGGGCATGTCACGCGCGGCGAAGTCGTGACGAAGCACCGCGTCGAGCGTGTCGATCAGCTCGCGGCCGGGCGCGACCAACCGCACGCGCCTCGTGGCGTCGGTACCGCTTGCCACCCCGCGCCGCGCACCGCGCTGCCGCAGCCCGGGTGGACCGATGCGGCCGAGCGCGAGCGGTACGCCGAGCAGACGAGCGCGACGATCGAGGAACGGCAGATCGAAGCCGTGCAGGTTGTGGTTCTCGATCACGTCGGGATCCACGGCGCGCACGCGTGCGACGAGCCGGTGGATGAGGGCGGCCTCGTCGTCGCCCTCGAGCAACTCGATCTCTCCGTCGGGATCGCGGATCGCGATCAGGAAGATTCGATCGCGCTGCGGATCGAGGCCGGTGGTCTCCAGATCCACCTGCATCCGTCGGAGCTGCTCGAACGGCAGAGCGCGAAAGTACGTGCGGCCCGACGCGACCAGGTACTGCTCCTCGGGCGCGAGCACGATCCGCTGCTCGGTCCGCATCGTCGCGCGCGAGAGCGAGGTCATGTCGTCGGCGCGAACGACGTAGCGGAGCTCGCCGGGCCCCGACAGCTCGCGGTGCGTGATGTCGCGCGGGAGATCGTCGATGCGGTCGAGCACTGCCCACGGCCGGAACCGCACCGTCTCGTGGACGAGCGCGCCGTCGACGCGGCGCCACACGTGGACCTGGCCGTCCCCTTCGGCCCACACCGAGACGATGCCCGGCGTGGGGTCCCACCCCTCGAGCCACTCGTCCTGGATTGCGCGCGACACCGCATCCATTCGAGCACGGCGTGCAAGATCCGGCGAGGTCCGGCAGACCGCGTTCACGCGCGTGCATTCGAGCACGTCGCGCGTTCTGATCAGTCACCGATGGTCCGGCCACTCAGTCTGCTCGTGCTCGTGCTCGCCGCGTGTGGACCGCGTCCGATCTCGACGACTCCGCTCGTCGATCCGCCGCCGACACCGCTGCCCGCTGCGGGGATCCACCTCACCGCAGGCGAGCAGATGGAGTGGGACGTGTACTGGCAAGGGATCCAGATCGGCCGCGCGGATCTGACGGTCGTCGCCGGCGAGGCGCACAGCCGGTTCTCGACGACGATGCTCGCGAAGGCGTTCGCGAAGGTCCGCTACCATCTGATCACCACGCTCGATCGCGGGACCCCAACGGCGGCGCGCGAGGCACTGACGATGGACGGCGCGTCGTCAACCGTCGTCTCGCAGATCGATGGCTCGCGCTACGCGATCGAGGATGGTCGGCAACTCGCCGTCCCGGGTGGCACCACGCTGCACACGCTGCACACCGCGCTCGGATCGCTGCGGGCCTGGTCCAGCTCTCGTGGCGAGGCGTCACCCGCATATCTTTGGTTCGTGTTGCGCGGCACGCTGTACCGGCTCGACGTCGAGCGCCCGACGACCGACGAAGCGCGTGGGCATCTCGCGCTGAAGATCCATGGCGTCGTGCGCGCGATCGATCGTTCGGTCGATCCAATCGACGTCACCGTATGGTTGTCTGCCACGACCGACCGCGCGCCGCTGCGGTTCGTGGTGCTCGCCGAGGGCGAGCGGATCTCTGCGGAGCTGACGGAAACCACCGCGAAGCTCGCGGGCAACTAGAGCGCGTCGAGGAACTCGCGGACCGGCGGGTTCAACAGGTCGTAGTCGATCAGGAACGCGTCGTGGCCGTTCGGCGTCGCGATATCGAGGTGCGTGACGTCGACGCCGGCCTCGCGCATCGCTGCTTCGAGCCGGGCGATCTCGCTCGTCGGGAACAGCCAGTCGCTATCGAACGAGACCAGCAGCGACTTGCAGCGCAGCCGCTCGAACGCCTTCGGCAGCGATCCGAACTGCTCGTCGAGATCCATCTCGTCCATCGCGGCTTGCACACGGACGTACGAGTTCGCGTCGTACGACGTGCCGAACTTCTGTGCCTGGTACTCGAGGTACGAGTCGACCTCGAACTGCCGCGTGCCGCCGCGCCGCCGCCGCCCGAACTTCGACTCGAGCGCCTCGTTCGACAGGTACGTCATGTGACCGACCATGCGCGCGAGCTGCAGGCCGCGCAGTGGATCGCTCGAGTCGTAGTAGTCGCCGCCTTTGAACGCCGGATCGGACTGGATGATCTTCCGGCCGATCAGGTGCCACGCGACGCTCGCGACGGGGACGAACGCCGACGCCGCGATGCTGATCAGTCCGCCGATTCGCTCCGGGTGCAGCGCGGCCCACATCAGGACCTCCATGCCGCCGAGCGAGTTGCCGACGATCGCGTTCCACTTCGCGATCTCGAGGTGATCCGCGACGAGCCGCTGCGACTCGACCATGTCCTCGACGGTGACCCACGGATAGCGCGAGCCGTAGGGCTTGCCGGTCTCAGGATCGGTCGAGCGCGGCGCGGTCGTGCCCCACGGTGAGCCGGGGAAGTTCACGCACACGACGAAGTGCGTCGAGAGATCGATGCCCTTGCCGTACCCGACCATGCCATCCCACCAGCCGGCCTTCGCATCATCGGAAGTGTACTTACCGGCGCAGTGCGCACCCGGCGAGAGCGCGTGGCACACGAGCACGGCGTTCGACCGATCCGCGTTCAGCTCGCCGTAGGTCTCGAAGACGATCGTGAACGGTGCGACGCGGTCTCCGTGCGAGAACCGAAATCCACCCGGTAGCTCGAGCGACTTCGGCGGGTCGCACAGAAACGTATCGTCGACGAGCTTCGGCACCGCGGGCTATATAGCCACACGCCGATCCATATGGTCCACTGGCCCGTACCACAGAGGGACCATGACCACCGAGTTCAGTTACGAGCACGTGTTCCGGGCACCGTCGGCGAAGACGATCCTCGAGGCCTACTTCGACGCCGATCACCTGGCGAAGCAGGACGCCGTCGCCGGTCTCACCGACCGCACCGTCGTCGAATCGCATGACGACGACACGCAGCGAAAGTTCGTGTGGCGCGTGACGTCGCAGAGTCAGCTGCCGGTGTTCGTGCGGCCGTTCGTGAAGGGCGGAAAGCTTTCGTTCTTCGAATCGATGACGTGGCGCAAGGCGGATAACTCCGTCGAGGCGACCGTCACGCCTGATATCCTCAATGGCCGCGTCAGCATCAAGTCGATGTACCGGCTCGACGAGGTCGGCGAGGGTCAGGTCCGTCGCCGGCGGACCGGCAGCGTCACCGCGAACATCACGCTGCTGTCGGGCAAGATCGAGCGCAGCATCATCGCGGAGTTCGACAAGGGCATCCCGCAGATGACGAAGGTCACGCAGGACTGGCTCGATCAGAAGACCGCCGGCTAGCTCCGTGGCGTGCGAACTGCACGAAGAACACGCCGAAGAACACGAAGGCACCCACGGCGAAGCCGATCAGGATCAGATCGAGCCGGCCGGCGATCGCGAGCACGACCATCACGGTCAGCACGCAGTCGCGCTTGAATAGCTTCGGCAGGAACGAGCGTACGCCGCGCCCGGAGAGCTGCTCGCTCGACTGCATCGCCCACGGGATCGCAGCGAGATCGCCCGATCGGTAGACGAACCAGATCAGCACGTACTGCGTGATCTGCGTCAGCGTGAACGCGCCCAGCGCCGCGACTCCGAGTGGTATCGCCCAGCTCACACCTGCCGCCTGCAGGCTCAGGATCACGCCGCCCGCGTAGGAGATGTTCGCGAGATCGTCCACGACAGTGTCGAGCCATTGCCCCGTGCGGGAGAACTGGAAGCGCAGGCGTGCGAGCTCGCCGTCGACACCATCGATGATCGAGCCGAGGTTCACGAGCAGCATGCCGACGAGCCCGGCTGCGTAGCCGCCGCGCGAGATCACCGAGCCGCCGACGATCGCGAACGCGAGCGCGAGCAACGTGATGTGGTTCGGATGGACCGGCGTGCGCGCGAGCAGCCAGGACAACGGTAGCGACAGGCGGCGGTTGACGAGCTTCGATACGAGGCCGTCGGCGGACTTCCGCAGCGACCAGACGAGCGTCCGCTCGGCGCGGCGGAGTGCCCGACGATCCGCTGCAGCGGCGGTGAACGCGAGGTACGGCGGCGCAGCGGCCGCGACACCGTGCTTCGCGACGATGGCGGCCAGCCCACCGGGGTCGGCTGCATGTTCGGCGAGCTCGCGCGCGATCGAGCGGTCGGTCGCGAACACGGCGTCGTGCTGCGCGCCGCTGACCTTTCCGATCGTCCCGCGCTCCTGCCACGCCGCGATCGCCGCGCGCGGGAGATCGCGATGGAACAGCCGGTCCGCGCGCACGACAAGGATGCCGTCCGTATCGTTGCCAGCCGGTGGCCTCGTCACGATCTCGAGCGTGGCGCGGCGCGCGATCCGCGGATCCGCGAACACCGTGCTGAGATCGGGTAGGGGGCGCGCGACATCCCACAGGATGTAGATCTTTGTCGCTCCCGCCACCGCCACGTCACACGCGAGGCGCAGCAGGTGCGGGATCCCGCAGATGTCCTCGAGGAGGGTCGGCCGCGCGAGCTGGCCATCGAGGGTGCCCGCGAGGATCCACCCCTCACGAGGGGCCGGTCGGGACGTGACGCTCATACACCTCCAGGACGGCGGACCCGTGCCGGTCATCACGCTGAATGTCATTTGCCAGTCGACCCGAAACCTCGGTACAAGCGCCGCCATGCGCGCCTTCACGCCCCTGGTCATCGGTCTCGCCCTCGTCGGTTGCAAGAAGGGCTCGTCGTCCTCGTCCGCCGGGGACACCTCTCCGGGTGCTCCCAGCTCGAGCACCGACACCGACGCACTCTGGGCGATGGCTCCCGAGGGCGCGATGGTTGGTTTCGTCGTGTCGCCGCGCGCGCTCACGATGGCCGACAACGGCTGGCAGGACGTGCGCGCGATGTTCGCGAAGGCACCCGAGCTCGCGATGGTGAACACGATGCTCGGCGCGCAGCTGACGAAGGTGTTCGGCAAGGCCGAGGTCACGCTCGCGGATGTCGGTCTCGCACCGGGCAAGGGCGGCGCGTTCTTCACGCTGAGCGGCGGCGGCGGCATCGCGGTCATTCCGGTCGCAGATCGCGACAAGTGGGTCGC
This sequence comes from Deltaproteobacteria bacterium, assembly GCA_013813765.1. Classification (GTDB taxonomy): domain Bacteria; phylum Myxococcota_A; class Polyangia; order Haliangiales; family Haliangiaceae; genus JABFXX01. The sequence continues at coordinate 14,131 of JACCRC010000268.1, read as the reverse complement.
CGCGACGAAGGGCACGAAGGGCGCTGACTCCGACAAGATCGGCGAAGCGACATGCAAGACGATCAGCGGCTCGTACATCTGCGCGAGCACCGAAGATCTATTCGGCAAGATCGGCAAGGGCGCGAAGCTCAAGGACGGACTCAGCGCGCTCGGGACCCGCGGCGACGTCGAGGTTGTTGCCGCGATCCCGGTCGGCAAGGGGATCTCCGCGGCGGGCGTGATGCAGCTGGCGCGCGGCAACGTCGTCATGCGCGGGACGGTGAGCGGCCTTTCCAGCCAGGTCGGCTCGATGCTGAAGGGCGCGCAGATCAAGGCGCGCACCGATGCGACCACCGCTGGATTCGGTGTGATCGGCATCGGTCCGATGATGGCGTCGGCACCGCCGCTGCCGATCGTCGCGGGCGTGACGCTCGCGGATCTCGGCAAGTCGATCAGCGGTCCGGTGACGCTGCACATCCCTGCGGGCGTGCTCGACGTGGACATCCGCGTGCCGGTGAGCGATCCGAAGCCGGCCGCGACGCTGATCGAGCACTGCATGGACCTGCCCGCGCTCGCAAATGCCGGCGCGACGTACTCCGACGGCGCGTGCCACCTCAACGTGCCCACGCTCGGCTACCAGATCGATCTGTGGGTCGACGGGCAGGAGGTGCGGATCGGCAAGAAGGGCGCGGCGAAGCCCGGCGTTGCCGTGCCGATGACGAAGATCGGCGAGGAGATCGCGAAGACCGAGGCGGCGTTCTCGTTCTGGGGACGCGGCACCGTGATGGGGCAGATGCCAACGCCGATGCCGGAGATGCCGACGGTGCCGACGGAGGCGCTGATGATGATCCGCGGCATCAGCGTGCTCAACGAGCTCGGCGGTGCGGTGCGCTTCGCGAGCGACGACAAGCTCGAGTTCATCTACACCGTGCGGACGATCTGGTCGAACCCCGACGACGTCGTCGCGAAGATCATCGCGATCACGCCCGAGATGTTCTTCAACAACAAGGCGGGTGATGCAGCGAAGGCGATCGCCGAAGCGTCGCCGGGCTCGCCATTCGCGGCGGACTTCAAGGCGGGCACCGGTGGACTGATGGCGCCGATGGCCGTAGCCGGTGTCCTCGCCGGCGTCGCGGTGCCCGCGTTCATGGACTACATGAAGAAGAGCAAGAAGAGCGAGGCCGCGCTGCAGCTGAACAAGCTCGCGAAGCACGCGAAGGTCTACTACGTCGAGAACGCCACGTTCCCCACCGGCGAGGCACCGACCACGCCGGTGCAGAAGTGCTGCGAGCAACCGGGCGGCAAGTGTGCTCCGGGTGGGGCAGCGTGGCTCAACGAGGCGTGGACGAAGCTCGACTTCCAGATCGACGAGCCGACGCTGTTCCAGTACAGCTACAAGTCCGACGGCAAGACGCTCGATGCCGAGGCGATCGGCGATCTGGACTGCGACGGAACCTCGATCACCTACAAGCTCCACCTCGAGGCGGATCAGGGCAACCCGACCGCCGCGATCACCGAGCCGGCACCGAACACCGACTAGGCAGCGAGGACGACGAACGCCTTGTCGGGCAGCTCGTCCCACGCTTCGCCGGTGAGCTGCTCGCTCGCGATCATGGTCGCGCCGCCGCGCCGGAGCACGAACAGTGCGCGTCCGAGCCGGTGCGCGTAGAGCCGCGCGCCGCACGACAGCAGGAAGCTCGCGGACCCGATCTCGCCGAGCGAGTGAAGAACGCGCACCGCCGTCGTGACGCCGCGCTCGACATCGCCGGCCGCATCGACGTGCGTCATCACGAAGGCGAACAACCGCTCGCTATCGGTATCGCCCTCGATCTGCGCGAGCCGCTCCGGTGATGATCGAGCGACCAGCGCCATCACGTCCTTGATCGTCCCGTTGTGCGCGAACACGAACGGACCGCGGCGAAACGGATGCGTGTTCATGAGGGCCGTGGCACCGACGGTCTTCTGCCGAACGTGAGCGAGCATGAGGCGCGTCGCGATGCTCTCCGACAGCTCGCCGTAGCGGGCGGAGTCCGCGGCGCACGTGGTGTCGCGGTGGATGATCCAGTCGTTCGCGGTGTGGATCGCGAGACCCCAGCCGTCCGGGTGTGCACGCGACAGGGCACGAAGGCTACGCGGAGCATCGCGCAGCAGCTCGCGAGGGGCGATCGGCTCGGCCGCGACAACTCCGAACATACGGCACATGACTTCACAATAGAGACGTGCGGATAGGGGGCAATGTTTCAACGCAAAGTGATCTCCTTATCGAAGAAAAGTTGCCCCACCAGGCTCCGCCGGCTTACGGATTTCATGGGCAACCCATGGATGCAGCCGTTTCCAACGATAACGCCGACCTCCGGCCACCTGCGCTCCTGCGCGGAACGGCCAAGGGTCTCGAGATCCACGTCAACGGCCTCGCGACCGTGGACGAGATCCTCGCATCAGTAATCACCCGTCTCGACGAGGCACCCACGTTCTTCCGTGGGTGTGACGTCCGCATCAGGGTCGATGACGGCCCGCTGCCGGCGGGCTGCCTCGGACGCCTCGACGAGGTCGCGCTCAAGTTCGAGCTGCGGATCGTCGAGGTGGGCGCGACCCGGAAGGACAAGCTGCGCAGCGTCGATGCCGACGCTGTTCCGCAGCCGAACCTCGCCGCCGGCTCCGCGCCGTCGCCCGCGCTCGAGCCACCGCCGCTCCAACCGCCCGACCTCGAGGCGATCGAGACGTTCGACGAGTACCCCACGGGGCAGGCAGCGAATCCCCTGGCGCTCGCCGCGCTCGCGCTACCGCCGGCGCTTCCGTCGATCGAGCCGGTGATCCTCGCCGATTCGGAGCTGAGGGAGCTGGTCGAGGTGATGCGCAGCGAGCCGATCAGCTTCGATGAGCCCACGCAGACCGCCGTGCCGATCGCGCTCGCGACCAGCGCGGAGAGCGAGCTCGAGACGACGGCCGGCACGCGCCTCGTGGTGGGCCCCGTGCGCTCGGGGGTGATCCTCGAGCACCACGGCCACCTGATCGTGTTCGGCGACGTCAACCCGGGCGCCGAGGTTCGCGCGCAGGGCAACATCGTCGTGCTCGGTCGGCTGCGGGGCACCGCGCACGCCGGCATCGGTCAGGATGTCGGCTTCATCCTCGCGCTGCGCCTCGAGCCGCAGCAGCTGCGCGTCGGCCGCAAGGTCGCGCGCGCCGCAGACAGTGACACCCCACCGTCGGAAGCAGAGATCGCTTACTGCACCGGCGAACAGATCGTCGTCGAACGCTACTCGGGCAAGTTGCCTCGCAACCTCGCCACCAGCATCTAAAGGAGTCCCATGGGTCGAGCAATCGTCATCACTTCAGGTAAGGGCGGGGTCGGGAAGACCACCACCACTGCCAATCTCGGCACAGCTCTCGCGCAGCTCGGGCACTCGGTGGTGCTCGTCGACGCGGACATCGGTCTGCGCAACCTCGACGTGGTCATGGGCCTCGAGAACCGCATCGTCTACCACGTGGTCGACGCGATCCGCGGCAAGTGCTCGATCCAGAAGGCGCTGATCAAGGACCGCCGCATGGACAACCTGTGGCTGCTGCCGGCGTCGCAGACCGACGACAAGGACGCGGTCACGCCCGACGACATGCGCAGCCTGATCTTCGAGCTCAAGGCCACCCACGACTTCGTGCTGATCGATTGCCCGGCCGGTATCGAGCAGGGCTTCAAGAACGCGATCGCCGGCGCCGACGAGGCCGTCGTTGTCGCGACCCCCGAGGTCTCCTCGATCCGCGACGCCGACCGCGTGGTCGGTCTCCTCGCCGCCGCCGACGTTCCGGCGCGCCTGATCGTGAACCGGATCTCGGCGAACCTCGTGAGGCGCGGCGACATGCTCTCGCAGTCCGACGTGATCGAGATTCTCGCGCTCGAGATGCTCGGTGCGATTCCGCTCGACGATCAAGTGATCGCGACGACGAACAAGGGCGTACCCGCCGTGCTCGAGGGCAAGTCGGTCGCGGCGAAGGAGTTCATTCGCATCGCGAAGCGGCTGGCCGGCCACGAGGTCGAGCCGGAGGCTGTCGGTTTCTTCACCCGTCTCGGTCGTGCGCTTGGCCTCTCGGCCACGCCCGCGTGAGGAGCTGATCATGTGGACCGGTATCAAGAATCTGTTCTCGGGCAAGTCGAGCCGTGATGTGGCCAAGGGCCGCCTTCACCTCGTGCTCGCTCACGACCGCTCCGGCCTTGAAGGCGGGCGTCTCCAGGAGATGCGCGCCGAGATCGCTGCGGTGATCGCGAAGTACGTTCCGATCGACGCCGAGGCTGTCGAGATCCAGATCGAGACGCGCAGCCGTTCGACCCAGCTGACCGTCTCGAGCTCGATCCAGCCCCGTAACGTCTAGCTCCGGCTAGTCGAGCATGAACCACTACACGCCCGAGGTGACCTCGAGGTGGAAGTGGTTCCGGTGCGGCCGGTTGAAGTTCGGCGTCAAGATGACGTTGAACAGATGAGCCGCTGCGGTCTCGCACAGGATCGCGCGTAGCTCGAGCGAGGCCGGTGTCTTCTTCCGAGGGGCCGCGCCATCGCCACACGTCTTCGCGCCGATCCGGCCGTGGAAGTCGTCGAGCACGTCGAGGATCGTGCCGTCGATCTTCCTGAACCAGCCGGCATCGAGCGCGAGCGCACCAGCGTGGCGCGTGCCCTCCTTGTCGTCGGGCCAGGACTCTGGTGGCGGTCGCCACATCGAGTAGTGGCGGACCTCGACGATCTGGTGCGCCTCGAGGATCGCGGCGAAGTCATCCAGCGCGAGCACCAGCCGGCAATCGGCGATCATCCAGTTGCTCAGCTCGCGCCGCGCCGGCTTCTCGCTCGTATAGAACGCGACGCCGTGCAGGCGGCCGGTCAATCGCACCGGTGCGCGCACGCCACGCGCGACCTCGCGTGTGAAGCCGATGCCGCGCGCGGTCAGCTCGGCCTCGCACTCGTTCTGTGACATCTGGCCGTACTTCCACGCCGCGGTCGTCGTCGCGTCCACGACCTTCGCGTAGCGCGTCTTGTCGGACCTGACCTTGCGCTTCTTCTTCTTTCGGGGCGCGGCGTCGGCAACGCTCGCCATCAGGACGAGGATCAGCGCGATGGCCGTACCGCGGGTCACGAGCGGAACCTAGCAGCGAACCCTGCCTCGTGCCCGAAACCTCACAAACTGCGGTTGTAGGGGCTGGTGCTGACTTCTGCGTCGGCGGTGCGGCCGCGCAACTTGCGTCGCAGCGCGAGGTACTTCGGCGAGACTGCGAGCTTCGCGATGGCCGACCGACCCTCCTCGGTTGCATGCCGCAGGGCGATCGTCGCGTCGCAGCACGCGATCAACCCCGCGCGGTCGCCGGCGCGGTAGCAGGCAGCGATGTACGCATCGGCGTCGAGCCGCGGATTCGCCGCGAGTCGCTCGGCCATCTTCGCGCGCAGAGCGACGGACAGCTTCGACCGAAGCCGCTCTCCTTCGCCGGTCACGTCGCGCTCGACACGCTCGTCCGTCTTCGGGCCAAATGCATGACGCAGGCCCGCGATCAGGCGCCTGAACGCATCGTGATCTGCAACCGCGAAGATCCTGCGTGCACGGGAGAACTCGACGACGCGCGCGAGCCCGAACCGAACGACGGCATCCGCCGAGATCTCGATCTCGCTGCGCGATGAGGCGCGAACGTTCACGAACTTGCCGCCGACCACGACGACCGGAGGATGCGAGAGCAGCAGCTGCGTGTCGCGGCTGTTCTTCGCGGAGGTCGTGTAGAGCAGCGTCGGCGGACCGCCAAGCAGCTTCACGAGCTGCGGGTACATCGCCGCCGCGACGTGATCGCTGGTCGAGGGGAGCCGCTTCGCGTCCATCAGGTTCGCATCGACGAGCGCGGCGTTGGCGCTCGGTGCGACGATCGAGTACGCCTCGCCGAGGATGTCGAGCAGCTCGCCGATCGGCGAATCGTCGTGGTCGTCGATCAGCTCCTTGCGATCGGCGGCCGAGATCGGGGCCGTGTAACCCTCGTCCGACGCCATCTGCCGCGGCGGATGCGCCGCATAGAACTTCTCGTCCTCGGTGGTGAGCTTCGCATCGACCCCGAGTGCGAGCTCGTATGCGGCGCGCGCGTCATCCGCTTCGCCAGACCGCGCGAGGTTGCGTGCCCACGCGAGCACGTCGAACGGGTCCTGCGTTGCCTCGACCAGCGCGAACAGGGCCGAGTCCTGCGGGCGGCCCGTGGTCGACGCGAGCTCGACGAGCCCGCGCCGCGCGGCGAGCGCGCCATCGGACTCGGGCGCCGCGAGCACGGCCTTGCGGAACGCCTCGAGCGCCGCGTGCTCGTTACCGAGGTCGCGCTCCGCATCGCCGAGCCGGCGCCACAGGTCGGCGCGACGCGGATCCGGATCGCGCTCTCCGTTCGCTTCCCACGCCGCGAGCGTCGGTCTCAGCCAGCCGGCGATCCGGTTGCTGTCGCCGGCCGCACGCGCAACGGCCGTCGCACACGCAACGGCATCGACGTCGCGCGGGTACTTCTGCATCAGCTCGGTGGCGAGCTCACTCGCGCGATCGAGCTTCTTGCCGGCTACGAACGCCTCCGCGGCTTCCTCGGTCAGCGCCTTGATCCGCTGCGGCTCGCTGAGCGCAGCAGCGAGCGCGACGCAGGTGTCGGCGCGCTCGGGTGCGCCACGGCGGCGCTGCAGACCGAGCAGCTTCTCGAGCACCGTCGGGCTGCCCGCGTTCGAGACTTGCACCCAGCAGCGCTCGGCACGCGCGGGATCGCCGAGCACGTCGAGGGCCATGTCACCGAGCGCGTCGAACAAGCGCAGGCGATCGCGCGGGTTCGTCGTCGCGCTCGCTTCACGCTCGAGGCACTCCGCGGCGCGGTTGAGATCACCCTTCTCGATCGCGACCTCGGCGAGCGCGTGCCATGCCGCACCGCACTCGGGATCGATCTCGATCGCGCGCTCGTAGTGGGCGAGCGCGTTCGCGGGCCGCAGCGAGCGAGCCTCGGCCTGCGCGGCATGCACGAGGCCAAGCGCGACCTCGGATGCGTGACGTGCGGCATCCGGATGCTCGGCGAGCGCGCCGAGGTGGAGCGATGCCTGGCGCCATAACCTGCGCGCGAAGCAGCTCTCGCCGAGCGCGAGCGTGATCGGCAGCGAACGACGATCGAGGCGGTGTGCCTCGTGGAGAAGCTGGTGACTCTCGTCGGTATCGCCGAGTCGCGCCATCACCTTCGAGAACTCGAACACGAGCGGCGCGAGCTTCTCGCCGGACGTGGTGTCGGGCGCCTCGGCGAGGGCCTCGCGCAGGTGATCAGCCGCGGCGTCGAGCTGCTTCCCGCCGGCGAGGATCCGCGCGAGCGCGAGGTGCGCGCCGAGGTGATGCGGCTGGGTCGCGAGCAGTGCGCGCAGGCGGCGCTCGGCACCGGTGACGTCACCGTCGCCAGCTTCGGCGGTCGCGCGCTCGACCGCGAGTGCGGTGCGTTCCTCGTCGAGCTCGCGCCGGAGCTGATCGCTGTCAGGCAGCATCTCGCATGCGCGCTCCAATGCGCGCACGGCGGCCTTGTGATCGCCCGCCTCGCGATACCGCGCCGCAGCTGCGGTGATGTAGAGCGAACGATCGGCGTGGTCGGGGAGCGCGGCCGCGTAGCGGAGCAGTGCGGCGGCGTGTACGCGCGGATCCGGATCGGTCGCGGCGGCCGCAGTGATCCGCTCGAGCGCGGGGAGGTACTCGGGAGCTGCGGTGAGCAACTCCTCGAGCACGGCGCTCGCCGCGTCCCGATCGCCGCATGCGTCCTCGAGGATCCCGGCGTAGCGCAGGCGCAGCGCTGCGACGTCATCGTCACTGCTGCCCTTGTCGATCGCATCGTTGACGCGCTGGCGGAGAATCTCCGCGGCCTCGCGCCCCTGGCCGCTGCGCGCGAGGACCTCCGCGTAGTCGACGAGCCCGCTCAGGTTATCGGGCGCGTGACGCGCGGCCTGCGCGACGAGCGCTGCTGCTTCGGTCTGCTGGCCTGCTTGCTCGAGAGCGCGCGCCTGCGAGCGCAGCAGCGCCGCCTTCTCGACACCGCTCTCCGCACGCTCCACTCGCACACCGCGGATCTGCGCGAGCTCCGACCACCGGCCGAGCTCCGTCAGCAGATCGTCGAGGGCGCGCCACGCTTCCGTATCCGAGGCGCGACGCGCGACGATCAGCTTGTAGACGCCGACCGCGCGCTCGAGTCGCCCGTTGTCGCGGTACAGCTTTCCCGCGGCACGCAGCGCAGCACGCGAGCGTTCGTCCGCCGCGAGCTGACCGACGCGCTCGAACGTCTCCGCGGCCTTCGCCCACCCGCCGGCACGGCGATACAGCCACGCGAGACGATCGAGACGCTCGACGTTGTCGGGGTCGAGCGCGGCGACCTTCTCCATCGCGGCGATCGTCTCGAGCGGCTGATCGAGATTCTCGTGAACATCGGCGAGCTCCTCGTAGAACGCAGCCGCGCGCTCCGGGTGGTTCGCCGCGGCGCGCGCTTCATCGGCGAGCAGCACCGCGAGCTGATCCCACAGGCCATGCTCGGCCGCGATCGCACGCAGGCGGCGCCGCGCTTCGGGATCGCGCGGTGCGTTGCGCACCTCGGCGATCGACACGCGGAGCAGCTGGATGGTGTCCGAGGCGCTCTCGTACCGGGCGAGCTTCTGCCAGCGACGCGTGCGGTCGTCCCCGTCCATCCATCAACTTTACAGTGGTTTCGCGGGCGTCGAGGTCTGTCCTTGACTTCGATCGTCGTCGGCGGCAGGGTGCGCGAGCGTGCTGATCGATTTCCGAAGAGGAAATCGGATCGCCGCAAGGAGGCAGCAGTACATGTCCACGACATTGGCAATCGACACTCCGGCACCGCCGGAGGGGGAGGGCGGGCGATGGGAATCGCAATCACCTCCCTGGAGTACGACCTCGCGATCATCGGCGCGGGACCGGTTGGTCTCGCACTCGCGATCGAGTCGGCACGTCTCGGATTCACGACGCTGGTTCTCGACCGTCGTCCGCCGCTCGCGGAGGACGCGAGCGTCCGCCCGCAGCTGCTCGTAGCGCGCGCGGGTGACCTCGCGCACCTCGCGCGCCTCGGCATCGACCTCGAGGATCCGCGCGTCGTGTCGCGCCTGCACACCCGCTGCGAGGGTGATCTTGCTTCTGGACGCATCGTCCGTGGCGAGATCGTCACGACGCGCGGTGTACCGGAGCTTCCGAGCGATCTGTGGGCGCTCGCGTCCCAGCCGCCGTACGCGCTCGTTCCGATCGGCCGTCTGCAGCAGGCCCTGCTCGCGCGTGTGCTCGCACACGGCGCAACCGTTGCGTACGGTTGCGAGGTGACGCGTCTGCGTCGCCACGCGCGCAATGTCTCGCTGACCTGTGCCGACGGTACGTCGTACCGCGCGGCGATGGCGGTGATCGCAACGGGTGCGGCGCGTCCGCTGATCGAGACGATCCTCAAGAACGCGCGGCCGACGGAGGGCGTTACCCGCCGTCTGATCGGTGGTCTGTTCGCGATCGGCGGCAAGCGCGGTCAGTGGACGCGTGTCGAACTCGCAGTCCGTGGCTTCGACGAGCCGGTGCGTACCACCGTGCTCCAGACGCCCGGGGAGTCCGGTGCTGGCACCGCGCTCCTCGTCGATCCGCGTATCGCCGGTACGCCGTCCCTCGATCGCCTGCACCAGGGGTTTGCAACAGCAGCCCAGGCGCACGGTCTCGCGGGTGCGCCGTACATCGTCCCGCCGCAGGTGTTCGCCACGGCGGCGACGACGTTGCCCCACCGCTTCATCGGCGGTGACGGTCGCGCGCCGATCGTGATCGCAGGTGACGCCGCGCAGACCGGTCACGTGTTCTCGGGCCAGACGTGCTTCGTCAACGTCGCGCTGGCACTGGGGCTCGCGAACGAGCTGCGCACCGCGCGCACGGCGATCATCGACCGCAGCGTCAACGCACCGGAGCTGCTACACGCGCTCCGTCGCTACGACGCGCAGTCCGCGATCGGTGCGGCGATCCTGGATCGCAACTCGCAGCGTCACGTCGCGTCGTTCAAGGCGGGTGCCTGGGCACTCGCCGGCGTGGCTCGCGCATAGAGCTGATAGCAGGCCGGTCGAGCGATTCGTCTCGACCGGCCTTTCGTTTATTGATGGCGGCGAACGACCGCGAGGATGTCGTCACCGAACCGCGCGAGCTTCGCCGGACCGAGCCCGGGGATCCTCGCGAGTGCGTCGAGCGACGTGGGGCGCGCGCGATCGATCGCTGCGATCACGCCGCGCTGGAACACCATGTACGTCTTCCACTTCAGCTGCCGCGCCATTCGCTTGCGATAGGTTTCGAGCTCGATCGTCATGCTCGACGTCTTGATGAAGCCGCGCGAGCGCCGTGGATCTCCCTCACGCGTGGGGCGCGGACCGGGCAGCGCCACCGTCGGATACTTCCTGCCCTTGCGCGCGAGCTTGCGCTCGGTGATCAGCTGCTCGATCCCCGCGACGAGCTCGGCCTCACTCGACTCGCGCAGCGCCCCGTGTTGAGGCAGGTGCAACAGGCCGTGCGCCGTCATCGCCTTGCACGTGCTCCCGCGCAGTGCCTTCGCGAGGTTGAGCTTGCCGATCGGCCGCCGGAGCGAGCCGACGGCTTCGATGATCAGCTGCTGCTGCGTGGAGGTCAGCGACACCTGGATGATCGGCCGCGCGTCGTCAGCTTCGAGCTTGCGCTCGCGCACCGCGCCGGGATCGCGGCACGCATCGCAGGTGCCGCACGCTGGATGATCCTGCGTGCCGGTGAAGTGCGCGCACAATAGCTGCTGCCGGCATGCGCTCGCCTTCGCATAGCGCTCGATCGAGGCGAGCGCGTCCTCGCGACGCTGACTGTTGCCCCCGCGCTCGGCGAGGCGGCGCTGGGTCATGAGATCCGCTGCACCGAACAGCAGCACGCAGTGGCCGGGCGCGCCATCGCGGCTCGCGCGGCCGGCCTCCTGGTAGTACGCCTCGAGGCTGCCAGGCGCCTGGAAGTGGACGATCACGCGGACGTCCGGATAGTCGACGCCCATGCCGAACGCGCTGGTCGCGACAAGCACGCGCGTGCGGCTGGACGAGAATCCGCGCTGCGCACGATCGCGAGCGAGAGCAGTGCGTCCCGCGTGGTAATGCCCTGCCGCGAAGCCGGCCTGCTTCAGCCGCTCGGCGACGGCCTCGGTCTTCTTGCGCGTGGCGCAGTAGATGATGGCGCGCCCGCCGCGGATGTCGCGCAGGCCCGCTCGCTCGAGTGCCTCGATCGTGGCGGCGTACCGCGACTCGTCGCCCTTGTGGTGCTGAACCTCGAACGAGAGGTTTGGTCGCGAGAAATCGCCGCGCACGATCACGGGCGAGCGGAGCCGCAGCGAGCTCGTGATCTCGGTCATCACACGCGGCGTTGCCGTGGCCGTCAGTGCGATGACGGGGACATCGATCTGCGAGCTCAGCTCGCGCAGGCGCATGTACTCGGGGCGGAAGTCGTGGCCCCACTCGCTGACGCAGTGCGCTTCATCGATTGCGAGGAGCGCGATGCGCGTGCGGCCGATCAGCCGGAGGAAGCTGTCCTTGACCGCACGCTCTGGCGATACGTACAGCACCGCGAGCTCGCCGCGGAGGAGCTGGTCGATCACCGCGCGCTGCTCGTCATCCTCCTGGTGGCTGTGCAGCGCGGCGGCCGCGACGCCGCGAGCGCTGAGCCCAGCGACCTGATCGATCATCAGCGCGATCAGCGGGGACACCACGATCGTGGTGCCGGCGCCACGGCGAGCGAGCATGACCGCGGGCACCTGATAACAGGAGGACTTACCGGCGCCGGTGGGCAGCAGGACCACCGCGTCGCGGCCGGCGAGGACCGCGGCCACGGCCTCGTGCTGACCACCGCGAAACTCCCGGTGGCCGAACACGCCGCTCAGGACGTCCAGTGGTTCGGTGACAGCGTCCATCTCTGACCCGTATCACAGGGGTACGACCAGGTAGAACTTCGCGAATCCTCGTGCGTGGAAGGTGGGATGCACGCCAGCCGCGCGGGCCATGGGCCCATCCTCGTGATCGCGCTGTCCATCGCTGCCGTGGCGGCTCTCCGGGGTAGCTCCGAGCTTCCCCAAACCCCTGCTCCCGTCCAGGCGGTCCGGGTCGAGCTGCGGTCGCCAGTGCCCTCGCAGCCCACGCCCCAGGTGGTAGTGCAGCCGCCGCAGGAGGTCCGGTGCTGCGCCTGCGCGATGGAACGCAGCAAATATGCGTGGCGCGAGCAACAGCAGCGCAAACGCCGCGCCCGCTGACTCACTCCGCGGGCGTGATGACCTCGGTGACGCCCACGATCAGATCGTCTGCGCGGTCCGCATCGATCGCAAGCGCCTCGCCGAGGTCCTCGAGCAGCTCGCCTTCTTCCGGCGCGAGATCGAGATCCGAGATCGCGAGGATGTAGGCGAGCGCGTAGGCGAGGCCCGCGCTCGGCTTGCCCGCGAGCTGCGCGGCCGTGCTCTGCATCAAGTCGCGGCGCTGATCCTGATCCTCGATCGGGTGAAACGTCGGCGGCGTGGTCGAGAGGTTCGCGTGCGCGTACACGTGGGTCGCGATCGACTGGAACAGCGCCGCCTCGTCCGGATCCTCGACCTTGTCGGCTGCGACAGCGAGCTGACAGATCGCGACGACGAGCTCGGCTTCCGCCGCCGTCGGTCCGACTCCCTTCCCGTCGTACACGATGGTCGCGATCTGCTTGTACTGCGCGGCGTCGATGTTCACGCCGCGAACCTACCGCACTTCAGTAGGCTGTGATCTGCATCCCGTGGAATGCGCATCGGCATCGACGGCAACTGATCTAGTCGCCAGCGGCGGATGGATCAGCCGGGCGGCGCGAGCAGCAGGTTCACCGCGTCGGTCTGCACCGCCATGGGCGAGCGTCCGCCGTGGCTGGCCCGGATGAAGTAGGAGCCGACCAGCAGCGAGTACAGGAGCAGCGAGCGAGCCTCCGCATCGCGACGATCACAGCCGAGCTCGCGGAACAGGCGGCGCAGGTAGGCGACTCGCTCGCCGTCGACCGCGGCCACCGCGGCGGCGGCACGGCGATCGCGCCGCGCCCAGTCGCGCAGTGCGAGCTCGGGGCCGAGGTCGGGACCGCTGACGACGTCCCACAGCCGGCGCAGGCGCGCGGCCGCGGTCCCGCCCGCGGCTTCGACCTCCTCGATGATCGCGCGCGTCCCTTGCTCGGCCCAGAAGCCGAGCACCGCATCGAGCAGCGCGCGCTGGTCGGTGAAGTGCCAGTAGAAGCTGCCCTTGGTGACGCCCATCGTGCGGGCGAGGGCCTCGACCCGGACCCCATCGACGCCCGACTTGGCGAGCGCGACGACAGCGGCCTCGAGCCAGTCCTGGCGGGAGCGGTGGCGGGTGGGGCGAGTCACGGTCCATACGTTACCGTATGTTGCGAGAAGCGCCGAGACGATCGGCTACCATACGCCATCGTATGGTCATGAGTCCTATCGCCCTCGTCCTCGGCGCTGCCTCCCTGTTCCTCGCCGTCGTTCACGTCCTCGGCGGCGGCCGTGCGGTCGCCCGCCCGATGCTCGCTGCCGACTTTGACGTCGTCGCGCGCGACACGATGCACGTTGTCTGGCATGGCGTCAGCGCGCAGCTCGCGCTCGCCGGCCTCGGCCTGATCGCCACCGGGCTAGCGCCGAGCGCCAGCACCGAACCGCTGGTCCGCGCGGTGGCGACCCTCTACCTCGCGTACGCAGGCCTGTTCCTCTGGATCGCCATCGCCTCCCGCCGACGGCGCGCGCTGGTGGAGCTCGGCCAGTGGATGGCGTTCCTCCCGCTCGGCGTCGCCGGCTGGCTCGCGACGCTGTAGCCAGTGCTGCCGTGGTCGCGAACGGTGACGTGGCTGCCTCGCGGAGCAACGTCGTCGCTTGCGTTCGACGGCTCGTCGACGCTACGTTGACTCGAGCGTTGACGTGGTCCTCGACGGCGCCGTGGACAAATACGCCACCCTTGTCGTTGACCGCGTTCCGGCTGGCGGACAGCCGCGCTCTGCGTAGCGAAAGCCCTCCGCGTCCGGGCTCGGCGGGGCTCGCCCTGCGCGCGCTCGCGCCTCGGTCGTGCCCGCGCGCCGCGCCTCATCTCTTGATCGATCGCCCGACGCAGAGAACGCGTCACCATCGAGC
>JACCRC010000267.1 GCA_013813765.1 Deltaproteobacteria bacterium | reverse complement strand
ATTCAAGGGCGCTCGTCGTCGGTCCACGGCTCGCCGAGCGAAGCTATGAGCTTCTGCATCGATGCGACGAGCGCCTTCGCTTCGTTGTCGAGCGGGCGCGCTTCACCCTTGCTGCCGCCGAACGAGTTCACCGTGGGATCGCTCGTGATGCCCTGGTGCGAGAGTGCGTTTAGCCGCACACGCTGATTCCTCAGCACCTCGGACCGCGTCAACGCGCGAATCTCGGCGACCGTGACCGGCAGCAGGAACTTCTTCGAGCCCTCGAACTTCGTGCGCGGGAGCTTCGCGAGCTGCTTCGCGAGGTCCTTCGGTGCGGTGACCTGATTGACCTCGAGCTCGACGGAGCCGTTGATCGCCGTCTGCTTCTGCGCGCCGCGCACCTGGCCATTCGCATCGACTTCGAACGAGAAACCGAGCGGTACCTGCTCGTCGCGATACACGCGCAGCTCCCAGTGGCCTTCACTGCGGAGCAGCGTGTCGGGCAGCGTGAACTTCTCGGTCGTCCACTTCCACGCCGGATACAAGCCCAGTGCTTCGACGCGCTCGACGTTCTGCACGCGTCCGAGCACGTGACGCTGCAGATCGCTGCGCTTGCTGCCCGCGGGCGCGACGCGCTTGCCGTCACGCCACCACTCGGCGACGAACGCTTCGTCCTTGTCGACCGGATCCCAGTGCTGCCACACGACCTCGCTCGGCGAATCGCGGCGCACCATCATGCGCGGCGCAGCGTCCTGACGTAGCTCGAACGCGCGCTTGCCGTCGAGCGCGGGCAGTGCCGCGGCAACGAACGTGTTGCCGACCACGAACTTCCCCTCTTCCCAGATCTCGAGGCGGTACGACCCCGGTCCGGGAACGACGATCTTCGCCTTGCCCTTCACCGCGTCGAACACGAACGGCGTCTGACTCACGACGCGCTCGCCGCTGGTCAGGATCCCGGTCACCACCTCTTTCGGGTACGGATGGCGATCGACCTTCGTCATCGCGACGATCGTGAACGGAGCACCCGCGCGAGCGGTCCCATCCACGGCGATCGTGAGGCCGTCAGAGACGTGCTTCAGCTGCGCAACCGGCTTCGGTCCCGAGGGCGCTCGCACGCACGCGGCAGAGAGAACCCCGGCAACCACCAACGAACAGATCGACGTATATGAGCGCATAGGCCAATTGGTCGGACGTTTCGACGGCTGGGGAGTCGCACGGATTGCGCATGAAGTGCAATCGAAAGAACCGGCACTGACGAAGATTCACCCCACGTACAACCGCACTGTTACATCCACTTGGCAGGCGGCACCCCTCTCTGCGAAGGTGCGCCCGATGTACTGGCTCGCTGTGGTCCCTGCGCTGGCCCTCGCAGGATGTGGCGCCGACGATCCCTGCGGCGAGCTGACCCTCGAGCTGACGGCACACGCCGGTGACTACCCTTCGAAGGTCGATGTCGGCTGCGAGCTCCAGACCGGCAGCGTCTGGGACAAGTTGAAGAACGACGCGACGATCGTGTTCCCCGGCCTACCCGCCGACGCGCACGTCTCGGCCCACCTTCCGCTGGACATGGTGAAGGGCGGCATGACGTTCACGGTGCCGACCGGCATCGCCGGCGAGGCATTCACGAAGAACGACACGAACCACGCCAACCTCACCGGCGGCACCGTCACGATCATTCGCGACATGGGCACCGATCCGAAGGCAAATGCGCGCGTGTTCGAGGTGGAGTGGCAGCTCGAGTGGCTCGGCGCCGGCACCTATCGCTCGAGCGGCGGCGGCGCGGCGGTCTGGTTCATCGCGAACCACGGTCTGTGACGAACCGCGGGTACCACACGCGTAGATATGAATCGAACAGGCCGACGTCGTCGAGCTGGTTGAGCCGCTCGACGATCGCGAGTGCTTGCCACGGAATCTCCGCGCGGCTCGACATCTTCGTCGGTACCCAGCGACCCGCGAGCGTCGTGAAGGCGGTGTCGGCGTAGCCTTGCGAGAGCTCGCTCTCGACGGTGACCACCATCGCGGTCGCGCGCGGCGCACCGTCGCCCGGCGGCATCGTCTTCAGCTCCTTCATCACTTCCTTGAGCTTGTCGTTCCGGCGGATGCGCACCTCGAAGCCGTTGCCGCGCACGCACATGACGTCCTCGCGCTCGATGTGCTCGAACGGGACCATCGCGAGCTCGCGCACGCCGCGCAGGTGAACGAGCAGCTCCTTCATCGTGCGCTTCTCGGCGCAGTAGATCGTCGCGAGCCGCGTCTGCGCGCTCAGATCGACCTGCCCTGGCATGAACACGAACACCTGGTAGTCGTTCGAGATCCAGAACGCTTCGCCGAAGCCGTGCGCGCACGCGAGCCCGCCCATCAGCGGCGCGATCCGTTCGTCGGGCTCGATCACGCCCGGCGCCGAGAACGCGTGCACACCGAGCTTCACCGCGGAATCACGCGCGGCGCGCGCGCAACTGGTGTGCTCCTCGGGGATCAAGAGCGATAGATTTGCCCACGACCACAGCCAGCTCTCACCGTCATACGAGCCGAGCTGCTGCGCGCGGAACTGCTGACCGCGGAGCTGGATCTCGCCGACCATCGGATCCCATTCCGCCTCGCCCGGCGGACCGAAGGCATCGAGCGCCGCTGCGAGCCGCATCTGCCGCCGAGCTGCTTCTTGCGCGATCAAGCCGTACGAGCGCTCGAACGCCGCGCGCCCACCGACGATCCGGTTCCAGGGAAGTGGGACTAGGGGCATGGGATCGTCACCGGGCAGGCCCCACTCGGGTCGCGCGGGTACGACTCTTTGCACGCGGCCACGTTGGTGAACGTATTCGTCGGCAGGAAGCTCGCCTTGGCGGCGCTGCGGTAACCACGGTCGATCCCGAACCGTGCGCTGTCGCGGATCTCGGTGTTCATGATGAACACGTTCCCCGGCTCGCCACCGACCATGCGGATCGCCGCATCATTCGGGATCGTCTGGCCCGTCTGGAGACACGAGTCGCTGCCGCTCGCGCTGATCTTGCCGGCGTACTCGACGCGCACGTGGTCGAGGAGCGACATCGGACTCGGCACGCCGCCGAACCAGATACCGTACCAGTCGCCCGCGGCGGGCGTTGCCGCGGCTGACGTGAACACGATCGGCAGCGCTGCCGTACCCACGGCCCTCAGAAGACCGCGTGCCGGGTTCAATCCCGACGCCGCATCGATCCGCATCGTCGCGTTCGACGAGAACTTCAGCGTCACGCCCGGCTCGATTGTCAGCGTCGCGACGCCGGTCACCGGGCCAACATCGAGCGTCGAGTTGGCCTGGATGCCCACCCGGTACGGCACGCCGCGGTTGTGGATCACCTGATCCTCGACGATCGCTTCCGGACCACTCGTCGCGCGGATGATGATCGCGTTCTCGGTGTTGCCCGTGTACGTGCCCGTCGGGATCGAGCCGACGTGGCGCCCGAACGTGGTGATCGGCGCGACCGTCGATCCGGAGATCGTGACGTCCTTCGATGTCGCCGAGAAGCCGCCGCCATCGTGCAGGCTGATGCCGCAGCTCTTCGAGCCGGTGACCGTCAGGTGATCCGCGTGGAGCAGCTCCTGCGTCGGACCCGAAGTTCCCGCGATGTCGAGCGCGCCCGAGATCTGCGCGTTGCCGTTCAGCGGATCGCCGCCGCCGTCGATCGTCGTGTACGAGAACGACAGCGTTCCACCGTTGAGCGTGCGAATGCTGACCCACGCGGCGGCGTCGGCCTTCTCGATCCGGATCGGCTTCATGGCCGTTCCCGCTGCGGTGATCTTGCCGCCGGTGCGCACCGAGATCGTCTTGCCGCCGGCGATCCGCACGACCGCGCAGGCCTCGATCGTCACCTCGGCATTGATCGACATGTCGAACGGGAGGATGTGCGGGCTGCCTGCAGCGGTCCAGGTCTCGGCAGCGGTGACCGATCCACCGTGCGTCGTTCCCGCGCCGGTGATCGGCGCACAGGGCGGCGCCGCGTCGATCGCCGCATCGATCGCGATCGGAGCATCCGGAAGATCACCCGGCTTGTCGTCCTCGCTGCACGCCGCCGCTGCTGCCAGAAGCAGCACCACCTTCCTCATCATCACGGCCTCCGTCGCTACGGTAACACAGCGTCGCTACTCGGCGAGCAGGGCTTCGATCGCCGCAAAGTCCTGCTCGCGAACGCCACCGGCGCGAGCACAGCGGATGTGGCCCGACGGCGCGACGAACACGTGGATCGGAATCGGCGGAGCGCCATCGAGACCGAGCTGCTTGAACCAGGACTCTTGCACCTTCGGATCGACGAGCCGTGCCGACGCTGGCGCGGCCGCGTGCGCCTTGCGGAAATCGGTGACCTCCGCGTCCGTCTCGTCGACGGAGATGAACGACACCGCGATCTTCTTCCCTGCGCCCCGGAGCTTGTCGCGCCACGCCATGAGCCGCGGCATCTCCTCGACGCACGGCTTGCACCACGTGGCCCACACGTTGAACCAGTGCCAGCCGCCGGCAGCCGGAACGATCGCTTCCTTCATCGCCACCTCGGGCACCGTCATCTTCGGGCCCTGGTCGCCGGTGAAGTGGACGTCACAGAACGCCTCGGTGCTGACCGCCTTCTTCGTCACCTTCGCCGCGTTCGTGCGCGACGGAGGATCGGCGGAGCCACCTTCCTTCTTGTCACAGGCGCCGGCGAGCACCGCGACGACGATCAGAGCTGACAGTCGATCCATGCGATGAACGCACTCCGGTTGATGTGTTCGGGTGCGCACGTGCCCTTCGAGCTGCGCTTCCACTCGCAGAACGTGGTCTCGAGCTGCGCGAACTCCTCGCCGAGCCAGAGCATGCCGACCTCCTTGTCGAGGTCGGGATCCTTGAACTGGTTGCGCAGCTGCGTCATCACCGCCTCGGCACGTGCCTTCGACAGCTCGCGGTTGTGCTCGGTGCTGCCCTCGGGCGAGGCGCGCGCGACGACGAAGAACCAGCTCGCGCCCTTCTGCTCGGAGAACACCTGGTTCGTCAGCGCGATCGCCTCCGGTGTCAGCTCGGACTTGTTCTTCTCGAACTCGATGATGCCGCCGCGCTCCTTCATCGGAGTGAACAGCGCGTTGAAGTCGTTGCCGCTCATCGTCGCGACGTTCTTCGCCTGCACCGGCTGGCAGCCGCGCGCGGCGTCCCCGCCCATGAGGCCGCAGCTCATCA
This sequence comes from Deltaproteobacteria bacterium, assembly GCA_013813765.1. GTDB lineage: Bacteria > Myxococcota_A > Polyangia > Haliangiales > Haliangiaceae > JABFXX01. The sequence goes on along the minus strand of JACCRC010000267.1, from coordinate 5,596 downwards.
GCACGCGGCGCAGGATCTTCTTCAGCTCGGGGCTGCAGTAGCCAACGTCGGCCGCGGACGCGATCGCGACCTGCTCGGTCGGCGTGGCCGTCGCCTCCTCGAGACGAGCATCGGCGGACTTGATCCACATGACGGTGAGCATCACGGGAACCGCGAGCAGCGCGGCGCCCACTCCGGCGCGAATCGGTGTCATGGCGGACCTCCCGAGCCCGCGGGCTCTTCCGGTGGCAGTGGCTCGGGCGGTGGCGGCGGCGGCGCAGGCTTGTCGCTGGTCTCGGTCGGTGTCGTGACGGGCTTCGGCTCGTCGACGGGCGCAGGCGCGGGCGGAAGCGGCTTCGGCTCGTCGGCGGCTGGCTTCGCCTTCTTCTTCTCGGGCGACGGCGGCGTCGTGCCGTGCTGATTCTCCGGCATCGCGGGCGGCGGTGGCATCTCCGCCGGCGGAGGCCCGAGACGAACACCTCGATCGTGCGCGTCGATGATCCGCGAGAGCGCGTACTCGAGGCCGAGGTCGACATCCTCGTCGCAGAGCTTCACGTTGTCGACGAACAGCTGCGGCGTGAGCACGCGGATGTTGTGATTGACCGCCCAGCGCATCGACTTGTTCAGCTTCGAGCGCGCATCCGCGGATCCGATGCACGACGCGAGTTCGGGGAACCGCTGCTTCACCATGCGTCCCGCGGCCGCCGGATCTTTCTTCGTCTCCTCGCGGACGCTCTCTTGGACCTCGAACGCCCACTTCAGCACGTCGGGCGCGCGGTCACCCGCGCAGAGCACCGCCTCGCTGACGGTGCACGCGCCCGGATGCGTCGTCTCCGAGATCATCCAGTTGCACTCCTTGTCGAGCGGAAACAGGATCGCCTTGCGATCGAGTCGATCGCCGAGCCCCGAGCTGTCGAGCCTGTCCTCGAACGCTTTGCACGCGGGGCACAGCGGGTCGAGGATCTCGATCGCGGGCACCGCGTTCGCCGACGCGTTGCGATCCATGTGGATCATCACGCCGTACGGATCATCCGACTTCGTGAGGTTGTCGCACGTGCCGAGAAACTTCGAGTGATCCGGCGCGAGCGCGAGATACAGCAGGATCGGCACCGCGACGAACGCGACACCGACGCCGAACATGATGCCGAGGAACCGATTCGTCGCCGGCGGCTCCGGCGCCTGCAGCTTGACCGCCTTGCGCCAGCCGATGATCGCGCCCGTCAGCACCATCGCGCTCGCGACGTAGATCGCGACGCAGAGCTTGCAGACGGTACCGAGCTTCGCGAGCGAGATCGTGAGCATCGCGATCGAGGCGAACGCGGGCAGTCCGCACGCGAGCGCCAGGAACCAGGTCGCGCGGCGATCGTTCGTGCGCCGCGTGAGCAGGAGGTCGAGGCCGTAGAACGCGATGAACGCGAACACCGCCATCGCGGGCAGCGAGATCGGAATCCCACCCCACACGCGGCTGCGGAACACGGAGGAGTACGTGCTCATCATCGCGACCTGACATCCCGACTCTCCAGCGCCCGCACCCATGCCCGGGATGAACGAGCAGTGCAGGCTGTGGACCTGCCGGTCGAGGTGCTGGACGAAGTCGTAGGTCGACAGGCCGGCGAAGACGATGCCGATGAGGGCACCGACGAGGACGACGATGAGCCAGGTGGGTGGTCTCATGGCCACGTATGTTCCCACGTGATCGCGGCTCAGCCCACTTTGCGTTTGTCGTGTAAGTCAGCGCACCTGCACTCTCGCGCGTAACCACGGGCCCAATTTTGCACTCCAACGCGCCATGACCACTCTCGTCCTCGGCGCGTCTGGCTTCGTCGGTCGCGCTCTCGTCCGTTCGCTGACCGGCACCGGCGAGACCGTGCGCGCGGCATCGCGCACTCCACGCGAAGGAGATCAGTGGGTCACCGTCGATCTCGAGGCGCCCGAGACGCTGGCGCCGGCGCTCGAGAACGTCGACTACGTGTATTACCTCGTCCACAGCATGGGCTCGGGCGCGGGCGATTTTCGCGCGACCGAGCGCCAGTGCGCCGCTGCTCTCGCACATGCGGCGGCCAATGCCGGAGTGCGTCGGATCATCTATCTCGGTGGCGTCGCGCCCCGGGGAGAGCCCTCCGAGCACCTGGCGAGCCGGCTCGAGGTCGGCCAGATCCTGCGTGCCGGGTCGGTACCCACCATCGAGCTGCGCGCCTCGATGATCATCGGCACTGGCAGCGCCTCCTGGCAGATCCTGCGTGATCTGGCGGTGCGCCTTCCGATCATGCTGCTGCCGCGCTGGCTCGAATCCAAGAGCTGCCCGATCGCGCTCGCGGATGCGATCACCGCGCTCCGCGATGCGCGCACGGTATCGATGGCGACGACCTCGGACTGGTTCGACATCCCCGGCAACGAGGTGCTGAGCTTCCGGGAGATGCTCGAGCTCGTCGCGGCGCTGGATCACCGGCGCATCCCGGCGATCCGCGTTCCGGTCCTCACGCCACGGCTCTCCGCGCTCTGGCTGCGGCTCGTGACGCGAACGGACTACTCGCTCGCGCGCGAGCTCGTGCTCGGCCTCGGGTCGGACCTGCTCCCGGAGAGCCGCGAGTACTGGAACCTCACCGGGCATCCGCCCGTGTTCTCGTTCCGCCAGGCAGCCGAGGAAGCCCTCACTTCCGAGCCCAAGGGCAGCAGGGCCGCGCGCGTCGTCGAGGGCTTTGTGAAGGCCATTGGCTCCCACCGCCCCGATGCGTGAGCCAGATGACGATTCATTCGTGGGATCGCCATAGGCTTCCACGTGTTAGCGTCGCTGGCTCATGCGTCTGGCTCGTGGGTCGGGGTTCCTCATCGTGGCGGCATGCGTTGCCGCGTGCGGTGACGTGCCCACTGAGGTGCATCCACCGAATGTCCCTCTGAGCTTCGGCGAGCTCGTGTATCGCGTGGTCCGTACGAACCTCACGACGGCCACGACGTGCTCGCTCGAGTATGTCGGTCAGCTCGAGCCGCACCACGGCGACTTCGTACGCTCGCTCGATCACGCGATCAGCGCGGACATCCGCAACGATCTGCCCGAGCTCGTCGGCAACACGATCCTGCCGGTCGTCTCGAACGGCGAGCTGCCGAAGCTTGTCGATCACATCGGCGAAGCGCTGAAGCTGCTCGTCGACGACGCGGTCGATCCGCAGCGAAAGACGCTGAAGGCGATCGTCAGCCTGTCGACGTCACCGACGCTCGTCGAATCGTCGATGGTCACCAGCCTCGCGGCCGGCGCGCTCGCGAGCCCGAAGATCCCGGCGGTGCTTCACTCGTCGCGTCTGCTGATGCAGGAGAACACCGGCGTCGCGCTCGTCGCCGATGACGTGCTCGGCCTCGTCACGCACAGCGAGTCGCCGCCCGCGCACTCGTGCACCGGCCTCGTGCTCGACGACGTGCAGGGCACGCTGCTCCGCACGGCGGGCTTCGTCGACGATCCGGCGTACGCGCTCGGTGCGCCTGCGTGGATGGTACGCCCCGATTCGAAGGGCAATCCTCGCGTGCTGAAGGACGGCACCGGCAAGCTGCCGTTTCCGTTCATCGACAACGATGGTGACGGCGAGGCCGACGTCGGCCCGACCGGACGTCCGATCGATGCGTTCGGCAATCTCATCGACATCCCGTTCCTCGGCACGAGCGGAAAGCGCGATGCCGAGGGCCGCGCGCTCAGCTCCACCGGCGGCCGGATCTACGACTACTACGACGTGAAGCGCAGCGCGCTGTCGTTCACGATGCAGATGGGCGCGGACTTCCTCGCCGCGAAGGTCCACCACCAGATCCCCGCGATCGCCGACGCCGTGCTCGGTCCACCGATCACGTGCAACGACGGCACGACCACGTGCCGCGCGTACTCGGCGGCGAACCACCCGCTCGCGGATCTGACGCACCTCGGGCTCGAGGTGCTGCGGTTCGGAAAGACCGCAAAGCTCGTCGAGGTTCTGCACCAGCTGTTCGTGATGGAGCCCGAAAAGGCGGAGGACCTGCTGGTCGCCGCCGGCGATGTGATCGGCGCGCTGCAGAATTCGACCGCATCGATCACGGACACCGCGATGTACGACGCGCTGATCGGCATCGTGCCGATCGTTCGTCAGATCTTCACGACGAGCAACACGACCGGCAAGTCCACGCCGCACCTGCTCGTCGATCTGATCGCGAAGATGACGCCCGCGGAGAAGGCGCAGATCGAGCAGTCACTCGACTGGATGCTCGACTACCGCTCGCTCTCGTCTCGCCCGAACCCCACGCCGGTCGGTCCGCTCGTCGACTACCGCAAGAACCGGTTCTACTTGACCGGCAGCACCTGGACCGACAACCGCAGCGGTCTCGAGCAGGCGATCGAGCTGTTGTCGTACGCGAACTGTGGCTTCATCGGCTGCTCGCAGGGCTCGTTCTCGACGAGCTGCGTCGCGGCCACGCTGCTCAATGGCTCGTTCGGCGATCCCGATGACGGCACCGTCTCCGAGTGGTTGCTGAGCGCGATGTCGAGCAAGACGCCGGCCACGGTGTCGAGCCTGATCTCGTTCATCGACTGGCTCAACGGCTTCTCGCTCCCGTTCGTCTGCAACGGCGCCGGCTGCGCGCTCGAGGCGCTCGGCTGCAGCTCGGCCCGCTCGGACGATGCCGCCGCGCACATCCCCGCGCTGAAGAGCCTCGCGAACAGCGGCGGTCTCGACTGGCTCCTGCCGATCGCGCGCGTGTTCGACGAGCAGCGCCAGATGCCGGCGCTCGTCGACATCTTCGTCTACATCGCGGACGATCTATGGAAGAGCGGCGAGCACGACCGCCGGCTCGACAATGCGAACAGCTTCATCCGCCGCATCGAGCCCGCCCTGCTCTCCTCCGCGAAGGCCGGCGCGGTCGTGAAGATCCTCGCAGCGTTCGACGTCCTGCACGGCATCACCGTCTCCGGCTCCACCGATCGCGCGACGCACCTGATGGTCGACATGATCGACTACGCCATCAAGCTCCGCACGGTGAATGGCCGGCTCACGAACGTGGCGAACAGCGACCTCGCGAGCGAGCTGCTCAAGGTCGTGCGTACGATCAGCGCGCGGCTCGACACGGCAAACGCGAAAGGCGCGCTGACGAACGTCACGAAGTTCGCGACGTCGTACCTCACCAGCACGACCACGCTCCCCGGTGGCCGTCGCGTGCTGAAGCACAACAACACGCGCATGATGTTCGCGGTCGGGCTCGATGCCGCCGCGGATCTCGCAACGCTGCCCGCGGCTTCGCAGGCCTGCTACATCGATCACTTCCAGGCGACGAGCGAGCAGTACCTGACGTCGCGGAACTTCGCGACGCTCGTGCGGCTCGCGAAGAAGGTGACGACGTCGCAAAACGCCGCGCCCGTCGAGGACTGGCTCGTGTCGCTGCTGCGCAAGGACGCGCTCGGCCCGATCCTGCAGCTCGCGGCGGCGGCCGCATCGGCCGACGTCGCCGGCGAGGATCTGTCGGAGCTAGCGTCGTGGTTCCAGAAGGTGGCGAAGAGCAACCAGTCCACCGCGCTGTCCACGCTGATCGCGCTCGACAACATGGTGCAGAGCGACTCGAGCGGCGCGATGATCCAGATCCTCCGCAACATGGTCAACCCCGGTCCGGC
>JACCRC010000209.1 GCA_013813765.1 Deltaproteobacteria bacterium | reverse complement strand
CCCGCGGTCCACACTGAATTTCGATCAGGAAGTCGTCTACTGGGCATCCAACGAGGTTCTCGCCTCGTCAAGATCCGCGATCGCCGTCAACGACTTCATCCGGGTGCATTTGACCGGACGGTCACCTTTGTAACGCTCTAGCAACGGAGCGGCGGCGATCGCGGCCTGCGGACCGCCCATGCCGAACGCCTGAACGACGGCGACATGAAGGTTGCCTCTCGTAGTCTGGAACAAACGCGTGTGAACCTCGGGCTTCGAATCGTCCAGAGGGGTCCATTCCGAGTCCGGAACCGCACCGGTGTGGACTCCCACTACGGCCGCCCACTCGTCCTTCACTGCCGCAACGATCAACACATCGATCGGCGGCCGGGACTTGGCCGAACCACTATTCACATGGTCGCTCGACATATGTCCCGATTGAAGACACTACCAAAGTGCCCGGCGCTGAACGGCGAACGTAGCATCCGCAACAATCGCCCGCGCCGCCTCCGCATCCATCTCAGGAAAGATCACAAGAGCATCAAGGTCAGCACGACAGCCGCGCTCTACGACGGCACGCGCCACGAGTTCCAGCGCATTCAAGGATCGGCGCTCGCAGAGCCAAGCTTTCATCGCGCCGATGAACTCATCCCATGCAACACCGGTTGCAAGTGCCTGCTCAATTTCGACATGGATAAACGAATGCTCGCGTGCAGCATGCTCATCGAACGTCTCGCGGGGATCCTGCACGAACCACGAGAAGTATCGGTGAGTGAGGTGTGGGTCGAGCACGCTGCGCCGAATGTCAAACCACCCACGCATATTGCATGCGTCTGCTAGCTTCTCTCGGGCATGTGAGTCGAGAAGTTCTACGAACGGCTGGAGAGCGAGCACTTGCTCCTTTCGCGTGATTCCCGGGTGCCCCCCAACGCGAACGCCAAACGAAAATCCGATGTGCTTCAAGAAGGAGGACGGGTCGGCGGCTTCAGATAACGCCTTCGTCGCGAGAGCTACGGTCTCCAGAGTAGCAACGTACAGCGCTAGCTGTACATAGAGCCGCGACGTCTGGAGGCTCGGCCAGTGTTCAACAAGAGCACCCTGGGCATCGGTTACTGGTATCCGAATCATCAACTCGAACAGCTCGTGATCCAGCTCGTAGCTAGCCTTCCAATCGTCCCCATATCGCTCGCGGCGAGCGTTGAACGCGCCATCGAGCTCCGCACGAAGCTCTTGCGACCACACATAATGTGCATAGGGCCACCACAGGTGGCCACGCGCTGGATCGCGAACCCTGTCGACTAGCTCCGCAGCGCACATCTTGTCGCCACGAACCAGACGTTGCACGAGAACGCGGTCTACGAGATCTGGATCGTCCTGTGATTCACGTAGCCGATCCAGGTCGTCATCGTGCACCGAGCTCGACCACATGCGAAATGCAGCAATGCGGCGAGACCTGTCGTTCTGATGACGTTTCCATTCAGAAAGAAGCAACGATCGGCACCTTGACGACAGCGAAGGCTTTTCTCGTCGGTTGGGTCGCCACGTGCCTCGAACATCGTCGGTAGTGACCATGGGGTTTTCAGGCGGGCTGCGCAGCCTAGCGGCGTCGCGGTCAAGGGATAAACTCACCGCAACGGGATGATCGACGTAGCGCAATATGCTTCCAAGGTAAGCCTCAAGATCAGCTTCGCGTGCACGACCAGCAAGAAACTCCAATGCCGCGGATGAGGGTGGTGTTCGGCGAAAGGCGCGTTCCAGCGCCGTGCCGACGTCCCATCTAGGAAGAGAGTGCTCTGATTCGGGGTCACGATCGGGCAACTGGCCCCATCGATCGCAGACTGGGCCGAGGCAACGCGAAACGGACGAAGCGTCACAGCAGCGTGCGAACGCCCATAGGTAGCTCGATAGATATCGATCACGTTCACCATCTACAGCCCAAGCAGTCTCGAGCGCGGGAACCAGAGCGTTGTCTTGGAGATGCCCCGCCAACTCAACAAGGCCCTGACGACTCCGTGAGTTCAGTCGTTTGATGTCGCCCAGACGCGATGCCACGCCTTCGACGAACTTGTCTGCAAAGCGATGTCTTGCGTGCGCTATCTGATGATCTCGGAACGAGGCTCCCGAATCGAACTCGTAGCGCGCACAAATCTCGACGCCGGCGTCGACCGCCCCATTGTGAAGCGCGGCGAGAACGGCGCGGCTTCCCGTTTCGCCTAAGAGCCGCAATAGGGGCAGAACCTCCGGGCCATCGGTCCTCTCGAGAGCGGCGACCACATGCCAGCGCTTATACCTGTTGCTTCGAGAGGTCGTCGCTGGATCGGATAGCCACTGCTGTATCGCGGCTATGATCGCTCGACGTTCTTCATGTGCACTCGCATCCGCAAGTCGAAGCGCGTGAAAGAGCGCCAACGGATTCTGCCTTTTGAGTCGTTCGATAAGTCTTGCGGGCATACCTCGTTTGACGAGGACCGCCCCGAGCACTTCTGCGAAGTGCGGCTCGCCGGCGATCTCATCCTCGAGGCCCCCTTCTGAATCCATATTCGCGGCTGACTCCGTTAGCAACCAGTCGCGAATGCGGTCATGGCGAAATGCAACCCGTGAATCAGCCGATACACCTACGATGCGCATGATTTCCTGCGAGCGAACGACGGCGCGGACCCGTTCAAGGACGCCCTCGGGAAAGCTCCAGGTGATCAGTTCGCTCCAACGTGGATCAAGATTCCGCCTTCGCAGCATCTCAGCTCCTAGGGCCAACAATGCTTCGAAGAGATCAGGCGCAAGATGTTCGGATCTCGCTTGCACGTCTGCCAGCCGACCCGCAATGAAGCCTCCCACTACAGACTGGGAGTTCCCATGCGTGACCCCGTCGAAGACGCCAATGAGCAAGGGGTCGTGCCCAAGCGATGCTGCGATCGCATCCGCATCGACCTCGCTGAGCTGCATGCGGAGATGCCGAGATCGCGCCAGTACGGCTGCGCTGCTTTCAGCGCTCGACATAGGCTCGAGCGGCACAACGAATGGCTCGAGTGCTTTTCGCGTGTTGTCGTCGAGCATCGCAAGAGTGCGAGGCCAGACGGGACAGAACACACGAAGCGCGCCGATTCCGGGCCCCACGGGACTGCGCGAAGCCCAGGCCGCAAGTCGCTTCAAGACCTGAGCTGAATTGTCGGCCACATTGACATCCTCGACGAGGACGTGAAGCACCCGGGCTTCGTTACATACATCCAGGGGGTTCTGGTCCGGACGCAACGCCGGGCTCAGCTCCCGCAGGGTTGTCAGTAGTGCGTGCTCGACGGTCGGGGCGGCCTCCAGCACATCGTGTCGCACCACCAGCGCAAATCCTCCAGAAGCGACATGAGCCGCCAATGCCCGGAGGCACCCCACTGTCTTTCCCATGCCGGATTCTGCGACCAGCACCGTGAGCCGTTGCCGAACTCGTGCGAGCGACTGATCGCAATCGCGGGCCACCCAAGTGTCAGCTCCTGGCGGCGTTGCGCTTTCGAGGCTGACGTTGCCAAGCTCGACGAGAAGCTCAGCAGACAGCAATTCACAAGTGATGCCCAGCAAGCGGCGAATCGAATGACCGATCGGCGTCGTGTCGAGGAAGTGCGTGATCCGCGATCGAGACCAGATGTCTACTTCCAAGTCGGCGCGAGCAGCAGCGGCGTGCACTTCAAGGAGTAGCTCGTGGCCGGGCTCTTGGTTGGTAGTAAGGATGAGCGTCCCCCGGAGGCTCGGAGTGCGCGCGCGTTCCTCGCGTAGAAGGACCGCGGTCTTGACCAAATCACCTAGTGCAGTTTCTCGCGACGTCTTCGCAACGCGCTTGATCGATCTCCCCGTCGTGCCGCTCGCGGCGGGATCATGCAACCACTTGCGATTGAGACCTGGCAGGGCGGTCGTCGTGTGATGGACAGCAACCAACCGTGGGTGACCATCGGATACCAGGATGGTGATCCCATCCAGCGGGGACTTTTGCGTCTTTCCACCGGCGGTGAGGCCGGAGTGACAAACTGCAGCACACAAGGGGTGCGCTGCACGAAGCACCGCGGTCGCGATTCTCTCGAACAGCCCTTCGTCCGTGACTGCCGCGAGGGCTTTGTCCGTCTCCGCCAGCATACGAGGCGTTGCAACGAGACTACGCCAACGCTCTGACTGGTATGGTAAGCCGCCGGGACATGCGGTGACTAAACGGTGACTAGCCGTTCTCAGAATCCGCTAACTATCGTGGAGGATTGGGGGATCGAACCCCAGACCCTCGGCTTGCAAAACCAGACGCATCCGTCTTTTCGGTGACTTGGCGTTCTCATCGATTCGCATCTATTCCGGAATCGTCGTCGGTAACATCGGATCGAGTCTCAGGCAGTGCCGGGGCGCCTGTTGACTAGATTGTTGACT
>JACCRC010000519.1 GCA_013813765.1 Deltaproteobacteria bacterium | reverse complement strand
CAGGCCGAACATGATCACCGCGGCGCGCTCGACGTAGAACCAGCCCTCGGGATACGCGATCGACTTCATGATCTGGCGCAGCTCGTCGCGCTTCATGTCGGGGTCGCCGAGCTTCTCGGCGGCCGCGTCGTAGTCCATCTTGCCGAAGTCTGTGATGTTGAGGTTGAGGAGCTTCTCGAAGTACTTCCGCACCGTGCGCTCGAGCAGCTCCTTGTCGCCCTTCGGGTCGATGAAGCCCATCGTGTTGATGCCCTGCACGACGAGGTCGTCCTTGCGGGTCATGAGGCCCTGCAGGATGTCGAACATGCCGTCGGCGAGGTTGTCGGAGAGCTCGGTCGCGCTGCCGAGATCGAGCACGACGATCCGGACCTGACCATCGGGCCCGCGCTGCACGAAGAAGTTTCCGGGGTGCGGATCAGCGTGGAAGAACCGATCGATGAACAGCTGCTTGTAGAAGATCTTCGTCATCTTCGTCGCGACGTCGTACGGATCGAGTCCGAGCTTGGAGAGCGCGTCCTTCTTCGTGACCTTCACGCCGTCCATGAACGTCATCGTCATGACGGTGTTGCTCGAGAACTCCGGATGGACCACCGGGAACAGCGTGTCGGGGTCGTTCGCGAAGTTCGCGGCCATCCGCGTGATGCAGCGCGCTTCGTTCGCGAGATCGGTCTCGCGCTGCAGCATGTCCGCGAGCTGCTCGTGCACGCGGCTGATCTGCTGGATCGGGACGAAGTTCTTGTACACGCCGAGCGCCCAGCCGAGGACCTTGAGGTCGATCTTGATGATGGTCGCGACGTTCGGATAGAGGATCTTCACCGCGAGTCGCTCGCCGCTCGCCGTGGTCGCCTCGTGCACCTGACCGAGCGACGCCGCTGCGACCGGTTCCTCGTTGAACGTGGTGAAGCACTCGTGCGGCTGCTTCTTGAACGACTTGACGAACGTCGCCTTGATCTTCTTGTACGACTGCGGCGGCACGTCGTCCTGAAGTCCCTCGAGCTCCTCGGTGTACTCGCGCGGCAGGAACGTTCCCATCACGCTGAGGATCTGACCGAGCTTGATGTACACGCCGCGCAGGCGGACGAAGCCGTTGTACATGCGGCGCGCGTTGCGTCGGTTGATCTTGCTCCAGCGCGCCCTCGTGTCGTAGCGCGACTTGTAGAGACGCGACCAGGACACCTGCCACAGATAACTGAGGAAGATGACCGCGAAGATTCGCGTCGCACGAAGAAGTCTAAGCGCTGCCCACATCCGACGAAGTTCCCGTGTGGATGGTAGCATTCCGAGCGTGTCGGACCTCTTCGATCGCGCGGCGAAGTTCTTCGGAGACCTGCAGTCCGATATCTGCACAGCTCTCGCCGACACCGACGGCGGCGGCGGCGCGGGATTCGGCTCTGACGCGTGGCAGCGGCCGGGCGGAGGCGGTGGCGTGGCGCGCGTGCTCGAGGGCGGCGCGGTGTTCGAAAAAGCGGGGGTCAACTGGTCGAGCGTGGAGGGCGAGCTGCCGGCGGAGCTGGCGGATCACATGCCGGGACAGGGGCGCACGTTTCGCGCCTGCGGGGTTTCCCTGGTCCTCCATCCGCGGTCGCCGATGATCCCGACGACGCATGCGAACTTCCGCTGCCTGATCAAGGGCGACGCGCTGTGGTTCGGCGGTGGGGCGGATCTCACGCCATATTACCTGAACGCCGAGGACGCGGAGCACTTCCACTCCGTGCTCGCCGCCGCCTGCGACCGCCATCGCCCGATCGGTGACTACGACCGCTTCAAGGCGTGGTGCGACGAATACTTCTTCCTGCCGCACCGCCAGGAGACGCGTGGCGTCGGCGGAGTGTTCTTCGACTACCTCGGCGCGAAGGGTGACAAGTACGACCCCGAGGCGATGTTCACGTTCGTGCAGGACCTCGGCCGGTCGTTCCTGAAGGCGTACGTCCCGATCGTCGAGCGCCGGAATGTCGAGCCGTACGGCGAGCTCGAGCGCGCGTGGCAGCTGCGCCGGCGCGGGCGGTACGTCGAGTTCAATCTGATCTTCGACCGCGGCACCCTGTTCGGGCTCAAGACGAACGGGCGTGTCGAGTCGATCCTGATGTCGCTCCCGCCGCTCGTCCGGTGGGACTACGACGTCATGCCGACGCCCGGCACGCGCGAGGCCGAGCTGCTCACGCACCTGCGCCCGATCGACTGGCTGAAACGCGCGAAGGCGTAGCGATCCCGACCGGATCATTCCTCGATCATTTCCGATCGATGAGTGATCTCGAAAGGTTCGTGCGTACGCGAGCGTTCGATCACGCGTCGACTGTCAGACGCCGATCGTATATCTGCTCGCGTCAAACGGGAGTCCAGGGCTAGTAGGTTAGCCTTGACGATGCCCTACCCGTAGCGTAAGGAAAGATCATGGCCAAGAAGCAGACTCGACGGAGCATTAGTGTGAGCCGCACGACCTACGAGCGGCTGAAGGCGTTTTGCGAGACCAACAACATCTCGATGAGCCAGCTCGTCGAGACGCGCGTGAACGACTTCCTTGGCGAAGGCAACGCGGCTGTCCCCACCACGATCACGAACATCACGCCGCGGCCGATGCCGAGCAGCACGCCGGCGCGTCCGTCCACTGGAATGCCGTCGACGAGCAACATCGACCAGCGCAGCACACCGAACAAGAGCACGCTCGGCAGCGAGCAGCCGGCCGCACACCTCGGTCAGCTCGGTTCGGCGCGTCCCTCGAGCCCGGCGATTCCGATGACGTCGGCCGCCGCGCGGTTCGCGGTCGATCCGCCGCCGCCGATCATCAAGCCGAAGCAGCCGGACACCAACGCGCCAAAGCCGGCCGAGAAGCGTCCCGACCAGATCTTCACGTTCTAAGTCCGTTCGCGCGGACTCGGTCATCTTCGAACGTCGCCCTCCGCTCCGCGGACCGGCGACGTTCGTCGTTTCGGGGGGAAGGAGAATTCCGAATTCCGGTTCCCCGTTCCCCATTCCCTCGACGTCGCGCGCGTCGCACCAAATGCATGCGACCTCCGGCTCGAGACCCTCGGCTCGCTCCGCTCACAATAGGGACTAGGGAACGGGGAACCGGAATTCAGAATTCTGCTCCTTCGGTCTACTTCGCGTGCGTCACGACGACGTTCGTCGCGATGCCGCCGCGGACCCAGAACTTTCCGGTGACCGTGATGGACCGCGGGTTGATCGCGGCGATCAGGTCGTCGGCGATCTGATTCGTGACCGCCTCGTGAAACGCTCCCTCGTTGCGGTAGCTCCAGAGGTAGAGCTTCAGGCTCTTGAGCTCGACGCAGAGCGCGTCGGGAACGTAGTCGATCAGGACGGTTGCGAAGTCCGGCTGCCCGGTCATCGGGCACAGGCAGGTGAACTCCGGGCAGTCGAACTGGATGTGATAGTCGCGGCCCGGCTTGGGGTTCGGGAACGTCTCAAGCTGCTTGGTGGGCCGCGTGGTCATGGTTTGCCGCGCGCTGCATAACACACGTGCACTCCGGACCCCTGGCGCATCGGCTCGACTTCCACTACAATGGTCTTGCGACTCGCGTCGCCGAGAACACAACGGGATGACCATCCGGACATCACGAACTGTGGGCTTCGAAACGGGCCGCTGTGCCCATTACGAAGGCTCAACCCCGGGAGCCGCGGCAATTCTGCCTGCGGGCCGTAGGTGTTGGGTTGTGGCTTAACGCCACGGGAGGACTGAAGAACATGCCAAGACACAGTACCAGCTCTATGGAGGGGCCTTCTTAGCCTCCCCGCACGGTCCGTAGGTGGAAACACCGCCGGATGATCCTCGTACCCTGCAAACAGGGTTCGGGAAAGTGATTGAGCAAACGGGCCCCGGCTGACAGGGCCCGTTCTATTTTTTCGGGCGGGTCAGCGCGTGAACAGCAGCTGGTGATTCGACAGCGTGCGCTCGGCAAACGCGGCCTCGCTGAACGCGAGGTACATGAGCCAGGTGCGGATGAACGGCGTGTCGAAGCCGAGCGCGCGCACGCGCGGCAACGCGGTCAGCAACTTCGCACGCCAGGCGCGCAGGGTCGGCACGTACGAGGCACCGATGTCCTCGCTCGACGCGAGCGCGAGCCCGGCCGCAGAGCTCGCGCGACGGATGACCTCGAGCGAGGGGATACAGGAGCCGGGGAAGATGTACGTCTGCATCCAGTCGACGCGGTGGCGATACGCGTCGAACCGATCGTCGGGCATCGTGATCGACTGGATGCTCACGCGACCGCCGGGTGCGAGTGCACCCGCGCAGGCCGTGAAGAAGCGCGGCAGGTAGTCGTAGCCAACCGCCTCGAGCATCTCGATCGACACGATCTTGTCGAACGCTTGATCCGCCGGGAGATCGCGGTAGTCGCGGAACTGGATCGAGACGCGATCCGTCAGGCCTGCTGCGGCGACGCGCTCGCTCGCGAGCCGGTGCTGCTCGCGCGAGACCGTGATCGCGGTGACCTTGCAGCCGCGCGTGCGCGCCGCGTGGATCGCCATGCCGCCCCAGCCGCATCCGATCTCGAGCAGATGGTCGCGCGGTGACAGGGCGAGCGCATCGCACAGACGATCGAGCTTCGCGCGCTGCGCATCGGCGAGCGACATCTGCGGGTCGGGCCAGTACGCGCACGAGTACGCGAGCGTGTCGGCGTCGAGGATCAGGTTGTAGAACGCGTTGCCGAGATCGTAGTGCGCGTGAATGTTGCGCTGACTGCCCACCTCGGTATTCTCCGACCACCGGTGGCGAACGAGGTCGGGGAGCTGGGCGAGGCGAGTCAGCACGGATTCGGTGCCGCGCGCTGCGGTGCCGCGCAGGAACACGCGGAGGACCGACACGAGGTCCTCGCTCGACCACTCGCCCGCGACGTACGACTCGCCGCCGCCCATCTCGCCGCGCAGGAGCAGGCGCAGGAAGAGTCGATCGTCGTGAACTCGCGCCGTGGCCTCGGCCGCACCCGGGCCGCCGACGCGGATGAGCTCGCCGGAGGGCAGGGCGAGGTCCAGGCGCCCACCCGCCCAGCTCCCGCGCAACCGTGTCAGCAGCGCCCACCGGATGAAACGTTCCGATGGCGGAACGAGCCGCGGCACCGGAACGATGAGAGGATGGGCAACGACCGCAGACACCCGGGACTGAACGTACTACGCGCGAACGCAGCGCAGTGATCACCGCCCCGCGATGTGCGAGGCACGGGTGAGAACGCCAGTTGCAAAGGAGCGCACCACCCATTGAGCCTCAGAGTTCTCCCAATGACATCAGCGCTCGCTCCACCACTTGCCCGCCGCACCTTTGCGGCGGCCGCGCTGGTGGTCGCACTGGTGTCCACTCGCGCGAGCGCGCAGCCGGCCGACGCCGGTGTCGATGCCGCGGCCGATCCTGTTGACGCGGGAGCACCGACAGGAGGCGACGCGGTCGTGCACATCCCGGCGCTCGAACCGACGGCGACGCTCCCGCGGGCGAACGAGGCCAGTGGTGTCGAGATCCCCGAACCGCCGACGACGGGCGAGCGGTTGCGCTGGATCCCGCGCGCGATCTTCTTCATTCCACGGTGGACGTTCTGGCTCGTTGCTCAGCCGCTGCGGCTCACCGCATGGACCTACGAGAAGACGCAGGCGCAGCTCCGGGGCGCGCTGTTCAGCGTCGACCAGGTGTACGGAATCTATCCGGTCGCCAACTACTCGACGGACTACGGGTTCTCGGTGGGAGCGCGGTTCGTGCACCGCAACACGTTCGGGCGGAAGGAGAGGCTGCGGCTCTCGGCCGACTGGGGCGGGGAGTTCCGCCAGGGCTATGCAATGCGGATTTCGAGCGGCGAGCGCTTCGGGAAGCGAGTCTCCGCGACGCTCGGGCTCCGCTACCAGCGCCGGCCGGGCGAGCGGTTCTTCGGCATCGGCAACGAGGACGAGACCACGCTCCCGGAGATGCCGATCGATCCGCAGACCTCCGATGACGCGATCGGTTCGCGGTTCCGCGAGGACATCACGCGCGCGGTCGGGAGCGTCGACACGCTCCTCGTCGGTGACCTCAAGCTGCGCGTGACCGGCGCCTGGGCGAAGCGGGAGTTCGGCGACGCCGTGGTCGGCCCGTCCATCGCCGAGCGCTACGACACGAGCCGGTTGATCGGCTTTGCCAACGGCGTCAACAACGTCTACGTCGAGGCCGAGCTGATCTACGACTCGCGCCGGCCGACGAGCCGCTACATCTCGCAGGTGATGGACGCGACGGGCTGGTACGCGTCGGTCTTCGCGGGACGCGCGACGGGCGTCGGCGACGACACCACCGACTTCATGCGGTATGGCGGCGAGGTCCAGCGCCTGATCGATCTCTACCAGGGGAGCCGTGTGCTGACGCTGCGCGCATCGCTCGATGGCGTCGCGGGAACCGACGGCCGCACCGATGGAAAGATCTCGTTCATCGATCTGCCGCGGCTCGGCGGTGCCGACTTCCTGCGCGGCTATCCACGTGATCGGTTCCGCGACAAGGGGGTGTCGCTCTTGACTGCGGAGTACGCCTGGGACCTCGGCAACTACTTCGGCGGCTACGCGTTCGTCGATCTCGGCCGGGCGTTCAACGATTTCGACGACGTGGCGGAGCTGCGGAGCTACCACATGGGGTTCGGTGGCGGCATCGAGATGCGCACCCACCGCTCGTTCCTGTTCCGCGCCCAGCTCGCGGCATCCCGCAGCGGCGACGTGTTCTTCGAGCTCGCGCTCTCGCCGGCATTCGGGCGGCGCGAGCGCGCAGGGAGGTACTGAGATGACGCGCCTGATCCTCATTGCAGCGATCTGCGCCTCGGCGTGTGCGCGCCCGGCGGCGGGGACGCTTCGCTACAAAGCCCAGGAGCCCGTCTGGAAGGTCAACGACGCGACGACGCTCGAGAAGAGGCCGGAGGAGCGCGAGTACCTGCGCACGCTCTACCACGTCGACGGATTCTTCGTGCGCCGGCTGACGCGGGCGATGGACTTCGCACCGTCCGGGCGCGCGCTCGATGTCAACTCGCTCGACGAGGTGCCCGATTCGACATGGTTCACGAACCGGATCGGCGTGCGCGACCTGACGACCGACGAGCTCCGCAAGGGACCGAACGAGAAGGACTCGCCGTTCAACCACCTCCCCGTGAAGATCACCGGCGCCAAGGTCGGCGGCACGGCCATTGGCTTCGTCGCCGAGGACGCTACCGGTGCGAAGTTCCTGCTCAAGTTCGATCTGCCCGACGTTCCCGAGATGGAGACCGCGGCGCACGTGATCGGCCACCGGATCGTCTGGGCGTCCGGATACAACGTGCCCGAGGATCACATCGGCTACCTGAAGCGCTCGGACATCACCGTGGATCCGGAGGCGAAGCTCAAGGACTCGTTCGGCAAGAAGACCGCGCTGACCGCGGACCGCGTCGACCGCGCGCTCTCCATGGTCTTCAAGACCGAGGACGGTCGTTACCGTGTGCTGCTGAGCCGGTTCGTTCCAGGCAGGCCGATCGGCCCATACGCGCGCGAGGGCACCCGCAAGGATGATCCGAACGATCTGATCGTTCACGAGCGCCGCCGGAGCATCCGCGGCCAGGTTCCGATCTTCTCGTGGATCCATCACAACGATCTCCAGGAGGACAACACCCTCGACACGTACATCCCGGTGAAGCTCCCGAACGGCGAGAAGGACAAGAACCGCGGACACGTCGTCCACTACCTGATCGACTTCGGCAAGTCGGTCGGCGTGATGAACAACTCGAACAACTGGAAGACGGTCGGTTTCACCTACCGGATCGACTTCGCCGCGTCGCTCGCGACGTTCCTGACGCTCGGGACCTGGAAGCGGCCGTGGGACAGGATCGAGCAGCCTCCGTATCGCGGGGTCGCGATCTTCGAGGCCGATAACTTCGACCCGCGGCGCTGGAAGCCGAACAGCATCTACTTCCCGTACGAGGACGTCGACAAGTTCGACGGGTTCTGGGGCGCCAAGATCGCGATGCGGTTCACGCGCGAGCACCTCGCGGCGATCATCGAGGAGGCGCAGTTCACCGATCCCGGTGCGCGCACGTACATGCTCGACACGCTCATCAAGCGGCAGCGAATCGTCGGGCGCTACTGGTTCCAGAAGGTGTCGCCGCTCGACCGGTTCACCGTGACCGGCGATCAATCCGGAATGCGGCTGTGCTTCGACGACCTCGAGTACCTCTACGGCTTCGAGAGCGGCACTCCGCGGTATCGCGTCGCGGCCTACGACTACGCGGGCAAGCAGATCCAATCGCAACCGCTGGTCGAGACCAGCGGGGGGCAAGCGTGCATCACGAGCTTGCCGGTCGGAGCTGACCGCGACGGCTACACGATCGTCCGCATCGCCGCGCAGCGCGGCGACTCGGCGCGGCCGCCGGTGCGCGTGCACGTCGCCCGGATTGCGGGCGGCAAGCTCGCCGTCGTCGGCCTCCGCCGCGAGTAGGCGCACACCCGATCGGCAGAACCGCACACCGGGCGGTACCGCTCGGCGAGCTCTCGAATCGTCACGGGGTTCCGAGGGTGAGGGCGGATCCTCTCAGGGATTCCTGGCGAGACCCTTGCTACAGTGCTCGGTCGCAATGGACCTCAGCAAGATCAGCGAGCCACAGGGGCGGGACTCCGAGACCTCGTTCTTCCACCGCCTGTTTCCGGTGAAGCGCCACGAGGCGCTCACGGTGGTGCTCCTGGCGCTGAACGTCTTCGTCCTGCTGACCTGTTACTACCTCCTCAAGGTTCTGCGCGAGCCGCTGATCCTCCTGGGCGGCGGCGCCGAGCTGAAGGCATACGCCTCCGCGGGGCAGACGATCCTCCTGCTCGGAATCGTGCCGGCGTTCGGCTGGCTCGCGAGTCGCGTGAGCCGCCTCCGTCTCCTGACCACGATGCAGCTCATCTTCATGGGCTGCCTCGTCGGGTTCTACGTGCTCGCCCAGGCGCGGGCTCCGATCGGGCTCGCGTTCTACCTGTGGGTCGGCATCTTCAGCGTCCTCGTGATCTCGAACTTCTGGTCGTTCACGAACGACCTGTTCACCGAGGAAGAGGGCAAGCGTCTGTTCGCCGTGATCGGCATCGGTGCGACCCTCGGCGCGATCGTCGGTGCGTTCGTTCCCCGCTTCCTGCACTCCTCCCTCGGCGTCACCGGGATGATGCTGGTCGCCATGGCGGGTCTCGGACTCTCGATCCTCCTCTATCGCGTCGTCGACATCCGCGAGCGCGCTCGCAGGGAGAGGGTGAAGAGCCAGAAGGCTGCCAAGGCCGAAGAGCCGATGAGCAAGCGGGGCGGCTTCGCGCTGCTCCTCGCGGACCGCTACCTGCGCCTGATCGCGGCGATGGTGCTGATCTCGACGATCATCAACACGACGGGCGAGTACGTGGTCGGCAAGATCGTCGTGGATGCCGCGAAGGCCACGGCGGACCCGGGAGCGTACATCAACGCGTTTTACTCCAGCTACTACACGGTCGTGAACATCGTGACGGCGCTGCTCCAGGCTCTCCTGGTCACGCGTATCATCATGAAGCTCGGCGTGCGCGGCGCGCTGTTCATCATGCCTCTCGTCGTGCTCGGTGGTTGGTTCGGTATGATCCTGTTCATCAATCTCTCGTACGTCCGCATCGCGAAGACCGCGGAGAACAGCGTGGATTACTCCCTCAACAACACGGTGAAGCAGGCGCTCTTCCTGCCGACCCGCCGCGAGGTGAAGTTCAAGGCGAAGGCGGCGATCGACACGTTCGTGTTCCGCCTGGGTGACGTGATCGCCGGCCTCGGTATCGTGGCCCTGTTCGTCGAGGTCCTCGGGCTCGGGATCCGCGCCTTCGCTGTCATGAACGTCGGCCTCGCTGCGATCTGGCTGGTGCTCGCGCACTACACCGGCAAGCTCCACGACGAGCTCGTCGCGAAGCAGGAAGCGAACGCCGATGCCAACGGGAAGACCACGGAAGGGGAGGCGGGGACGGCCTCGCACTGAACATGTCTGCCTCTGACCCGGAGCGACGTCCTGCGAGGATCGCGACCGTAAGCGCGGTGATGGTGATCGCGGCGTTCGTCGCTTCGAAGGCGGCGCGCGACGCGATCCTGCTGTCGAACTTCAGCATCAAGTGGCTGCCGCTGTTCATCGCGATCGCTGCGGTGACGTCGCTGCCGGTGATCCTCGTCGCGGGGCGCCTGCTGCACCGCTTCGGCCCGGCCCGGCTGGTGCCGCTCGCCAATCTGTTCTCCGCGGCAATGCTCGTCGTGGAGTGGTTACTGCTCGAGAGCTTCCCCCGGCCCGCCGCCGTGATGGTGTTCATCCACCTCAGCACGGCCGCGGCGGTGCTCGTGAGCGGGTTCTGGTCGATCGTCAACGAGCGGTTCGACGTCCAGACCGCGAAGCGGCACATCGGCCGCATCGGTATGGGCGCCACGCTCGGCGGCATCATGGGCGGTGTGATCGCCGAGCGTACGGCCGTCTATCTGCCGGCCGACATGGTGCTCCTCGTCCTCGCGGTGATGCAGGCAGTCTGCGCGATCGCGCTCTACACGTTCGGTGCAGGCATCCAGCACGACAAGCCCGCGGAGGTGCCCGGCGAGGGCCCGCTCACGACGCTGAAGGACGCCGCCAAGCAGCCGCTCCTGCGCAACATCGGCCTCATCGTCGTGCTCACGGCGGTCGCCGCCGGGATCATGGACTACGTCTTCAAGGCCGACATCGTCGCCGGTGCGGCGGAGGACAGCCTGCTCCGCTCGCTCGCACTGTTCTACACGATCACGAACGTGATCACGGCGGTGTTCCAGCTCGCGCTAACTGGACCATTGATCGCACGGCTCGGTGTTCCGCGCTCCGTGGCGACGCTTCCGCTCGTGATGTCGGGTCTCGGCGTGTTCACGTTGCTCGTGCCGGGTGCCATGTCGGCCGCGGTCGCGCGGTCGGGCGAGCTCGTCATCCGTAACTCGCTCTATCGCTCCTCGTACGAGCTGTTGTACGCGCCGCTCTCCGAGGAGAAGAAGCGCCCGACCAAGGTCGTGCTCGACGTGGGCGCGGACAAGGTCGGCGATATCCTCGGTGCACAGGTCGTCAGTCTCATCGTGTTCGTGTCGGTCATCGACGTGCGCACGACGCTCCTGATGGCTGCCCTGGTCGCCGGCGTGCTGGCGCTGATGTTCGCCGCGAGGCTCCCCCGCGCGTACACGAAGGCGCTCGAGCAGAGCTTGCTCGAGCGCGCCGACGAGGTGAAGGACGACATCCACACGGATCCCGCCGAGCCGTGGGTCAGCCTGAACGGCATGCCGACGAGCCCGAACTTCGTCCCGCTGCGTGTCCGATCGCGCAGGAAGACGGGGAAGCGGAAGGCGACACAGCCGCACATGGTCGGCGGTATCGACGCGGTGGTCGAGGTGATCAAGGACCTGCGCTCTCCTGACGTGAATCATATCCGGCGCGCGCTCGCGAAGCCGATGCCGAAGGAGGCTGCGACGCACCTGATCGAGCTGGTCGGCCGCGACGACGTCGCGGGTCAGGCGATGACGTCGCTGATCTCGATCGCGAAGGATGCGACCGGCGTGATCGCAGACGCACTGCTCGACCCGGACAGCAAACCTGCCGTGCGGCGGCGGCTCCCCGGCGTGATCCTCCACGGCCATCCCGACCTCGCGGTGTGGGCATTGTGGCGCAGCCTCGCGGATCCGAGCTTCGACGTTCGGTATCGTGCCGGCGCGATGCTCGCGAAGCTCGCGGCGGACGGTCACCTCCGGCACGTCTCGAAGGACGAGGTGTTCGAGGCGGTGCGGCGCGAGCTGGGCACCGATCCGCAGGAGTGGCGCTCGCGGGATGTCGTGCACGATCTCGTCGAGGCGTCGCATCCGTCGCTGGTCAAGGCCACCGACGACGACGTGCGATCGCCGAGTAACCTCGAGCACGTGTTCCGCGTGCTCGGCCTCGTGCTCCCGGCCGAGCCGCTCCGGATCGCGCTCCACGCGGTGCAGACCGATGAGCCCTCGCTGCGCGGAACCGCGCTCGAGTATCTCGAGAGCATCCTGCCCGCCGACGTGCGTGCGCAGCTGTGGCCGATGATCGAGACCGGCGAGTCCGTGCCGAGCGAAGAGCCGAAGCCGGAGCCTCGCGTCCCCAGCAACAGCGAGGAGCTGCTGATCAAGCTGAGAACGGTGTATCCGGACGTGCTCGCGCGCCTCAGTGTGAAGAAGTCAGCCTGAGTCACTCGGCCAGTGGCCGGTGGTCAGCCCCCGGCCGCCGGTACGGAACCCGATGCAGGAAGCGCAGCTTCATCGCCTCGAGGTGAATGAGGCCGATGACCTGCAGGCTCATCAGCGGATAGCGGACCGCGGCCGAGAGCAGCGCTCGATCGGTGAGCGCGCGGCGCCGTCCGGCGAGGTGCGCGACGAACACCCGTTCGCCGGCGAGCGTATCGACGTGCATCGTGATCGCGAGCGCGTCGCCGTCGATCGGTGCGTCGAACCAGAGCTCGTACGTGCGGTCGCCGTGCAGAAACGGTGAGACGTACAGCTCGCGCGGCGTGCGAAAGCCGATGCGCTGGCTCGTCGAGGCGATGCGCTGCTCCGGCCCGAGCACGTAGCGATGGCGGCCGCCGTACGTGTTGTTGACCTCGGCGACCACCGAGATCAGTGCACCGGTGGAGGCGTAGCCGAGGAAGAAGCTGACCGGGTTGAACACGTAACCGGCGACCCGGAGGTTCGTGATCAGCCGCACCTGCGCGGGCGCGGGGATCCCGTGCTCGCCGAGCAGCGACGCGTGCGCGGAGGCGAGTCCCGCCGCACCGCCCGCGTAGTCGCGATCGTGGAGCGCGTACAGGTTCCTCCCGCCGTGGGAGAACAGGCGCAGCTCGCGGTCGAGCGCCGGCAGCTCCGCGAGATCGATCGACGCCACGAACACCGGATAGTGAAATTTCCGCTTCGCGATCGAGTCGCGGCGCGTGTGCACGATCTCGCCCGGGTAGAGCGCCGATCGCCTCACGCGTGGCACCGGTGCTCGTCGGCAACGAGGCTCGCCGCGGCCGCGAGCCCCGCACGCAGACCATCCTCGTGGAAGCCGAACCCCGAGTGCGCGCCGGCGTAATAGGTGCGGTGCGTCCCGCCGAGGCGCGGCAGCTCGGCCTGCGCAGCGAGCGCATGCCGGTCGAGCTGCGGATGCGTGAACACCACCTCGTGCAGCACGTCGCGCGGCCGGGTGCGCGGGTTCAGCGTGACGAGGAACGGCGGATCGGCCGCAAGCCCCTGCAGCCGGCTCATCGAGTACGTGACGTTGACGTGCGCGGTATCCGGATCCGCGACGTAGTTCCAGGCGGCGTGGGCGGCGCGGCGGCGCGGCATGAACGCCGGATCGCGGTGGAGCACCGTCGTGTTCGCGCTGTAGCGGAACGCGCCCAGCACACGGCGCTCGTCGGCGGACGGCGCGGCGAGGAGCCCCAGTGCGGTATCGGCATGCGTGGCAAGGACGATCCGATCGAAGCGTCGCTCGCGCCCGGCGGCGGTCACCGTCACGCCGCGTGCATCGCGAGCGACCGCGGTCACCGGTGTCCCGAGCTCCAGTGCGAAGCGCTGTCCGCGCAGCGCTGCGAGCAACCCATCGACGTAGCACCGACTGCCACCGACGATCGTGTGCCACGCGAGCGGTCGCACCGCGCGGAGCATGCCGTGCTGCTCGAGGAAGCGCAGGAACGTGTCCGCAGGGAACGCGCCGCAGCGCTCCGGCGCGAGCGACCACAGCGCTGCGGCGAGCGGCACGATGAAGCGGTCGCGAAGCTCGCGGCTCGTGCGCAGTCCGACGTACTCGTCGAGCGACATCAGCGCGGTGATGCCCGTATCGAGATCGCGGCGTGCGCGGCGCAGAAACCCGAAAACCTCGGCGAGAAACCGCCAGTGCGCCGGCGACCCGAGCGTGCGGCGGTCGGCGAACAGCGATGACATGCTCTCGCTGCCCCACTCGAGCTCCTCGCGCGGCAGCGATACCGAGAACGACATCGTCGTCGGTCGAGTCGCGATGCCGAGCTCCCCGAGCAAGCGGAAGAACAGCGGATAGCGCTCGCGGTTGCAGACGATGAAGCCCATGTCCACGGCGATGCCGCCCACGTCGACGGTGTAGACGTGCCCGCCGGCGCGGTCGGCCGCCTCGAACATCGTGACGTCGTGGCACGTCGCGAGCGCTCGCGCGGCACCGAGGCCGGCGATGCCACTGCCGACGATCGCGACCTTCATCGCGGGGCGTCGTTCAGCACGTTGCCGCGGAACCGCACCGGGTTCGCCGGGGCTGTGCCGTGCGCATCGCGCAGCTCGATCGAGAGATCGAGGGTCGCGCCGCGGATCACGTCGGCGGCGGCGACGGTCAACGGGATCAGCAGCTCGCGGGTGACGGTCTGGCCGTTCCCGATGTGACCGATGTACAGCATCCGCCCGTCGACCGACTTCGTCGGCGACGCGATCTGTCCGCGCAACCCCCAGGTCTCACCGGGACCGTCGTTCTTCACCGGCAGCACCACACGGAGCGCGGGGCCAGCGCTCGTCGTCGTCAGGCTCACGCGCAACGTGCCGGGCACCATGCCGGGCACGAGCCGCAACGGCTCGACCTTTCCGTTGAAGTCGGCACGCGCGAGAAACTGCGGCGCGAACTTCGCGAGCTGTCCGCCATCGATCACCGCCTCGATCGTGCGCGCGCCACCCTCCGCATCGACGATCGCGGAGATGTCCCAGGCGTTGATCGCGGTCGGCGCGTATGCATCGATGATCTGGTAGGGCGAGACCGAGAAGGTTCCGTCCTGCCACACCGCTCCGTGGACCTCGAGCCCGCGGATCGTCAGCGTTGCGGACTTCGCGGCGAGTCCACGCGCACCGCACGGCACGCTTGCCCCGGGAGCACGCGTGGGTTTCGTCGTCCCTCCGTCGCGGAGCCGCTTGCCGAGGCCGGTCCACGGCCCGATCGCGAGCGGCAGGCCGACCAGCAGGAGCCCGACGCCGGCATACGTGATGGGGTTCGCCGCCGAGTCCTTGCCGGCGATCCCGCCGACCGTCATCACGCCTCCGACAGCCGTCGCGATCACACCGACGACGAACGTCGCGAGGTTTGGCCTGGTCTCGAGCTCGATCGCGGTCGAGCTGGAGACCACGCGCTCGGTCGGGCACTCGAGCGGTTGCACGAACCGAAGCGAACCGCTCTCCGACAGCACGAGCGTCGGTCGGTGCGCGATGGCCCCTTCCGGGTGCTGCACGATCTCCTCGGTCGCGGGACGCGTCACCTCGGTCTGCGTGGTGACGTGACACGACGCGAGAAGGACCAGCGCGACCGTGCGAGTCATGGAGCGCGCAGACGATAGCAGAGTGTGCGCCAGCGCGCGGTTGGGTGCTGGTACCGTGGAGCAAGTGGCCGCAAACCCCCTCTTACGATCGGTACGCAGTCTGCAGAGCCTGCGAACCATACCGATGCGCCTAGTTCTGATCTTCGCACTCGTCCTGGCTGCCGGCCCCGCCATGGCCCAGCCGGTCGTGACTGCGAATGAGCCGCCCAGCCCGCAAGAACCGGTGGCGGAGGAGCCCCCCGACCTTCCGGCGCCCCTCCCGAAAGCAGCTCCACCCGACAAGGCCTCCGGCATCGCGGTCGCTGACGAGCAGTCCGATAACGAGCGCTTGCGCACGGTCGGGCGCGGCTTGCTGTTCCTGCCGAAGCTGGTGTTCTGGGCCGCTGTTCAGCCGATCCGCGGGACGGTGTACGTCTACGAGCGCTACGACCTCCGCAACCGCTTCGTCGACGCGACGTTCACCGACGACCGCAAGTTTGGCGTGTATCCGGTCGCCGGATATGAATCTGCCTACGGGTTCACCGTCGGCGCGCGTGTCCTCTACAAGGACATCTTCGACGAAGGCGAGCGGATCGCCCTGCGCGCCAATTACGGTGGCGAGTTCCGCTATGCGCTCGGCATCGGCGGGAACACCGGCAAGCGGTTTGGACGCGTCCGGATCGATGCCGACTCGAGCATCGAGCGCCGCACCCGCGAGAAGTTCTACGGCATTGGCAACGACCACAAGGAGATCGCGACACCGCTCGAGATGCCGATCGATCCGACGGTGACCGATGTCGCGCTGCAATCGCGGTTCTCCCAGGACGTGATGCGCAACGTCGTCGGCGTGAAGGTTCGCTTCACGGACGAGCTGACCACGCGACTGTCGGGTGCGTGGATGACGCGCGAGTTCGGGGGCTCCGACAAGGACGACATCACGGTCCGCTACGACACGTCGAAGCTGATCGGCTTCGACGATGGCCTGAACAACATCTACGTCGACAACGAGGTCGCGTACGACAGCCGTCGCCCGTCGACCCAGTATGCGACGCAGACGATCGACGGCACCGGCTGGCTCGTGCGCGCCCACGGCGGCATCGGCCGCGGTCTGAAGGACGATCCGACGAGCTACATTCGCTACGGCGGTGAGGTGCAGCGCTACTTCGACCTCTACAGGGGGACGCGGACGCTCGCGCTGCGCGTGCTGGCGGATGCGGTTGCCGGCACTGACGGGCGCACCGACGGTAAGATTTCGTTCGTCGATCTCCCTCGCCTCGGTGGCTCGGAGTTCCTCCGCGGCTATACGAGCGGCCGGTTCCGCGACCGCGTGGTCGTGCTCGCCACGGCCGAGTACACGTGGCCCCTGATGCACAACGCGTCCGCGTTCACGTTCTTCGACGTCGGCGAGCCGCTCTACTCGTTCGACGAGCTCACGAAGGACACGGATCGCATCCGGTTCGGGTACGGCATCGGTATCCAGGTCCACACGAGGAACACGTTCCTCATGCGCACCCAGATCGCGATGTCTCGCGAAGGAAACTTCTCGTTCAATCTCGTGTTCTCGCCCGCGTTCGGCCGCCGCGATCGCGTCGGGAGGTTCTGATGCGTCACATCCTCGTTGCTGTCGCTCTCGCTCTCGTCACCGGCTGTGCATCGTCCAGCCCCGTCGGCACGATCCGGTTCCAGCCCGAAGCGCCCGTGTGGCGCGTCGAGGACAAGGTCCCGCTCGCCGCGACGCCCAAGAAGCGCGATTTCTATCGCTTGTTCACGAAGGTCGATTTCGTGTTCGCGCGTCGAGGGACTCGCGCGATGGAGCTGCGCAAGGCGAAGCGCGTCGAGGACATCAACTCGATCGACGAGGTACCGGATTCGACGTGGTTCACGAACCGGATCGGAATGCGCGATCTCACGCTCGACGAGCTGAAGCGCGGACCGAACGTCAGCCCGAGCCCGTTCGACCATCGTCCGTGGACGATCACCGGCATGAAGGTCGGCGGCATGTCGCTCGGCTTCACGTTCGAGGACGCGCTCAAGCGCAAGTTCCTCCTGAAGTTCGACATGGCGCCGTTTCCGGAGGCCGAGACCGCCGCACACATCATCGTGCACCGCCTGGTGTGGGCCGCCGGGTACAACGTGCCCGAGGATTACCTCGGCTACATCCGTCGCGAGGATCTGAAGCTCGGTGACAAGGCGCGCAAGAAGGGTGTGGACGAGGCGAAGCTCGACGCGGCGCTGAAGCTCGTCTATCACCGCGACGACGGCTCGATCCGCGCGATGGCGAGCTTGTTCATCTCCGGAGCTCCGCTCGGCCCCTATGCGCGCGAAGGCGTCCGCGGCGACGATCCGAACGACAAGATCCCGCACGAGCGCCGCCGCAGCGTGCGCGGCCAGTATCCGCTCTTCGCGTGGGTCGACCACGTGGACATGAAGGAAGACAACACGTTCGATTCCTTCAAGGACGGGTACGTCACGCACTACCTCATCGACTTCGGCAAGGCGCTCGGTGTCATGAGCATGACCGACCACGACAAGGCGGCCGGTAATCGCTTCGCGTTCGAGTTCGGCGAGGCGTTCAGTAATCTGTTCACGTTGGGGCTGCGCGCACGGTCCTGGGAGGGGCGAACCCTGACAGGTATGCGCGGCATCGGCATGTTCGACACCGAGCACTACCGGCCCGACGGCTACCACTCGATGAACCCGTACTGGCCGCTGCGCGACAAGGATCGCTTCGATGCCTTCTGGGGCGCGAAGATCGTGATGCGGTTCAAGCCGCACGAGATCGCGGCGATCGTCGACGAAGGGCAGCTCACCGACCCCGTCAGCCGCCAGTACATGATCGACACGCTGCTGAAGCGCCAGCGCATGACCGGCCGCTACTGGTTCGATCGCGTGGCGCCGCTCGATCTGTTCGCGGTCGACCAGGCTGGCGACAAGGCGCGCCTGTGCTTCACCGACCTCTCGCTCTCGTACATGCTCACCGAGGCACCGACGATGTATGCGATCAACACCTACGATCACGGCGGCAACGCGACTTCGTTCGCGACGAGCCTGCGCAACGGAGAGAAGGGCCGCACCTGCGCCGACGTGCCGCTGGCCGCGGGCGCACATGACTACACGATCGTGCGGCTCCGCGTGCAGCGCGAAAATCGCGAGCTGCCTCCCGTCATCGTGCACGTCGCACGCGATCAGGGCGGCCACCTCAACGTCGTCGGCCTGCGCCGGCGGTAACGTCGGAGCGTGGAGACGCTCCTCCTGAGGCCTGCCGCCGCGCGGGCGCTGCTCGTGCTCGCGCACGGCGCCGGGGCCGGGATGCGCCACGTGTTCATGGAGGAGATCGCGACCGCGCTCGCCGCGCGCGACATCGCGACGCTGCGCTGGGAATTTCCGTACATGGCGGCCGGGAAGCCGAGGCCGGATCCGCCGGCGATCGCGGAAGCCGCGGTACGCGCGGCGTGGACCGAAGCAGCAAGGCTCGCGCCGGAGCTGCCGCGGTTCGCCGGTGGCAAGTCGTTCGGTGGGCGCATGACGTCGCGGTCGCACGCCGCCGAGCCGCTGCCGGAGCTGTGCGGCATCGCGTTCCTCGGCTTCCCGCTGCACCCGCCGGAGAAGCCGGGCATCGAGCGCGCCGATCACCTCGCGGATGCGAGCGGTCCGCTGCTGTTCGTGCAGGGCACCCGCGATGACCTCGCGCCGCTGCCGCGCTTGCGGCCGGTGATCAAGAAGCTCGGCCGCCGCGCGACGCTCCACGTCGTCGACGGTGCGGATCACGGCTTCGACGTGCTCGTGCGCTCCGGACGCACCCACGCCGAGGTGCTCGAGGAGCTCGCGGAGACGATCGCCGCGTGGATGATGAAGCATGCACGGTGATATGGTCGCCGCGCGATGTGGACGAGCTACTCGGCGCGGCACGCAGCCCAGCTGATCGGGCTTCCCGAGTCGGCGGTTCGCAGCTGCATTCGCGACGGGCTCGTCGGTACACCAGGCGCGGTGCCGGCACAGCTGTCGTTCCGAGATCTCTCTGCGCTGCGCACCGTCAAGGCACTCATCGACGCGGGCTTACCACTGCCGCGCGTGCGCAAGGAGCTCGCGCGGATCCAGCAGCAGCTGCCTGCGGGCACGTCGATCGCCGAGCTCACCGTCGAGGCGCGCGCCGGCACCGTCCAGATCCGCGGTGCGCAGGACACGGCCCTCTCCGGGCAGCTCTCGCTCGCGTTCGATACGCCGCGCTCGGCGGTGCCTGCACCGACCGGCGAGCTGCGCGAGCTGCCGCGCACGACCGATGCGGTCGTCCCAGTCGCCGTGCCGCCTGCGACCGCGGATCAATGGATGACGCGCGCGATGGATCTCGAGGAGCGCGATCCGGTCGCAGCGATCGATGCGTATCGGCGATCGCTTCGCCTGCGCCCGGAGACCACCGAGGCCTGGATCAACCTCGGCCGCCTGTTCGCGGAGAGCGGCGATCCGGACGCCGCGCACGACTGCTTCCGCAGCGCGCTCGATCTCGATCCCGCCGACGCGACGGCCTACTACAACCTCGGCGTGATCGCGCAGGACGCGGGCAAGGAGTCCGACGCGATCGCGCTCTACCACCGGGCCCTCGAGCTGGACCCTCAGCTCGCCGAGGCCCACTACAATCTCGCCACGTTGTTCGATCAGTCAGGCGATTCTCGCTCAGCGATTCGACATATCAACGAGTACCGGAAGCTGACGCGGTAAGCTCGGCCCATGGACATCGGTGCCTGGCTCTCCGAGCAGATCGAAGCCCACGCCGTGGATCGCGAGGACGATCCGGCGGCCGCGCACCGGCTCGCCGAGGCGTACGCCGCGCTCGCAGGTGCGAAGGCGCCTGCGTTCGGGATGATGGAGCTGCCCGCCGATATCGCGAACCGCGACACGCTGCGCGCGCGCGCGCTCGAGCTCTTGAAGGGCTGGCTCGCAAAGGTCGATACGGACGAGAAGGACAAGATCCGAGCGCAGCTCGCCGGCTATGGCATCGGCTCGGGGCCACCGGTGCCGCCGCCGGCACCCGCCGAGGACTAGCGCGTCGTGATGTAGAGGTCGCCCTCGCGCTCCATCACGAGGATCTTCCAGCTCGCGTCGAGCGTCGCGTCGGACTCGTTACCGGTGGTGTTGAGCTCGCGGATCGCGACGGGTGACCCGAACGGCACTGTCGTCGACGGTCGCGTCGTGATGTAGATGTCGCTCGAGTCGAGGCTGCCCGGGCGGTCCGAGTGGAACACCATCGCGGTGCCGCGCAGATCCAGTGCGGCGCCGCTGTCGGAGCTCGGTGTGTTCACCTCGTTGATCGGTTGAGGTGCGCTCCACGCCCCCATCGCGGTCGCGCGCGAGAACAGGAACAGATCACGATCCAGCGACGAGAATTCGCGTGTCGTGGACGCGACGAGCGAATCGCCCGAGAACGCGGGATTCGTGTCGTTGAACGCGGTCGACAGCCCTTCGTCCTTGACGATGTTCGTGAACGTCGCGCCGACCGAGCTCCGCGAGGCGCGGTAGATGTCGTTCGAGCGGCGGAAGTAGATCGTGAGCCTGTCGGGTCCGAGCTCGGCGGCCGACTCGTCCGCCGTGGTCTGCAGCTCGGCCACGGGCGACGGCATACCGAACGCATCGCTGGTCGCCGCCCGGGTCGCGCGATAGATGTCGAGTCCGCCCACGGTGCCCATCCGATCGCTCGAGAAGAACAGCTCGAGGCCATCGGGGCTCAGCGCCGGATCCGTCTCGTACGCGGTCGAGCTCACCGCTGTCATCGGCTGCGGCGCCGCCCACGGCGCACCCGGATCGACGACGAAGCTATCGGTCGGGCCGTCGCCGATGATGTCCCCCGCGGCGTCGACCGCCAGCGGCAAGCACAGGTGGCGGTCCAGATCGCAGCTCTGACCAGCGGGGCAGTCTCCGCCCGACGAGCACGGCAGCCCACTGGTCGGCGACGGGGCGTAGCACCCCACCAGCATCGCCGCGCACAGCCAGCGCATAGCTCCCAGGGTATCACCCAAAGCCGAGCAGCCGACCCACCTGATAGACGGCGAGGCTGACGACGTAGGCGAGCGCTGTCATGTATGCGAACAGAAACAGCGGCCACGCATAACCGCCGGTCTCGCGCTTCACGACGGCGAGCGTGCTCATGCACTGGCACGCGAGCGCGAAGAAGATCATCAGGGAAAGCCCGACGAGCGCCGTGTAGGCGCGCGTGCCGTCGGGCTTCTTGGCATCGCGCAGCGCGGTGCGGAGTGGTTCGGAGGCCTCGTCGGCTTCACCGCCGACCGCGTACACGACGCCGAGCGTGGACACGAAGACCTCGCGCGCGGCGAACGCGCCGATGATGCCGATGCCGATCTTCCAGTCAAAGCCGAGCGGCGCGATCGCGGGCTCGATCGCATGACCGAGCCGGCCGCCGTAGCTGTTCTCGAGCTGGAGCGCCTGACGCTCGTCTTTGAGCGCTTGCTTCGCCTCGTCGGTCGGCGCGCGCTCGATCAGCGCGTCGTAGTCCGGAGAGTCCGCGGGCAGCTCGCGAGGGAAGTAGAGCAGGGCCCAGAGTGCGATCGAGCACGCGAGGATCACGGTGCCCGCCTCGCGCAGGAACACGCTCGACTTGCTCCACATCATCCGCAGCACGTCGCGCCACCGCGGCCAGCGATACGGCGGAAGCTCGATCAGGAACGGCAGCCGCTTCGCCTTGAGCGGCTTCACCGTCTTCGACATCACCCACGCCGCGGCCAGCGCGGTCGCCACGCTGAACACGTACATGCCCACCATCAGCAGTGCCTGCGTGAGCCCCGAGCCCGGGATGAGCGCGGCGATGATCAAGGTGTAGACCGGCAGCCGTGCGGAGCACGTCATCAGCGGCACGACCATCATCGTCAGGATGCGGTCGCGGCGGCGCTCCATCGTGCGGGTCGCCATGATCGCCGGCACCGCGCACGCGAACCCCGAGAGCATCGGCACGAACGCGCGGCCGTGCAGGTTCATCGTGCGCATGATGCGGTCCATCAGATACGCGACGCGCGCGAGGTAGCCGCAGTCCTCGAGGAAGCCGAGGAACAGGAACAGCATCAGGATCTGCGGCAGGAACACGAGCACCGAGCCCACGCCGCCGATCACGCCGTCGACGAGGAAGTCGGTGAAGATCCCCTCGCCGAGCCGGCCGTGCAGCTCGGCACCGGCGGCCTTGAACGCGCGATCGATCAGATCGATCACGGGCTCCGACCACCAGAACAGAGACATGAACATGACGGTCATCACGCCGAGGAAGGCGATGAAGCCGAGGCCGCGGTGCATGAGGATCCGATCGATCCGCTGCGTGAGCCGGCGGTCGACCTGCTTCTTTGCCAGGAGCCTCGGCACCTCGCGGTCGAGCCACTTCCAGCGCGCGAGCACCGCCTCGTCGTCGGACTGCGCATCGAGCGTGCGCCCGGAGGTCGCGTTCCGTAGCTCGGCGGGCACCTCGAGCTCGTCCTCGCCGTCGACGCAGGTCAACGCCCACAACGCGAGTGCGTCGTCGCCGTGCCCCGTGCGCCACGCCGCCGGCAACGCCTCGCGAACCGCATCGAGGTGCGCCCGCAGCGCGGGCGATGGCGTCCACCGCCAGACGCTCGCGCGCTCCTTGTGTCGCGCGCGATCGATCGCGGCCACCAGCTCGGGTAGACCGACGCGCGTGCGCGCGGTAACGGCGACGACCTCGCAGCCGAACAGTGCGCGCAGTGCCGGGACATCGGGCGCGGCGTCCTTGGCCTCGTCGACCATCGTCAGCGCGACGACGCAGCGCGCCCCCAGCTCCTGGATCTGGGTGAGCAGATAGGCGGAGCGCGCGACCTGCGTGGCGTCGATACAGACCACGACGACGTCGGGCTGTGGTGCGCCGTCGAGGCCCCCGATCGCCTCGAGCGCGATCTGCTCCTCGCCGCTGCGCGCGTTGAGACTATAGGTGCCGGGCAGGTCGGTGACGTCGGCGACCACGCCGCCGGGGAGGTCGAGCTCGCCTTTGTAGCGATCGACCGTGATGCCGGGATAGTTCGAGACCTTCGCGAGCGAGCCGGTCAGCGCGTTGAACAGAGTGGTCTTGCCGACGTTGGGGTTGCCGGCGAGGACGAGCTGAGGGCGCACGCTCACTTCTGGACCTGGATCTGCGCGGCCTCGGCGCGGCGGATCGACCACTGGCCGCCGCGCACCTCGATCTGCAACGGGTCACCGAGCGGCGCGACCGTGAGGATCGTGACGTCGGTACCGGGAATCAGCCCCATCTCGAGCAGGCGGCGCCGGAACGCGCGCGAACCCTCGACAGCCACGACCTTCGCGGTCTGGCCGAGCGAGATCTCCGCGAGCGACGACACCATGGATGGTTATCATTCTTGAAAATCGTTTTCAATCTCAGTTCTCGCCCACAGGACCCTATGTGCCCGAGATCGCACGCGAGGGCCAAATGTCGCGCGGCGGAACGTGGATGCTACATTCGTGTTCGAGGGTTTTCCGATGGACACAGCGCAGACCCTGCTGCTCAACCAGGGATTCGAACCGATCAAGGTGATCTCGTGGCAGCGCGCGATCACGCTCCTGTTCCTTGGCAAGGTCGAGGTCCTGGAGGAGTACGGCAAGGACATCCGCTCGGTGAGCGTGATCATCAAGGTGCCGGCGGTCGTGCGCCTACTCCGCTCGTTCCGCCGTCACGCGCGACCCGTGAAGTTCTCGCGCGTGAACATCTACGCGCGCGATAACTACAAGTGCCAGTACTGCGCGAAGAAGGCGTCGATCAGCGAGCTGACCTATGACCACGTCGTGCCGCGCTCGCAGGGCGGAACGACCGAGTGGACGAACATCGTGACCTGCTGCTACCTGTGCAACCGCCGCAAGGGTGGGCGCACACCGCGCGAGGCGAGCATGACGTTGCTCGTGCAACCGACGCAGCCGAACTGGGTGCCCGCGGTCGCGATCCGGATCTCGCTCCGATCGATCCCCGACGCATGGCGAGATTATCTGTACTGGACCGGCGAGCTCGACGCGGGCGAAGCACCTTCTTGAGCACGGATCGTCTTCGTGTGGTCTTCGTCTGTCTTGGCAACATTTGCCGATCGCCGACCGCCGAGGGTGTGATGGCGAAGCTCGTCGCCGACGCCGGCCTCGCGGATCGGATCGCGATCGACAGCGCGGGCACCGGCGCGTATCACGTCGGCGAGCTGCCGGACTCGCGCTCGCGCGCGGCTGCACGCAAGCGCGGCCTCGAGCTCACTCACCTCGCGCAGCAGTTCACCGCCGCGGATCTCGATCGCTACGATCTCGTCATCGCGATGGACCGAAACAACCTCCGTCACCTGAAGAGCCTCGCAGGCGGCCGCACGACGCCGCCGATCGTGCTGCTCCGCAGCTTCGATCCGAGCGCGGGCAACGACGCCGAGGTCCCGGATCCATGGTCCGGCGGCGACGCTGGCTTCGAGGAGGTCCTCGAT
This sequence comes from Deltaproteobacteria bacterium, assembly GCA_013813765.1. Lineage (GTDB taxonomy): Bacteria > Myxococcota_A > Polyangia > Haliangiales > Haliangiaceae > JABFXX01. Next base: position 31,859 of record JACCRC010000519.1, on the reverse strand, counting down.
CAGTGCGAGCGTGCATGTGCGGGCCTGCTCGCCCACGTGCGCGAGCAGCTGCGATGAACGCGCGGAGCCGCGCCGAGCTCCAGACGGTGCTCGGCAAGATCGTCCGGACCGAGCCCGTGGCCGGCGGCGACATCAACGAAGCTCGGCGCGTCGAGCTCGCCGACAGGACGCTCGTGTTCGTGAAGTCGCACAGCGCACCACCGCCGGGGATGTACGCCGCCGAGGCAGCCGGCCTTGCCTGGTTGCGCGAGGGCACGTTGCGCGTGCCGCGCGTGATCGCGGTCGGTGACACGTTCCTCGCGCTCGAGTGGCTCGAGCTCGGTCAGCGCGATCGTCACAGCGAGGAGAAGCTCGGCCGTGGGCTCGCGCAGCTGCACGCGCTCGGAGCACCAACGTTCGGCCTCGATCGCAGCAACTATCTCGCCACGATTCCGCAGGACAACATGCCGGAGGCCGACTTCGCCACGTTCTACATCGAGCGAAGGCTGCGCCCGTTGATCGCACAGCTCCGGCGGATCGACGTGACGGATCTCGATGCGGGGCTCGATGCGCTCGCACGGCGGCCCGAGCGGTTCGGTCCACCCGAGCGGCCAGCGCGGCTCCACGGCGATCTTTGGTGGGGCAACGTCGCGTTCTGCGACCGCGCACCGGTGTTGATCGATCCGGCCGTCTACGGTGGTCATCGCGAGATCGATCTCGCGATGCTGATGCTGTTCGGCGGTGTGAGCGAGCTACTCGTCGGCGCGTACAGCGAGGTGTGGCCGCTCGCTCCCGACTGGCGGAGTCGCGTTCAACTCTGGCAGCTGTATCCCGTCGCGGCGCACGCGGTGCTGTTCGGCGGCGGTTACACGCGGCAGCTCTCGCGCATGCTTTCCGAGCTGACTTCATGAGGTAAAAGAGACGAATGGCCGATGACCGCGATGCGATCTCCTCCGCCGCCCGGGCCCTCGCTGACAAGGCGATCGAAGCAGCGCGCACGCTGACGAGGAACGGCGAGGCGATCGACGATCATCAGGTCGCCGTCGAGCGCGTGGCGTACGTCGGCACCGAGGCCCGCGTGATCGAAGAGCTCGCGCGCGCGCCAAAGGAGCTCGCCGAGATCGCACGTGTCGCCGCGGCCGAGATCGCCGCCGGCATCCCGCATCGTCTCGCTCCCGTCGCTGGTGTCCTCGGGCTCGGAGCCCTCGCGTACGACGGCGCCGCTGCGGCCGCGATCACGGCGGGGATCCAGCCTGCTGCCGTCGAGGCGATCGGCGCCGCAGTGATGGCGGATCTGCGCTCGCTCACGTGGCCGCTCGACGAGATGCTCACCGAGGTACGCACGAACGTCCGCGCGTTCGCCGAGCGCGAGGTGCTGCCGCACGCCGAGCGTATCCATCACCACGACGAGCTGGTGCCCGAGCGGTTCATCAGCGAGATGGGCAAGCTCGGATACTTCGGCCTCGCGATCCCGGAGAAGTACGGCGGGCACGAGCTCGGAAACCTCGCGATGATCCTCACCACCGAGGAGCTGTCGCGCGCGTCGCTCGCGGCTGCCGGCTCGCTCATCACGCGTCCCGAGATCCTCGCGAAGGCGCTGCTCGCCGGCGGCACGGAGGAGCAGAAGCAGACCTGGCTCCCGAAGCTCGCGGCCGCGGAGGTGATGGCCGCGATCTCCGTGACCGAGCCGAACGTCGGCAGCGATGTCGCGAGCGTCGCGTGCCGCGCCGAGCGCGCGCCCGGCGGCTTCACGATCACGGGAGCAAAGGCGTGGTGCACCTTCGCGGGCCGCGCGGACGTGATCGCACTCCTCGCGCGTACGAATCCCGAGCCGGGTGTAGGTGCGCGCGGCCTGACCCTGTTCATCGTGGACAAGCCACGGTTCGATGGTCACGAGTTCGACGTCGCCCAGCCGGGCGGCGGCACGCTGAGCGGCAAGGCCGATCGCACGCCCGGGTATCGCGGCATGCACTCGTTCACGCTGTCCTTCGATAAGTGGTTCGTGCCCGACGCCCAGGTCGTCGGCGGCGAGGAAGGGATCGGGCGGGGGTTCGCGCTGCAGATGGCGGGCTTCGCGGCCGGCCGGCTCCAGACCGGTGGTCGGGCCTGTGGTGTGACGCAGGCCGCGGTGGAGCAGACCGCGAGGTACGTCGTCGAGCGGAAGCAGTTCGGGAAGCCCATCGGCGACTTCGGCCTCACCCGCTACCACCTCGGCCGGATGGCCAGCCGGCTCGTCGCGGCCCGGGGAATCACCTATGCCGCTGCAGCGGGGATGGACGCCGACGAGCGCGCCGCCGCTCCGCTCGCCGCCATGGCGAAATTGTTCAGCTGTGACGTGGCCGTGGAGGTCACCCAGCTGGGGCAGCTCCTCCACGGTGGGTGGGGCTACGCCGAGGAGTACCCGATCAGCCGCTATGTGGCCGACGCGCAGGTGCTGCCGATCTTCGAGGGTGTGAAGCCGATCCTCACCCTCAAGGTGGTCGGCCGGTCGCTGCTCGGCCGGTGACCTAGGCGGTGAGAAGATGTAGGACCGAGCGTGATCAGATCGGCGCCGCTACCCCAAACGCTACCAGTCGTACATTTCCAAACCTCGTCGGGCCCTTATATGATGGGCCACCATGAGAAAACGCTGCGCGTGGCTTGGGGTAGCCGCGCTGACGATGATCCTTGCGACGTCGAACGCCTGGGCGGGTGATCCGCTCAAGCCATATGTCGTGATGATCCTCGATACGTCGGGATCGATGAACGCGGCAACCGGGGCCGGACCTCCGTCGTGTGGTGGTCTCGACAATCGACTCAACCACGCACGCTGCGCGATCAACAAGATCGTCAACAGCTATGGCGACATGGTGTTCGCGCTCGGCCGCTTCCGCGAGACCGCGGGCGGGACGTTCTCGACGTCGTGCGATGCCAACGGCGACATCGCCGGTGGCGGCGGCGATCAGTGCACGACGTCCGGTGTCGACTGCAGCGCATGCAACTGCAACAGCGCGATCGGCGCGTGCGGCGTGAACTGCACTGCCGGCATGGCGAGCGACGCGCGCTCCGAGATGCTCACCGGTCTCGTCGACGGCGGCAACGATGCGGCGGGTGCGTGGACGGACTTCTCGTGCGGAACGTGCGGAGGTCCCGGCACCTCGCTCGCGGCTCGGCCGGAGGTCTGGGGAGCCGGAAGCTGGACGCCGCTCGGTGGCGCGCTTCGCGGTGCACACCGCTACTGGCAAGGTCTGCAGGCGACGGACGGCTCCACGATCTGGCCCTCGGCCTCGTCGGGATTTGCTCCGATCGCGACCGATCCGATCGACTCGTCGTTCCTTCCAAAGCCCGGCAAGGGGCCGGCGTGTAACTCGAACCCGACGACGTGCGATGCGACCGCGGGTTGCACTGGCGCGAACTGCTGCTGCCTCTCGCAGTGCCGGCCGTACATCACGATCCTCCTCACCGACGGTGACGAGACGTGCGGCGGAAACGCGCCCGCCGCGGCGGCTGCGATGCTCACGACGGATCTGACGTTCACCTGCCCCGGTGGTACGTGCACGAACCGGCGCTGCGTCGGCGGTACGCGCAACAACCTCGCGTGCGGCCTGAACCGCTACACCATCCAGACCAAGGCGATCGGCTTTGGCATCAACGGACCCGACACCGACATCGAGGCGATTGCTCAGGCCGGCGGAGCTCCTGACGTCGCGGGTGTCAGCGAGGGCTTCTACGCGAACGACGAGACGAGCCTCCAGCTCGCGATCGGCCAGATCCTCGCCGACGCGATCAAGACCGAAACCTGTAACAACCTCGACGACGATTGCGACGTGCTCGTCGACGAGGACTTCCCGGGCAAGGCCGCCGCGTGCAGTAACGGCCGCCAGGGCAAGTGCCTCGTCAACGGCGCGAACGTCTGCCGCACCGATGGCACCGGCCTCTCGTGCAACTCGGGCCAGACCGCGTGCAACGGCCTCTCGGCCGGCAACGCGTGCAACGTGGTCAACGCCGCGGGCGCGACGGTCGCCGGCACGTGCATCGCGAGCCCGTCGGGTCTGCTCTGCAATCCGACCGCGGCGGGAACGCCCGGTAACGCGAACAACGAGGTCCCGTTCGGCTGCAACAGCATCGACGACGACTGCGATGGCTTGGTCGACGAGAACGTCAGCGGCTGCAACTGCATCCCGCAGGGCGAGATCTGCAACGGCCTCGACGAGAACTGCAACGGCACCGCCGACGACGGCGTCCCGCCGCTTCCGTGCGGCACCGGCACCTGCCTCGGCTCGCGTCCGTGCATCGGCGCCGCCGGCTGCAACCCGAGCCCCACCTGCACCGGCGCGGGCTGCTGCTACGGCGCGTGCAGCGCGCAGACGCCGAGCACCGAGATCTGCGACGGCCTCGACAACAACTGCGACGGCAACGCCGACGGCTTCACGCAGGCGTGCTCGAACATGAACGGCGGCTTCCCCGCGCTCGACCCGCGGAACAACCCGGGCGGCGTGCACATGCCGATGACGGGCTGCGAGATGCTTGGACCGGCGCTCTGCATCTGCCATCCCGGCATCCGCACCTGCCCGTTGAACGGCAACGGCACGTTCGGCGCGTGCTTGAACGAGCAGCAGCCGGTCACCGAGATCTGCAACGGCCTCGATGACGACTGCGATGGTCGCGTCGACGAGACGCCGCCGGTCACGTGCACGACGGACACCCAGTGCGCGGGCTCGCCGATGACGCCCAGCTGCGACAACCCGAGCGGCATGCCGAACATGGGCACCTGCGAGCCGGCCGACTGCTCGATGGGCTGCGGTACCGGTCAGCTCGTGTGCGTGAACGGCATGAGCCAGTGCAGCACCACGCCGGCACCGGACGACGACACGTGCAACGGCATCGATGACGACTGCGACGGCATGACCGACGAGGACTGGGCCTGCGATGACCCGGACGGCCCCGACAACATCCCGAACAACGCCGACGACTGCCCGTGCGTGAGCGCCGGCGTCTGCAACGGTGTCGAGAAGTGCGAGAACGGCGCCGAGGTCTGCGACGGCGATCCGGTCGGTCAGGAGAGTTGCAACTGCGCCGACGACAACTGCAACGGTCAGATCGACGAAGGCACGCTGTGCGCCACGGGCGCCACGTGCACGAGCTGCCAGTGCGCGTTCCCGTGCAGCCAGTCCGAGTTCCCGTGTCCGATGGGCAAGACGTGCATCAACAACTTCTGCCTCGCGGATCCGTGCTTCAACGTGACCTGCCCGCAGGACCCGCTGAACCCGACCGACAAGATCGTGTGCCGCCCGCGCCCGGGTAACCCGAACGATCACGTCTGCGTGGCGGCCTGCGATCCGCTCGTCATCACCTGCAACGCGCCGGGCACGGTCTGCTTCCGGCCGACGGGCGAGTGCAAGGCTGACAACTGCACGACGTTCCCGGATCGCTGCGCGGCGAACGAGAACTGCATCAACGGCGTCTGCGTCTCGAACCCGTGCCAGGGCGTGAACTGCGGCATGGGGCAGTACTGCGTCGGTGGCACCTGCTTCGGCAGCTGCGCCGACGTGACGTGCGCGGCGGGCCAGCGCTGCCGGATGGGCGTCTGCGAGTCCGACCCGTGCGGGATGCCGTGCCCGTTCGGCAAGGCCTGCAACGACAACACCGGCAAGTGCATCGACAACCCGTGCGCGTTCGTGACCTGCCCGCAGGGTCAGTTCTGCGACGAGAACGACGGCGGTATGTGCAAGGACGATCCGTGCGTCGGTACGACGTGCCCGAACCCGGGTGAGCTCTGCAAGGGCGGCACCTGCTACGACCCGGCGACGTTCCTGCCGGATGCCGGTATCGAGGAGCACGTCACGACCGGTGGTGGTGGCGGCTGCAACGCCGGCAGTGGCGCGGGCGGCACGCTCGCGTTCGGCCTCGCGTTCGCGCTGTTCGCCACCACACGACGCCGTCGCCGTGACGGAGGTGCCTCGTGAATCGCGCCTGGATGCGGGCACTCGCCGCGCTCCTCTTGATCGGCAGCTCGTCGATGACGCTGTCGTGCAACGTCAACGACTACTGCCTCAACTGCGGCGTGCTCGGTGACGGCGGCAACGGTGACTCGCTCGACGGCAACGACGGCGGCGATGACGATGCCGGCGACGGCGGCGACGGTGGCAACTGCATGAACACCGGCGTCGAGGTCTGCGACAACAAGGACAACGACTGCGATGGCATGACGGACGAGGGCACGCTGCCCACCGTCGGCGATCAGTGCCAGAACCAGGTCGGCGAGTGCATGGGTGGCGTCAAGCAGTGCACGAACGGCGTGATCACGTGCACGAAGCCGCCGATGCCCGAGATCTGCGATCTCAAGGACAACGACTGCAACGGCACGCCGGATGATGGTGATCCGGGTGGCGGCGCGGTGTGCGGCACCAGCGTCGGCGAGTGCGTCGCCGGTACGAACCGCTGCGTCAGCGGCACGATCCAGTGCGTCGGTGCGAGCGGTACCGTCGGTGGCCAGCCCGAGACGTGCAACAACCGCGACGACGACTGCGATGGCAAGTTCGACGAGATGATCGGCGTGATCGGCCCGTGCCCGACCGGCACGAACACCGGCGAGTGCAACATCGGCAACCTGATGTGCGTCGGCGGCACGCCGACGTGCGTCGGTGCGATCACTCCGTCGCCCGAGCTCTGCGACGCGCTCGATCAGGACTGCGACGGCAACAACACGAACGGCTTCAACCTGATGAGCGACCCGCAGAACTGCGGGATGTGCGGCAACTCCTGCAACCTGGCGGCGCAGAACGCGTTCGCGGGCTGCGGCGGTAATCCGGTCGGCTGCACGATCGCCGCGTGCTTCACCGGCTTCCACAACAACGACGGGATGGTCGCCAACGGTTGCGAGTACGGCCCGTGCACGATCTCGGGCAACGAGGTCTGCGACGGCATGGACAACGACTGCAATCCGAACACGACCGAAGCGATGCTCACGCCGCCCGCGAACCTCTGTCTCAACGTCGGCGAGTGCATGGGCGCGACCACGAGCGCGTGCCTCGGTGCGCAGGGCTTCAAGTGCACGTACACCGATCCGGACGTCTCGCTGAACATGCCGAACATGCCAGGCAACCCCGGCATCATCGTCCCCGAGACGCTGTGCGACGGTAAGGATAACGACTGCGACGGCCGGATCGACGAGGGCCAGCCGAACAAGGGCCAGTCCTGCGACAACGGCATGATCGGCGGGTGTCGCTCGAGCGGCACGTTCCAGTGCGACTCGATGAACCTGAACGGTCCCGCGGTCTGCGTGTACACGCAGGTCGGCACCGGTGCCGCGCCGGAATCTTGCGACGGCATCGACAACAACTGCAACGGCCAGACCGACGAGGGCGCCGCGACCGGCAACCTCCCCGGTCAGGAGTGGGTCAACGTTCCGGGCCTCGCGGTGCAGATGATGAAGTACGAGGCATCGCGACCGGACTCCGGCACGGTCAACCCCGGCACGTTGCAGAACGTCGCGTGCTCGCGCCAGGGCGTGCAGCCGTGGACGAACGTCAACTACCCGACCGCGGTCAATGCGTGCGCCTCGATCGGCGCACGGTTGTGCTCGGAGGCCGAGTGGCAGCACATGTGCGAACCCAAGCCGGCGTATCCGGTCACGGGGCCGGCCACGACGGGAACGACGGACTTCACGTTCATCCAGGCCGAGGACGCGTTGGCGAACACGACGATCGGCGGTCGCACGTGGACCAGGATCTCGCCCACCAACTTCAACGGCGTGACCGCGATGCAGGTGCCCGACACCGGGTTCTCGCAGCTCGTGGCCGCGAATGCGCTGACGCAGTCATCGCGCCTCGACTACTCGCTGAGCCTGATGGGGGCGACGAGCTACCGGATGTGGCTGCGCATGCGCTCCCCGGCGCCGAGCACCACGAACGTGATGCGCACCCCGACAGCTCCGGTCGCGGGCGTGACCGGCACGGCGAATGCGGCCACGCAGGTCGGCGATCTCGTGATCGTCACGACGTGGAGCCCGACCACCGTCACCGGGATTCCCACCCATACGATCCAGGCCGGCTTCACGCAGATCATCTCGACGACCCTGGACGACGGCGCCAACGACGGTCGCCTCTCGGTGGCATACCGGGTTGCCACGGTGGCCGGCGCGCAGACCTACCAAGCGTACGTGTCGTCCGGTACGAGCAACGTCACCGGCCTCAATGTGATGCGCGCAGGATCGTTCAATACCGCGAACATTGTCTCGGGCGGCGTGGCGAACACGACCACCAATGCTCCGAACCCGCCGGCGGTCACGCTCAACGGTCCGATGACCGTGTTCGCCATTGGCGCGTGGAACCTCACGGCTAGCTCGACCGTCGCGGTGGGCGCGCCCGCCAACGGCTTTGTCGAGGAGTACGAGGTCGCTGGCGCCAACACCACGGAGCTCAGCGTGGCGATCGGATCAGTCGCGGACCCTGGTGCCTTCACGGATGACACCGCGAACGTGAACGGCACGGTGGGCATCACGATCGGCATCGGCGTCAACATTGGCAACTCGGTGTGGGTGGGACTCAATCCCGGAGCGACCGCCGGTGCCGCGAACGGCACGTCGGTTGCCACGACGCTGAATGATACGTGGCAGTGGGTTGTGGGTCCGGCGCTGACGAGCGGTGCCGCGGGCACGCATACGTTCAGCATCTACCTGCGGGACGACGGCGTGATTGTCGACACCATCGCGATCTCGCGACAGGCGACCACGGCACCGACGTTCGACGACTCGTGGGCCTACCAGACCAACCCGCGAACGCCTCAGCCGACGACCTGCAACGCCGACGACTTCGACACCGACCCGGTCGCCGCGGGCGATCAGGACGGCATCGTGCCGACGGGCAGCTTGCCCGCGTGCTTCGCGAACCAGACCGGGACGAACGACGCGTTCGACATGAGCGGCAACGTGAAGGAATGGACGCAGGCGCGCGGGTCGGGTCAGAACCCGCTGCGAGGCGGTGCCTCGAACAACGAGGTGCCGGGCACGACATGCAGCCTGAACTTCACGCTCGCGAACGACGCGTTCTTCTTCCCGAACGTCGGCTTCCGTTGCTGTAGATAGCTCGTGGCTTCTGCCCTCGAGCGCTGCACGCGCTGCTTGCTCCAGCAGCGCGTGTGTCTGTGCGCGCAGATCCCGACGGTCGTCACCGCGACGCGCATCGTGATCGTCCGGCACCACGGGGAGACGACACGGTCGTCGAACACCGGCCGGCTCGCGCACCAGGCGCTACCGAACAGCGTGCTCGTCGATCACGGTGGGATGACCGGCCCGACCGAGCTCCCACCGCTCGATGGAGCGTGGGTGCTGTTCCCCGCGGGCGAGCCGAGGATGTCTGCGCCGGTGCCACCGCCCCGGCAGCTGGTGGTGCTCGATGCGACCTGGTCGCAGGCGCGCCGGATGTTCAGGAAGCTATCGGCACTGCGCGGACTGCCGCTGCTCCGGCTGCCCGACGTGCCGGTACCCGCCGCGCGCCTGAGAAACTCGCCGGGAACGGGGATGGTGTCGACGATCGAGGCGATCGCGTCCGCGCTGCGGCTTCTCGAGGGCGACGCGGTGGCGCGGCCTCTGGAGGAGCTGTTCTCCGTCGCCGTGGCGAGCGCGTTCGCGACCGGCCGGCTGAGACCGCCCTAAGCCGGGTCCAGCGATTGCCTGGAACCGAGGTGATCGGTACGATCGAAGGTCGTGGGTGCACCGCGTCAACCCCGCGCCGGGATTCCGATCTCGGTGAAGCTGATCCTCGCCACGTCGTTCGTGGTGGCGGCGGCGGTGGGGACTGCGGCCTGGTTTGGCCAGAGGTCGATCCAGGAGCTGACCGAGACGCAGATGAGCGTCCGCAAGCAGGCGGGGGAGCGCTCGATCATCCGCGAGTCCGAGCTGGTCGTGCTCGCGATCGCGACCTCGGTGAACCTGCCACTCGCGAACAGCCAGTACGCGGATCTCCAGCTCCTGATCGACCAGGCGCTGCAGGAGGACGAGGTCACGGGCGACAAGCGCGTGCAGTGGCTCGTCGTGTTCGACGGCACGGGCACCGCGGTCGCGCGCACCGGGAAGGCTCCCGAGCAGGACAAGCTTGCCGAGCTCGAGAAGCGGCTCGCGGGTGGCATCAAGAACGGCGAGGTCGTCCACGCGCAGGCCGGCACCGAGACGGACTGGGTCTACGGTTCTCCGGTCAAGCTCGGCGGCACCGTGCGGATGGGCGTGTCCACGGCGGGGCTCGTCAGCGAGCTACAGACCTTGCTCGCCGCTGCGAAGGATCGCGCGGCCGCGTCACGAAACCGCGTGCTGCTGGTGTCGCTGATGGTGCTGACGATCGGCATCGTGCTCGCCGCGCTGCAGGGCATGCAGCTCGCGAAGCCGATCAAGGCGCTGACGCACCAGGCACGCCGGATCGCCGGCGGCGACCTGAAGGCACGCGTACCCGAGGGGCGACGCGACGAGCTCGGCGTCCTCGCGCGCACGTTCAATCAGATGGCCGACGAGATCCGGCGGTTGCTCGTCGAGCAGGCGCAGAAAGCATCGCTCGAGAAGGAGATGTCGCTCGCTCGCCAGGTGCAGCAGGCGATGTTGCCGCCGCAGACCCTCGATGAACATGGCGCGCTCAAGGTCGTCGGGTATTGCCAGCCGGCGTCGAGCTGCGGCGGCGACTGGTGGACGTATCGCAAGCTGTCGAACGGCCGCATGCTGCTCGTCATTGGCGATGCCACGGGCCACGGCATCCACTCGGCGATGATCGCGGCCACCGCGCGCGGCGCCGTCGAGGCGCTGTCGAGCATCGACGAGCGCTTGCTGACGCCGGAGCAAGTGCTCCGCGCGATCGACGCCGCGATCCGTCAGGTCGGCGATCACAACGTGCTGATGACCGCGTTCGCCGCGGTGTTCGACTCGACGAACGGGATCCTTCACTACGCGAACGCGGGGCAGAACTTCCCGTACGTGATCAAGCTAGGCCAGACTCGGATCCTCGAGGACGCTAGCATCATCGCGGCGAGTGGAAACCCGCTCGGCGATCGCAACATCGCCGTCGAGATCCGCCGCGGCTCGCTGCAGCTGCGCGCGGGTGATCTGTTCGTGTGCTTCACCGATGGCGTCGTCGAGCGTGCGAATGCCGCGGGCAAGCTGTTTGGCGATCGCCGGCTGCGCAACACGCTGACCGGGCAATCGCTGGAGACGTCGGAGTCACTGATCGCATTGCGCGACCGGCTCGTCACGACGCTCGACAACTACGGCGAGGGCACCGCGGCGGACGACGACGTCACGTTCGTCCTGTGTCAGTTCGATCCGCCGATGTCGAGCCCGCAGATCGCCGGGCGCGGAGCTGCATGACCCCTCACGTACGACGCGCGATCATCCTCGCCGTCGTCCTCAGCCAGGGAGTCGCGCTGCGTGCCTGGGCCGACGGACCCGCGGTGGACGTTCAGGACCTGCCGCCGCTGCCGCCCGCCGAGGACGAGCCTTCCAGCTCCGCCACCGTGCTCGCGGCGGCGACCGCCGAGGAGGATATCGTCGTCGGTGCCGCGAAGCGCGAGCAGAGCCTCGGCAACGTGGCCTCCGCGGTCACGGTCATCACCGCCGATCGCATCCGCCGGTTCGGCTATCGCACGGTGGCGGAGGCGCTCGCCGGCGTCGCGGGTGTCTACATCCAGGACACGCGCCTCACGAACCAGGTCGGCATCCGCGGCGTCCAGATCCCCGGCGGCTTCAACAGCCGCATCCTCGTGCTCGTGGACGGCGCCACGGTGAACGAAGCGTGGGGCGCGTTCGGCGGTGTCGGGTGGGACGGGCTCGTGTCGATCGACGACATCGCCCGCATCGAGGTCATCCGCGGGCCCGTCGGCGCGGTCTACGGAACCAATGCGTTCTTCGCGATCATCAACATCGTGACGCGCGGTGCGCTCGAAGGCTCGCGCGCGTGGGGACGGCTCGGCGTCGGCAGCATCAGCGGCGGTTCGGCGACGGCCGGGTTCGCACAGGGTGGCGTCGACAAGCAGATCCGCGGCTCGGTGCTGGTGCTGAAGCGGATCGGTGAAGGAGCGAGGATCGACGAGATCGATCCGACGAGGCCGCTCGAGAGTGACGGAGGCGACACGGTGATCGCTGCAGTCGCCGGAACGTACGGCGGTAGCTTCGGCCAGGTGCGCGCGTATCGCAGCGTGCGCGAGATCCCGTTCGCGCCATATGACAGCGATCCCGCGAACACACCGCCGTTCGAGCTCTTCAACTACCAGCTACTCGCCGAGGGCGGGCACACGCGGGAGCTGTCGAAGCGGCTCACGGTCACGGGGCGCGGCTACTTGAACCTGTATCGCTACCACGATCGCATCTACTACACCGACGACGTCTTCCTCGACTACGGGGATGCGCGCACGCTCGGCGCCGAGGTTCGAGGCCGCTACGAGCTTCGCGCCGATGGCAAGCTCGGGGTGACCGCCGGCGCCGAAGCGAACTACAACCAGACCGAGAGCCGCTCGTACACCGAAGGCGATCGTGCGAACGCGGTCGTCGTTCCTCTCGACTTCAGCATCCAGGGCATCTACTCGGAGCTCGATGGCCAGCCGCTGCCGTGGCTCGGCTTCACGGGTGGCGTGCGGTTCGACAACAACACGAAGATCGCGAGCCGCATCTCGCCCCGCGCCGCGCTGTTCCTCGCGAACGAGGAGAAATATGGCCTGAAGCTCCTCTATGCAGAGGGCTTCCGCAACCCGAGCGCGTTCGAGGGCTACTTCGCCGACGGCGTCGACTTCTCGGCGAACCCGAACATCAAGCCGGAGACCGTGCGCAGCTTCGAGGGCGTGTTGTGGGCGCGTCCGATCACGGGTCTCTCGACCCGGCTCTCCGCGTTCTACTGGAAGGCGCGCGACGTGATCGAGCAGCTTCCGGATCCCGCCGACGACACGCTGCTGCAGTTCCAGAACGTCGGCGTCTATGTCACGCAGGGCGTCGAGGCCGAGGCGACGTATCGCACGAGCGGGGGCTGGTACGCGTTCGGCGGCGCGGCACTCGCGAGGGTCGGCAGCGGCGCGGCGGGTGCGGCGGTCGAGTATGGCAACGTCGTGAACGCGCCGAAGGTGACCGCGGCAGGAGGCGTCTCCACACCGAAGCTGCTCGACCGCGCACACATCTCGGCCGCGGCAGTGTTCGTGAGCCGCCGCGAGACGCGGCCCGACGACAACGGCGATCCGCTGCCGAGCTCGCGAGGGTGGCTCGGGCTCGACGCGACGATCTACGTCCCCGACATCAAGGGCTTCGACGTCACGCTCGGCGTGCGCAACATCCTCGGGAAGCGAGACGAGGTCCCCGCGCCAGGCGACTTCGATCGGTTCCCCGAGATGGCACCCGCGGTCATCGTTCCGAAGCTTCCCGGCGAGGGCCGCGAGGTCTTCGTGAAGGTGGGCTATTCGCACTAGGCTCGCGCTCGCGCTGATGGTCGTGCTGGCTGCGCCCATCGCGCGTGCGGCAGGTCCCGTCGTCGATGTCGACGATCTACCGCCGTTGCCACCTGCCGAGGACGAGCCCTCGAGCTCGGCGACGGTGCTCGCGGCGTCGTCGGCCGAAGAGGATGTCGTCGTCGGCGCCGCGAAGCGCGAGCAGAGCCTCGGAAACGTCGCGTCAGCGGTGACCGTCATCTCCGGCGATCGGATCCGGAGGTTTGGCTACCGCACGATCGGCGAGGCAATCGCGAGCGTCGCCGGCACGTACCTCGTCGACAACCGGCTCAGCTACTCGATCGGCGTGCGCGGGATGCAGATTCCCGGCGACTTCAACAGCCGGCTGCTCGTGCTCGTCGACGGGGCGAGCATCAACGAGGCGTGGGGTGCGTTCGCGGGCCTCGGCTACGACGCGATCGTCTCGATCGAGGACATCGCTCGCATCGAGGTGATCCGCGGTCCGGTGTCGTCGGTCTACGGCACGAACGCATTCTTCGGCATCATCAACATCGTCACCCGGGGAGCCGGCGACACACCGCGGGCGTGGGCACGCGCGGCGATCAACTCGATCCAGGGCGTGACGACGGGCACCGGCTTCGCGGTCGGTGACATCCACGAGCAGCTGCGTGGCTCGGTTCACTTCATGAACCGGATCGGGGAGACGCTGACGCTCGACATCCCCGACGGTGCGAACCTGGACGACGATGGGTCGCGCTCGTTCATCGCGGGCATCGTCGGCGCGTACGGCGGCAGCTTCGCGCAGGTGCGCGCATCGCGATACAGCCGCGAGTCGCCGTTCGCGCCCTACGATGTCAATCCGATGCTGTCGCCCTACGAGCAGTACAACACGCACCTGCTCGTCGAGGGCGGTCACACGCGCCAGGTCTCGAAGCGCCTGGCGCTCGCGGTCCGCGCGTACACGAACCAGTACAAGTTCAGCGACAGCGCTCCCGCATACGACCCGACGCCGCGGGCCGATCACTTCACGCCGCTCGACAGCACGGGCCGTGGGCAGACGTATGGCGCCGAGGTCCGCGGGCGCTACGAGATCGTGGTGCCCGACAAGCTCGGCGTCACCGCCGGCACCGAAGCCCAGTACAACCGCACGCGCTCGACCGCGTTCTATCGGGGCGAGGATCCCGCGGACACGATCGATGTCCCGTTGAACTACGACCTCGAGGGCGTCTACTCCGAGGTCGACGGGCAGCCGCTGCGCTGGCTCGGCTTCACCGGTGGCCTGCGCTACGACCGCAACTCCGAGCTCGATGACCGGCTGTCACCGCGCGCGGCGCTGTTCGTCGCCGAGCCGGAGAAGTACGGGATCAAGCTGCTCTACGCCGAGGGTTTCCGCAACCCGAGCGCGTACGAGGGCTACTACGAGGACGGCTCGGACTTCCTCGCGAACCGCGACATCCGCGCGGAGACGATCCGCAGCTTCGAGGCGGTCGTGTGGGCGAAGCCGACACCGGGGCTGTCGGCGCGAATCTCCGGTTTCTACTGGGACGCCCGCGGCATCGTGGAGCAGGTGCCCGCAGACACGAACCCGAACGCGCTGCAGTTCCAGAACGTCGCGCGCTACGTCTCGGCCGGCGCCGAGGCCGAATTCTCGTACCGCGACAGTCGTGGCTGGTACGCGTTCGGCGGTGCCGCGTACACGCGGGTCGGCACCGAGGACGGCACCGGCGCGCTGGTCTACGGCGCGGTCGCGAACGCGCCCGCGATCACGGGGAGCGGTGGTGTGTCGACGCCGAAGCTGTGGGGCAGGGCGCACGTGTCGGCGGAAGCGGTCGCCATCGGTCCGCGGCCGACGCGCGCCGACGAGCTCGGGAACGACTCACCGGACTCGCCCGCGTGGGTCGGCATGAACCTCACTGTCTACGCACCGAACATCCGCGGCTTCGATGTCACGGCGAGCGCGCGAAATCTGCTCGGCAAGCGAGACCTGATGCCCGCGCCCGGTGACTACGACCGGACCCTGCCCGACGTGCAAACCGTGCCTCGCGTTCCCGGCGAAGGGAGAGAGCTCTATGTCAAGGTTGGCTATGCGTACTAGGTTGGTCCTCGCAGCCATCTGCCTCCTGGCCGCTCCGGCGGCAGCGCAGCGGCCGAACCAGGGCGAGGACGAGAGCGCGGCGCTCGTCGACGAAGGGCGTGCCGCGCTCAGGGCCGGCAAGCTCGACAACGCCGCGAAGGCACTCGATCAGGCGATCGCACTGAACCCGCGGCGCGTCGAGGCGTACGTGCTGCGCTCGGCGGTTCACGCGGCTCGCAAGCAGTACAAGCAGGGCATCGAGCTGATGCGGCGCGCGCAATCCCTCGCGCCGAACGACGAGGAAGTATTGACCGCGCTCGGGTCGCAGCTCGTGCTGTCGGGCGATGGCACCACCGGCGTACCGATCCTCCTGCAGGTCGCCAAGAAGAACCCGAACCGCTACGACGCGCAGCTCCTCCTTGGTCATCACTGGCACGGGCAGGGCAAGTGGCCCGATGCGATCGCATCGTTCGAGCTCTACTTCGCGCACCGCCCGGCAGCGCTCGCGCGAGAGGACAGCCGGCACCGCATCGATCTCGCCGACAGCTATTTGCGGTTCCGCCAGCCGCAGAAGGCTCTGACGCTGTTCAAGCAGGCGGCCGAGGCGCGCAGGACCGATCTGCGAGCCCGGATCGGCGTCGCGTGGGCGACGGCCGCGATCGACTGCAAGCGTGCGCGTGTGCTGATCCGCGAGCTCGAGCCGGTGGCGGACACGCGCCCCGAGGTCTGGCTCGTCGACGGGCAGTGCGCACTCGCACTCGGCGACACCGGTGCGGCGCTCGAGCGAGGTCGGCGCTATCTCGACAAGGCGCCGACCGCGAGCGCTGCCGGTCACGCGCTCGTCGGCGAGGCGTACGCCGCGCGCAATAACCTCGCGGAGGCGCGTAAGGAGCTCGAGACCGCGATGCGGCTCGAGCCGGCGCGCCGTCGATGGACCGTGCGCTACGCGTTCGTGCTGCGCAGAGCCAACGAACCGAAGGTGGCGCTCGCGGCGCTCGAGAAGATCGGACCGCCTGCATCGCCCGCGATCGATCCCGACTGGTGGGCGGAGCTCGGCGAGGCGCTGCTCGCCAGCGGCGATGCTCCGGCCGCGGCGCAGCGGCTGGTGCCGATCCTCACCGATCTGCCGGACGACGCGGTGATCCGGACGATCGCCGGTGCTGCGCAGCTCGCCAGCGGTCAGGCGGAGGCCGCGATCAAGACGCTCGGCGAAGCGGAGACGCTCGCGAGCACGCCGCGCTCGCGAAAGCTGCTCGTCGACGCGCTGTCCATCGTCGCCGCGGCGAAGCTCGCTGCCAACGATGCCGCCGGGGCGGAGCCGATGCTCGCGCGCGCCGACAGGCTCGACGGAAATCCGGTGGTGTGGCGCGACCTCGGCGTCGCGCAGCTCGCGCTCGGCAGGCCCGCCGATGCGGTGATCGCGCTCGACAAGGCGGTCAAGGCCGACGGAGTGGGCGTCACCCTGATGCTCGCCGGCCGTGCCCACACGCTCGCGGGAGACTTCCCCGGGGCGCGACCGCTGTACGAACGCGCGCTCGCTACCGCAGAGAAGGACAGCGCCGTCGAGATCGCGATCGACTGGGCAGCGTCGGAGCTGGCCGCCGGTGACGCCACGATCGCGGTCACCGCGCTCGAGAAGGTCGCGCCGGCCGCGAAGTCGGGCCCGCTCGCACAGCGACACAAGGCAGCGCTCGCAGTGGCCCGCCACGCCGCCGGTGTGGCGATGCTGAGGGCCGGCAATGGTGCGCGAGCAGTCGAGCTCCTCAAGGCGTCGGCCGCCTCCGATCCGTCGGTCGCGACGAAGTGCGACCTCGCGCTCGCGGCCGTCGTCGTCGGCGAGACGAATGCTGCGCTCGCCGCGCTGAAGGCCGTCAGCGGACAGAGCTGCCCGTTCCCCCCGCCCGCCGATACCCAGGCCGCGCCGATCCTCAGCGCGTTCACCGAGGGCCGTAACCCTAAGCGCGCGAGCAAGGCACTCGATCGGCTCACCGCGCTCGCCGGAAAGTCGAGTGGACCGGCGGCCGCGCTGCTCAACACCTCGATCCGCGTCGTCGCGCTCGAGGCCGCGCAGGATGCGTATCGCTCGGGGCAGAACGGTCAGGCGCGGAAGTACCTCAACTCCGCGCGAACGGCGAATTCGCGCGTTGGCACCGACGAGGTCGCGCACAACATCGCCGTGATCGACCTCGCCGACGGCAACATCGATTCCGCGATCGCGCAGCTCGAGCGCATCGCACCGAAGGTTCCCGAGGCGCTCGTCAACCTCGGCATCGCGTACGAGCGCCAGGGCGATCCGGTGAAGGCGCTCGATGCGTGGCGTCGCGCGCGCAAGGCCGGCGTGCGGTTCGCGCCGCTCACCGACTGGATCGAATCCAAGGAACGCATCTACGGGGAGGCGCCGTGATGCGCTCCATCATCATCGCCCTCGCGCTGGCCACTGCCGCCGGGTCCGCGCACGCCGAGAACGTCACCGTCGGGCTGTTCGCGCCTGCCGAGCCGTTCCCGTCGACGGCAGCGCGCGTGGATCTCGCGAAGCGTCTCGGCGAGCACCTCGGCGCCGCGCTCGGCGGCACCGGCGTTGGTCGCGTGTTCGCTCGCGCGGGCGATTTCTCGTCGGCCGTGAAGAAGGGCGAGGTCACGGTCGCCGTCGTCGACGCGACGTATCTCGCGGGCGCCGGCGGCGGCTACACGGTGATCGCCGCGGCCACGCGAGGCGGCGATGCAACGCACAGCTGGCAGCTCGTCGCGCGCAACGCGGAGAAGATCGGCCAGCTCAAGGGCAAGCGCGTGATCGTGCCGTCCGTCGGCGGGCGCGAGACCGACTTCGTGCTCAACGTTCTCCTCGGTGGCGAGGTCGGGAAGGACTTCTTCGGCAAGATCGAAGCGGCGCCCGACACCGCGTCGACGCTCGCGGCACTCGGACTCGGCAAGGCCGATGCGGCTGTCGTCCCGGCGAGCGTGGAGCTCCCAGGCGGCGTGACCACGGTGCTCGCGCTGCCGCAGCTCTCCGGCCCCGTGCTCGTCGCGTATGGCTCGGTCACCGCCGCGCAGCGCACCGAGCTTGCCGCCGCCGCGGCGACGTTCAAGGGCGACGCGACCATCGGCGGGTTCAAGGGTGGCGATGCCGACCAGGTCCGCGCGATCGCGCGCCGGTTCACGATCCCCGTGAAGCGCGGTCCGCACGCGGTTCCGGCCGTGCGCTTGCTCGTCGGTGATCTCGTCGAGGGCCGCACGTTCTCGATCGAGCGGACCCCGGTCACCTCGTTCGCGATCGCCCCCCCGGCACCGGCCACGAGGTAAGGTTCGCGTGTGAGCTACGCGCAGACCTATCCTGATCACATCGCCTACCTCCAGACGGGCTACGAGGAGGCGCTCGCTGCGCACGGGTTCGACGCGGTCGTGCTGTGCAGTGGCGCGGCGGCAATGAAGAACCGGTTCGACGATCAGGCGTGGCCGCTGTCGCCGACACCCGCGTACGCGCACTGGTGCCCGCTGCCGGAGCCCGACACGTACGTCATCGTGCGGCCCGGCAAGAAGCCGCAGCTCGTGCGCACCGTCGTCGACGATTACTGGGAGACACCGCCGCCGCCCGAGAGCGATCACTTCTTCTCCGCGTTCGACGTTCTCGAGGTCAAGCCAGGCCTCGCAGGCGACTCGCTGCCCGGCGGCAAGGTCGCCGTCATCACGCGCGACGCGGGAACGTCACCGCCCGGCGCGGTCAATCCGGCCGGCCTCATCACCGCGCTCGACCTGCTCCGCACGAAAAAGACTGCCTACGAGATCGAGTGCCTCGCCGAGGCGAGCATCCGCGCGGCCCGCGGCCACCAGCATGTGGCACGCGCGTTCCAGGCCGGCACTCCGTCGGAGCTCGAGCTTCACCTCGCCTATCTGCAGGCCTCGGAGCAGGACGACGCGGCCGCTCCGTACAAGAACATCGTCGCGCTCGGGCCGCACACCGCGATCCTTCACTACGTCGCGTATCAGCGGGACAAGGTCTCGGGCGACACGTCGTTCCTGATCGACGCCGGCGCGAAGGTGCTCGGCTACGGCAGCGACATCACGCGCACGCACGTCCGCGGCAATGGGCCCGCCGCGCGCCGGTTCGCGAACCTCCTCGCGCACGTCGATGCCGTGCAGCAGGACATCTGCCGCCGCATCCGCCCGGGGATGTCCTACGAGGACCTCCACGACGAGTCACATCGCCTGCTCGCCGTCGCGCTGCGCGAGCTCGGCATCGGCCGCGCGAGCCCGAGCGAGCTCGTCGATCGCGGCATCACGCGCGCATTGTTCCCGCACGGCCTCGGCCACTCGCTCGGCATCTGCGTGCACGACGCCGGCATGAAGCCGCGCCCGCCGCGCCCCGACAACAAGTTCCTCCGCAACACCTCGGTGATCGAGGCCGGCCAGGTGTTCACGATCGAGCCCGGCATCTACGTGATCGATGGCCTGCTCGGGCCGCTGCAGGCCGATGACCGCCGCGACCTCGTCGACTGGTCCGCGATCGCCGACCTCCGTCAGTTCGGCGGGATCCGGGTCGAGGACAACATCCTCGTCGAGGCCAACGGCGTCCGTAACCTGACGCGCGAGGCTTTCGCGGCCGTGTGAGGTATGTTCCGGTCGCGATGCGCCTAGCTGTCCTGCTGTCGGCTGTTGTCCTCGTCGCCTGCCAGCGCACCGACGAGAAGAAGATCACCACGAACGCGAGCGCCGGTTCCGGCACTGGAATCACGGTGCAGCAGAACCCGCCGCCGAAGGTCGAGCAGCTCAAGCCGCCGATCGATCTGCAGAGTCCGCCGATCGATGCGGTGCGCACGAAGACGGGCCTCATCTACAAGAAGCTGACGAAGGTCGACGACGCGCCGGCACCGAAGCGCAACGACACCGTCATGATCGTCTACACGGGGTGGCGTCAGACGACGGGCGAGACGTTCTACTCCAACCGCGGCAAGGGCCAGCCGATGGCGCTGCCACTATCGAACACCGCGCCGGGCTTCACCGAGGCGATGCAGCTCGTGAAGAAGGGCGAGAAGGCGATGCTCTGGCTACCGCCGGAGATCGGTTACAAGGGCGCACCGCCCGAGGGCACCACGCCGGAGACGCTGGTCTACGAGGTCGAGGTCGTCGACATCGTGCCGGCGCCGCCGGTACCCGAGGACGTCGGCAAGCCGCCGGCGAGCGCGCTGAAGTTGAAGTCGGGGCTGCCCTACGTCGTCGTCAAGGCAGGCACCGGCAAGGAGAAGGCGCGGTACTTCGACACCGTGACGTTCAACTACACGGCGTGGGACGTCGAGGGCCGGATGTTCGACTCGACGGAGATGCGCAAGCGCCCGGCGACAGTTCCTCCGTACCGGCAGACGCCGGTGATGGAGGAGCTCCTGACGTCGATGACCGGTGGCCAGAGGATCCGCGTGTGGGTTCCGTCGGAGCGGATGCAGCAGAGCGGCAAGCCGCTTCCGGGGATGCCCGAGGGGGTCCTGACCTACGAGCTCGAGATGAGCACGATCGAGAAGGGGAACGCGCCACCGCCGGCGCCGCGCGAGGTCGGGAAGCCACCGGCGGATGCGCAGGCGACGCCGCAGGGCGTGCGTTACAAGGTCTTGAAGGCCGGCAAGGGCGCGACGCGACCGGGGCTCAAGGACTCCGTGCGCGTGCACTACACCGGCTGGACCACCGACGGGCGGATGTTCGACTCGTCGATCGTGAAGAACGAGCCGGCGGAGTTCTCGCTGGGCGGCGTGATCGCGGGGTGGACCGAAGGCCTGCCGCTGATGGTCGTCGGCGACAAGTACCGGTTCTGGATCCCCGAGGAGCTCGCGTACAAGGGCGCGATGGGCCGGCCGCAGGGCATGCTCACGTTCGATATCGAGCTGCTCGAGATCAAGATGGCGGCGGCGGCGGAGGTCGACCCCGCGCCCGAGACCAAGCTGCAGTGACCGAGCTCGTCGAGGTCGCGGCCGCATGGGGATGGGACCCCGCGCAGCTCGAGCCTGTCACGGGCGGGCTGATCAACCAGACGTACTCGGTGCGCGACGCTGGCGCGCCGATCGCGGTGCTGCAGCGCGTGCACCCGATCTTCGCGGGTGAAGTCAACCTCGACATCGACGCCGTCACCGCACACCTCGCGGCGAAGGGCATGGTCACGCCGCGCCTGGTGCGCACGCTGGCTGGAGATGCGTGGCTCGTGCACGGCGGACGGGTATGGCGCGCGCTGACGTGGATCGACGGCATCACGGTGCACGCCGTTCCGGATGCGAGCTGGGCGGAGGCGGGCGGCGAGCTGCTCGGACGCTTTCATCGCGCGGTCGCGGATCTACGGTACGACTACAAGTTCGCGCGCGCAGGCGTGCACGCTACAGCGGCGCACTTCGCGAGGCTCGCGGCCTACGTCTCTGTGGGCGGTGAAGACGAGTGGATCGATCTGGGCCAGGAGATCGCCGCGGAGGCGAGTGCGTTGCCCGAGCTCTCGGTGACCGCGCAGCGCCACTGCCACGGCGATCTCAAGATCTCGAACGTGCTGTTCGCGGCATCTCCGCTGCGCGGCGTGTGCCTCGTCGATCTCGATACGCTTGGCCGGAGCACGATCGCGTTCGAGCTCGGTGACGCGATGCGTTCGTGGTGCAATCCGCGCGGCGAGGATGCCGGCGGGGTGCGGTTCGATCTGCCGATCTTCACGGCCGCGATCCGCGGCTTTCGCTCCGTGGCCGATGCGCTCCTGACCGAGGACGAGCGCACGAGCATCGTGATCGGTGCGGAGACCGTCAGCCTCGAGCTGGCGGCGCGGTTCGCCGTCGATGTGTTCCGCGACGAGTACTTCGGGTGGGACACGACCAGGTTTCCGTCACGCCGCGCGCACAATCTCGTTCGTGCACGGGGGCAGCTGGCACTCGCCCGGGCGATCCGCGCGGCACGCGCCGAGGCCCTGGCAGCGGTGCACGGCTCCCGGTGAGGTCGGAAGTCCTCGCAAGATCATCCTTCCTGACAGGCCGAACGATCGGAAACGCTTCGCGGCGGGCCGATCATGCGCTCTAATCGGGGGATGCGCCTCCGTGCGCCGGCGATGGTGGCCGGCAGTCTGCTTATCGCCACGGCCACCGCGCAGGCGGTTGTTCCGCGCAGCACGTCCTCCGGCGCGCCGATGCAGGCTGAAACGCTGACCGCGCTGCCCGCCGCGAAGACGGCGAAGCCCCTGCGCACGTACACCGACCTGCGCTGGGCCCAGGTGCCGAGCGCGGCGTGGAGCGTGCTCGAGACCCGGCTCGGCGGTCGCTGGCGGGCGGCCTACGATCGCGCGACCGGTGTGCCGTCGCGAATCTGGGGCTCGGGGTTCGCGGTTCCGGGTGCGAATGCCTCGCCGGTGATCGCGGAGACCTACGCGCGCATGTTGCTCGCCGATCACCTCGCGCTGCTCGCACCGGGCGCGCGCGCCTCCGACTTCGTGCTCGTCTCGAACCACTCCGATGGCGAGATCCGTTCGATCGGCTTCGTCCAGCAGTACGAGGGGCGCCGCGTCGTCGGCGGCCAGGTCAGCTTCCGGTTCAAGCGCGACCGACTGATCGCGATCGGCAGCGAGGCGCTGCCCGACGTCGAGGTCGTCGTTTCCAAGAACCGTATGTCGCGCGCGAACGTGCGGAGCAAGGCCGAGGGCTCGTTGCGCTCTGCGGTCGCACTCTCGGCCGCGCCGATCAGCGATGCCGGCGACGAGGTCATCCTTCCGTTGATCGCCGATGACTCCGTGCAGGGCTATCGGCTCGCGCGCCCGATGACGATCGACGGCGGCGCCGCGGGCCGCTACCTCGCGTATGCCGATGCGGCGACCGGTGAGGTGCTCGCCGTCCAGCAGCTCAACCTGTATGCGACCGGGACGCTGCGCTACAAGAGCGTCAGTCGGCACCCCGGCAACTCGCGCGTGGATCTGCCGGCGCCGAACGCGCACGTCATGGTCTCCGGCTCGCCGGCGAAGACCGCGGCCGACGGCAGCGTGACGTGGAGCCCCGATGCGGCCCAGACGCTGACGACCGCCGTCATCGGTGACTTCGTGGAGGTCGTCAATCAGGCGGCGGGCGGCATGATCGCGTTCGCGGATCTCCCGATCGCTCCCGGCGGCAACGTCGTGTGGGACGCGTCCGCGAACATCGAGGACGACGCGCAGGTCCAGGTGTACCTGTCGACGAACATCGTCAAGGACTACGTCCGCACGTACCTCGATCCGAACCTGCCGACGCTGAACGATTCGATGACGGCGAACGTGAACATCGCCCAGGACTGCAACGCGTTCTTCGACGGGAAGACGATCAACTTCTTCCACAAGAGCACGAAGTGCCAGAACACGGGCCTCCTCCAGGACGTCGTGTATCACGAGTACGGTCACGCGCTGCACACGCTCTCGGTGATCGAGGGCGTCGGCAAGTTCGACGGGGCGATGAGCGAGGGCGCATCGGACTTTCTCGCGGCGCTGATCACCAACGATCCGGGCATGGGACGCGGCTTCTTCTTCACGAACGAGCCGCTGCGCAGCCTCGACCCGATCGTCGAGGAGAGGCGGTGGCCCGAGGACGTCCAGGAGATCCACCACACCGGCCTGATTTACGGCGGCACGATGTGGGACCTGCGCAAGGCGTTGATCGCAGAGCTCGGCGAGCCCGCGGGCATCGCCCTGACGAACAAGCTGTACATGGGCACGCTGCGCCGGGCGACGAACATCCCGTCGAGCTTGATCGAGGCGCTCGTCGAGGATGACGACGACGGCAACCTCGACAACGGGACGCCGCACGAGTGCACGATCCGCAAGGCTTTCGGCCGCCATGGCCTGCGCACCGCGACCGGCGTGATCGCCGCGCCGGCAACGCTCGCGGAGCCAGCGGCGTCGACGCTGGTGCGCGTGGAGCTGACCGGTCTCTCCGATCGCTGCGAGGGCGACAACATCTTCAGCGTCACGGTCGACTGGAAGCCCGCGAGCGGCGAGACGCCCGCTGCGAACGCGATGACGGCGACGAAGGCCGATCGCGACACGTACTACGCGGAGGTGCCGCTCGCGCCCGACGGCACGATCATGTACCGGGCGCGCGTCCAGTTCGACGACCAGTCGATCCTGACGCTCGCCGACAACCTCGCGGACCCGTACTACCAGCTGTACCAGGGCAAGACGATCCCGCTCTACTGCACCAGCTTCGAGACCGGTGATCCGCTGCAGATGGGCTGGACGACCGGCTCGACAAAGGACGCCTCGCCCTGGGCGTGGGGACCACCCATGGGCGGCTCCACCGATCCGCACGTCGCGTTCTCCGGCGAGCACATCCTCGCGCAGGAGCTCGGCGGCAACTACAAGGGCGACCGCACCTCGTTCGTCGAGATGCCCGCGATCGATGTCGGCCGCTGGTCCGATGTGCGGCTGCAGTACCGGCGGTGGCTCGCCGTCGAGGACAGCCACTTTGACAAGGCCCGCATCAAGGTCAACGGCAAGGAAGTCTGGATCAACGCGACCCAGAACATCGGCGACGGAAGCTCGCTCGCGCATGTCGATCGCGAGTGGCGGTTCCACGACGTCTCGCTGTCGGGCAAGGTCCCGACGAACATCCTCACCATCCGCTGGGAGCTGTCTGCTGACACCGGCCTCGCGTTCGGCGGCTGGCAGCTCGATGACGTGTGCGTCGTCGCGAACGTCAACTCGGTGTGCGGCGACGGCGTCAAGACCGTGACCGAGGCGTGCGACGACGGCCAGGCCAACGCCGACAAGGCCGGCGCGTGTCGCACCTACTGCCAGCTCCCCGCGTGCGGCGATCAGATCCTCGACGAGGGCGAGGACTGCGATGCCGGCCCCGATGGCAGCGGCTCGTGCACTGACTCGTGCGCGCGGATCGAGATCCCGTCGCTCGGCGGCTGCTGCTCGACCGGCGGCGGCGTTGGCGGTTCGCTGGCGCTCGGCGCGATCGTCGGCGGGCTCCTCGTCATTCCGTGGCGCCGCCGGCGTCGCCGCTGATCAGGGGCAGGGGTCCATCAGGCCGCCGGGCGCAGGCACCGTGGGGATGCCGTCGCGCACGTAGCTCTCGAGGAAGCATCCGTACTGGTGCTTCACCTCGACGGACTGCCGGTAGAGGTAGTGCGAATCGATGATGCCGTCGCCCATGTACTGCACGACGACGCGGGTCTTGCCGGCGCGGTTCGCCTTCACGGGGTAGGTCGCGAGTCCTGCGAGGTTGTCGACAGCGAGCGCTTGCTGCATCGACGGCCAGATCTCCGGACCGGCCTGCTGATTGCCGTACGCGAGCGCCGCGGCATCGTAGACGTCGATCGGGAAGTACACGTCGTCCTTGCCGACGGGCTCGTAGACGTGGCGCGCTGTTGCACCCGGCAGCGGGCGGCGCGCGATTCGCGCCATGTAGACGAGCGGCTCCGCGATCTCCCACCCGAGCGCCATGGCGTCGAGGCCGGGATGCAGGAACACGAGCTGCGAGTCGTCGACGCCGAGCGCCGTACCGAGGAGCGAGCGCGCACCGGGGATCGTCGCGGTCTCGAGGATCATCAGGTTCCAGTACCCGCCTGCGCCCGTCGGGACCAGTGCGCCGTAACGCGGCTCGGTGGCGCCGATCATGTTCGTGTACATCCCGCCCATCGACTGGCCGCCTGCCATCAGCTTGCCGGGATTGAAGTGATGGTTCGCGCCGCCATCCGGCGCGGGAACGCCGCAGCCGGCGACGGTCGATTGCGGAATCTGCAGCGCGAGGAGCGCGTCGAGGAACATCCGCTGCTCGAACGCGCCCTGCTGGAACGTGTAGGGGAACGCAGAGAGGTTGTTGATGTTGAGGTACGCGTAGTCGCTCGCGCCGGGGAATCGCTCGGGGTTGACGGGCAGTGCCGACGAAGCAGCCGCGATCCCGTGCAGCGCGACGACGTACCCGGGCCCCTTTCCGAGCTCGGGGATGTCGGCGGGCGTTGGCGAGTGGCCGAGATCGACGAGGCCGGAGCTCACCCCGCCGGAGCCGTGGAAGAACTGGTAGAGGGGCCAGCCGGCGGCCGGCATCGCGGACTTCGGCAGCGTGATCCGCAGCGGGATGGTCAGGTCGCCTTGCTTCTGTGGGAGGTTGTTCGCGTCGAGGACGAACCGGCCCTCGCTGTCGAACGGCTGCGTGCCCTTCTGGAACTGCGGCATCGTGATCGTGCCGCGCAGCTCGCAGAAGCCGTCATGCGTCGCGCCGCCGAACACCGCCAGGTTGTCGATCGTCGGGTGATGCATGGCGAGCACCGCGTCGGAGCGCTTCTTCGACCTCGCGACCTCGTCACCGGTCGTGAACACGGTCGCGACGAGCACGTCATCGCCCGGGATCTCCAGCGCGTCGAGGGCGGCCTGCAGCGGACCGTAGAGCTCGAGGGCTGCCGCGGGCCCCTTGCCGGAGATCAAGCGAGCGTACTGCGGTGCGGGCTCGAAGCCGGGTGCGAACGCCGAGCGCACGACGAGCGCGTACGTGGTGTCGCCGCGCAGCACGATGCCGGGGCGAGGCGCGAACGCGACGAGGTCGCTCGGCACGTATGGATCGACAGGCAGCGTCGCGGCGACGAGCGGATACGAGGTGCCGACCTCGGGTGAGTCCGCATCGATATCGACGAGCACGACGCGCTCGTCCATTGGCGGGATGACCTCCGCCACCGCGTGCTCGGGCACCGGCGCGGTGAACCGCACGTAGACGATCGGCATCATCGGCCAACCGCGGCGCTCCGCAGCGACCGCGAGCAATGCGTTCAGGATCGGAACCTTCCGCGGGTTCGGAAAGCCGTCGAGGATCGGTGCGCCGTTCGCGCCGAGCCGCAGGTCCGACGGGAACGGCATGTCGAAGAACGTCTCCGCGTCGTAGGCCGCTGCCTCGACGTCGAAATAGGCGGTCTTGCTGGGAGCATCGTCCCCACACGAGGCAAGGAATCCAAGAGCGAACAGCCAGCGCATCGCTGGAGTATAGGCTCTCAACCGCTGATGGTGACGCGCGCACGGCGCCGGCGGGGCGGGGCCTGTGCGGTAGTTCTCACTCTCGCGAGGATCGCGTTCGCGAGCGACTCGTCAGCCTCGATGAATGGCACGTTGACATTGGCGAACAGAGTCCGGTCGCGGTCACTCGCGGCTCCGATCGCGACGAGCTGCGCGCTCGACTCGGTATCGAGGCCACGGATGTACATGATCAGCTCGAGCGCGTTCATCACGCCGCGAAGTGCGCCGTCGATGAACACGAGGTCGGGATGGTCGCGGTTGAGCTTGTGCGCGGCATCGGTGCCCTCGCTCGCGATCTCGACGTGCGCAGCCGAGTGCGCGCGCCGCGCGAGGCTCCACAACCAGCGCGCGCGTGCGGTGTCGTCGTCGACGATCAGCACGCGCAGCGTGCGCGAGTGACCTCCCGCGCGATCGCGGATCGCATCGAGCTGCGAAAGCACCTCCGCCGCCGACGGTGGGCGCTGCGACGGATGCTTCGCGAGGAGCCACTCGACGAGATCCGAGAGGTCGCCCGGGAGATCGCCGCGCAGATCCGCGAGACGCGGGGGCGGCTCCTGCGCGTGCCCGTGGACCTCTGCCTGCGCGTCGTCGTGATCGAACGGCGGAGCACCCGACGCGAGCTCGATCGCCACGCAGCCGAGCGCGTACAGATCGACCTTCGCCGCCGCCGCCGGATTCATCAGCTCCGCCTCGCCTCGGATCACCTCGGGCGCGAGGATCCGGCCGTGGCGCCCGAGGGCGGGGACCTGCGAGAGCGAGAGTCGCCCGACCACGAGACGCTCGTCGGCGCCGACCAGCACGGTGGACCCCGAGATATCGCCGATCGCGATGCCCGCCTCGTGCGTGTGCGCGACCGCAGCCGTCAGCCGGCGGAGCTTGATCAGGTACACCTCCGGCGACAGCTGATCCTCGAGGACCTTCGAGAGGATCGTTCCCGTCACGCGCTCGCCCACGATGTACTCGGCGCCCTGGTGCGTGCCCATGCCGTAGATCGAGGCGGCGCAGTCATCACGGACGGCGGCGCAGCGGCGCGCCTCGAACATCATCGAGCCGAGGCTGGGATCCGTCGCGAGCTTGATGGCAACGAGGCGGTCGAGGAGCATGTCCTTCGCCTCGTAGACGATGCCGGTCTCGGAGCGTGCGACCTCCTCGCGGATCGTGTAGCTGGCCCCGACCAGATCTCCATGCACGAGCACGACGGTCACTATCTCATGCGTCGGCTCACGTTTCGAGCAGCCGCCACATGTACCAGGAGGCGATGGTGCGGTACGGCCGCCACGGGGCAGCGAGCTCGAGCATTCGCTTGGGCTCGGGGAGCTTGCGCAGCCCGAAGTGCTTCTGCATTCCCTTGCGGATGCCGAGGTCGCCGACCGGCAGCACGTCGGGGCGGGCCAGGAAGAACATCAGGAACATGTCGACCGACCACGGGCCGATTCCGCGGACCGGTAGCAGCATCGCCGTGACCGCCGCATCATCGAGCTTCGACAGCTTCGCGGGGACCACCTTGGCCTCGACGACATGGCGGGCGAGGTCCTTGATCGCGGCTGCCTTCGCGCCGGAGAGGCCCACGGCACGGAGCTGCTTGTCGTCGGTGGCGAGGATGACCTCGGGCTTCGGGAACCTCGACCTGGGATAGAGCGCGAGGAAGCGGCCCCAGATCGTGTCGGCGGCCTTACCGGAGAGCTGCTGCGACACGATCGCGCGTGCGAGCGACTGCACGGGGTCCTTGCGCGGCGCGATCGTCGGATGTCCGTGGCGGTCGATGATCGGCACGAGGCGCGGATCCGCGGCGCGCAGGTGCGCGAGCGCGGGGCTCCAGTCGGTGGGCATGGCCGCAGCTTACAGCGACATCAGCACGGCGCCGCCGGCGACGAACACCGCTCCGATCAGCTCCGTGCGGCTCGGTTTCTCGCCGATCGTGAACGCGAGTGCGGCCGCGAACAGGACCGAGGTGTTGCGCAGTGTGAGCACGAAGCCCGAGCCGCCGCGCGCGAGCGCCTCCATCAGGATCAGGAACGAGCCGCCGCACACGATGCCCATCAGCGTGACCCGGGCCGCGCGTGCACGTACGACCTCGACGAGCGTGCGCCGGCCTGCGCGACCGATGCGGACCGCGCAGATCACGGCCGAGAGCGAGAGCGAGACCGCGAACGTCGCCGATGGATTTCCGCCCGCGAGCAGCGCGGCCTTGTACGCGAGGTGATAGCCGGCGATCGACACCGCGCACACCGCTGCCCACGCGATGCCCTCGCGGTGGCGCTGTGTCCCGCCCTGCGTGCCACCGATGCTCGACAGACCGAGGCCGAGCATCACGAGCCCGCTGCCGGTGGCCGAGAGCACGGTGACCAGCTCGCTGAAGACCACCATCGAGACCGGCCACACCACGAGCACGGCTCCGCCACGGGACACCGTGTACACGGCGCCGAGCCGGCCGAGCTCGAGCGCCTTCGCCAGTGTCGTGAAGTAGATCGCCTCGGCGACGCCGGCCGCGAGCGTCCACACCAGGGCCTCGCCGGTCGCGAACGGAACCGCGCCGGCGCCCCACCGCACACCCGCGATCACGATGGCGAACAGCGAGGCGACGATGATCGCGCCGACCAGGCCGCGATCCTTGTCGGGCTCGACGCGAAGCAGCGCATTCCACCCCGCGTGGAGGAACGCCGACAGCAAGACGAGCGCGACGATCACGCGGGGATCCAGCGTACCACTGGGGACCTATGTCGGGCCTGCTGCGTTTAGTCGCGCTGCGCCCAGAACGTCGAGAGCGCGGGCCACAGCCGGTCCGCTGCCTTGCGTGACACCACCGCGCCGACGTGGCCGCCGCGATCGACGAGCATCTGCTTGTCGCGCGTTCCGACGAGATCGATCACGGGCTGCGCGCTCGGCACGGGCACGATGTGGTCGTCGGCGAACGCGATCGCGAGCACCGGGCACGTGATCTGCGAGAGCCGGGCTGGCTCACCGAGCACGGTGAACTCGCCGGTGACGAGGCGGTTCTGCCGGTACAGCTCCTCGATGTAGCGCTGGTAGCACGCGCCGGGGAACGACACGTTGTCGTGGCCCCAGTGCTCGGTGGCGAGGAAGCCGTCGAGGAACTCGTCGTCCCATGCGCGATCGAGCACGGCGACAGCCTTCGCGGCGCGCAGCGTGGGGCGCAGCATGTTGAACGACGCCTGCATCAGCTGCCACGGCACGTTGCCGAAGGCATCGATGATCGCACCGACATCGAACGTCGGCGTGCGCGTCCACATCGACATGATCCCGCCGTGCGCGAAGTCGATCGGCGCCGCGAGGTTCGTCAGCGACGCGACGCGCTCGGGGAACGCGGCGACGTATGCAGTCGCGAGCGTGCCGCCGAGGCAGTAGCCGAGTACGTGCGCCTCGCCCGTACCCTTCGCGGCGATCCGCAGCGCGCGGCCGAGGTAGCGACCGCCGATGTCGTCCCACGTCAGGTAGCGGTCCTCGGCGCCGGGCGTGCCCCAGTCGATGCAGAACACCTCGTGCCCCTGCGCGACCAGCCACTCGATCAGCGAGCGCTGCGGCCCGAGGTCGAGCACGTACCAGCGGTTGATCAGCGACGGCACCATCAGGATCGGCGTCGCGTACTTCCGCGCGGCGGGCGTGAAGCGCAAGAGGCGCCACTTGTTCTCGGTCCAGACCACGGTGTGCGGCGTCTGCCCGACGGCAGGCGTGAAGCCCCTGGGTGCGCGACGCCAGAGCGCGGCGATCGAATCGAGTGGACTCTTCTTCGGCGGCATCATGCGTACAGGGCCTCGAACCGGTCGCGAAGCCGCTCGTAGACGGCCTTGCGGCGGAGCTTCAGCGAGGACGTCAGCAGGCCATCCTCGACGGTGAGCGGGGTCTCCGCGATGAAGTGGCGCTTGATGCTCTCGTAGCGCGCGAGCTCCTTGTTGATGGCGTCGATGCGCGCGCCGACCAGGTCAGCGCTGGCGTCGGCGCGAACCCACACCGCGGCGACGAGGTACGGGCGCGCATCGCCGTAGACCACGACACGCTCGATGATCGGATCATCGACGAACCGCGCCTCGATGTTCGCCGGCGGGATGTTCTTGCCGCCGCTCGTGACGAGGATGTCCTTCTTGCGATCGATGATCTGCAGGAAGCCGTCATCGGTCCACCGGCCGACGTCTCCGGTGCGGAACCAGCCGTCCTCGGTGAACGCGGCCGCGGTGGCGTCCGGATCCTTGAAGTAGCCGCTGAACACGTTGGGACCGCGCGCGAGGATCTCGCCGTCGGTATCGAGCTTGAGCTCGAGCGAGGGCAGTGGCTTGCCGACGGTGTCGAACCGGAACGCGCCCGGACGGTTGAGCGTCAGCGTCGGCGAGGTCTCGGTCAGGCCGTAGCCCTCGATGATGAGGACGCCGGCCGCGTGCAGGAGCTCCTTGATCTCGACCTTGAGGCCGGCGCCACCCGACAGGCAGAACC
>JACCRC010000175.1 GCA_013813765.1 Deltaproteobacteria bacterium | reverse complement strand
GTCGAAGTTGAGGATGTCGACATGGACGACGGCCGTCGGCTTGCCGCTCTTGAGCGCGCCCTCGATCTCCTCGTCGATCGCGCGCGATCCCGGGAGGTTCGTCGTGGGGTTCCGGTTGCGCTCGCGCCGCGCCGAGCGGATCAGCGCCTTGACGCGCGCGCCCATCTCGCGAAGGTCGAACGGCTTGGACATGTACGCGTCGGCCCCGGCCTCGAGGCCCTGGACCTGGTCGTCGATGCCGGCAAGGGCCGTGAGCATCAGGATCGGCGTGCGGGACCACATGACGTCGGCCTTGAGCCGGCGAGCGACCTCGAGCCCATCCACCCGGGGCATCATCACGTCCAGGACCAGCAGGTCCGGGTCGTGCGCCTTGACGAGCTTCAGCGCCTCCTCCCCGTCACGCGCGCGCAAGCAGAGAAACCCGGCGTCGCCTAGCGCCATGTTGACCATGTGCGCGATGGCGTCGTCGTCCTCGGCGATCACGATCTTCTTGAGAAGCATCGGGGACACCCGTGTGATACCGCTGATCTAGAGACCGCGTCAATGAAAGCCCGGCCCCCTCGTACCAACGGGCTCGACCCGCGAGTCGAAACGACTCGGCTCGACAACGGGCTCGACGTGACCACAGTCACCCTGCCCCACCTGCACACCGCCGTCGTGGCGCTGTTCATCAAGGTCGGCGCGCGGTTCGAGACGCCCGCCGACAACGGCCTGTCCCACTTCGTCGAGCACATGCTGTTCCGGGGCACGCCGAAGTACCCCTCGTCACTCGCGCTCAACACGGCCGTCGAGAAGCTGGGTTCTCAACTCCACGCGGAGACGGGGCGCGACTACACGCTGTTCCAGCTTGGCCTCGAGCCCGAGCACGTCCCCGCCGCCGTGGGCCTGCTCGGCGAGCTGATGGGCAGGCCGCGGTTCGCCGACATCGAGCTCGAGCGCGCGCTGATCCTCGAGGAGATCAACGAGGACTACGACGAGGACGACGTCGAGATCAACGCCGACGACATCGCGCGCGGGCTCGTGTTCGGCGGCCATCCACTCGGCCAGCGGATCATCGGCCCGCGGGCGAACGTCGCGCGGTTCTCCACCGCCGACGTGCGCCGCCACTTCACCGCGTTCTACGGCGCCAGCAACGCGAAGCTCTGCGTCGCGGGCCCGGTCGAGCACGGCCGCGTCGTCGAGGCGGCAGCGAAGGCGCTCGCGAGGATGCAGCCCGGCGTGCGCGCCGAGGTCCCGCCGGCCCCCGAGACCCGCGTCGGTCCGAACATCCGTCACGTCCACGACGCCGGCTCGCAGACGTCGCTCTCGATCCTGTTCCGCGCGGTCCCCGAGCTCGATCCCTCGTACATCCCGCTCGTCACGCTGCTGCGCATCCTCGACGACGGCATGTCGACCCGCCTGCACTACACGCTCGCGGACCAGAAGGGCCTCGCCTACTCGATCCACGCGGCGATCGAGCCGCTCGCCGATGCGTCGCTGTTCGAGATCAGCGGCGCGACCGCGAATGCGAAGGTGCCATCGCTCGTCGCCGAGCTGCTGCGCGTGCTCGACGGGCTGCGCGCGGGGAAGATCACGAAGGACGAGCTCGCGAAGGCGCGCGTGCGCTACCGCTACGAGACGCTCGCGTCCCTCGACGACGCCTCGGCGATGGCCGGCTGGTTCGGCGGCACCGCGCTGTACTTCAAGCCGCCGAAGCTCTCGGAGCGGCTCGCGGCGATGAACGCGGTCACGATCGACAAGCTCGTCGACGTCGCGCGCACCGTGCTCGTGCCCGGGAAGCTCTCGCTCGCTGCCGTCGGCTCGCTGTCGCGCGCGAAGGTGAAGGAGCTGAAGCAGACCGTCGGCAGCTGGCGGTAAGCTAAGCTAGCGAGCGAGAGCATGAGTCGCCGGAGCCACTGGATCGTCGTGTTGGCGGTGGTTGCGCTCGCCGGGGCACTCGCCACGTGGCTTCTGCTGGCCAGGACTCGAACCGGCTCGGGCGATCGTCGAGACGACGGAATCGGGACGAACGGGCTGCAGCCGGTCCGCACGCCGGACCGCGGTGAGACCGCGAAAGCGGCGCCATCTCGCTGGGCGCTCGATCCGGATCCAACGGGGCTGCTCCAGCTTGATGGCCAGGTCGTCGATCCGGACGGAAACGGGATCGGCAGCGCGGTTGTGCGAATCAGCTCGGTGCCTCCTCGCTCGACGGTGACCGAGGGAGACGGGTCCTTCGCCTTCGAAGAACTCCTCGCCCGTACATACGACCTGACGGCCTCGACGGCGACGCTCACCGGCATGGTCCGGTACCGCCTTAGCGCTAGCGCCGATCCCGCGATCATCCGCGTGACGGAGGGCGCCTCGCTCTCGGTGACCGTCGTGGACGCCGACGGTCGTCGCCCGATCGCAGGCGCGTCCGTCAAAGCCAGCGAGACACGCGGCACGACCGACACGATGGGGCGGGTCACCGTCGGTCCGCTGCGGCCCGGTATGGTGATGGTCGTGGCCGAGGCGCAGGGCTACGCACCCGAAACATTTACGACGCCTCTGGATAGCGCGGGCTCGAGAGAGGAGCTGACCATCAAGTTGCGCAAGGGTCTGCCCGTCTCCGGCGTTGTTGTCGACGACACCGGCGCGCCTATCGGCGGCGCAGTGGTCGACCTGATCGAGGAAGATTGGGGCGTTGACGTCAGACCCGCGCGCGAGCCGCGCGCCACCGATGCTCGGGGACGATTCACCCTGGGAGCCCTCGCGCCCGGCAGACACCGCCTGCTGGCAGTCGATGGAGAGCATGCCCCGACACGGTCGTCGGTCGTCGTGACTGATCGAGCAGTCGACGGCATCGTGATCGTCATGGCGGCGGGCGGTCGCATCGCTGGTCGCGTGGTCGACCGCGACAAGCAACCCGTGCCGTTCGCGACCGTGAAGATCGCAGCGATCGGCCGCAACGGCGAGCTGGACAACCATCGTCAGACGACGACCGACAAGGGTGGTGTCTTCGCGATGCAGGGGCTCGCCCGCACGAAGCTTCGTGTGCGCGCGGAATCGGACGCGGCGGCGAGCAGGCTGATCGACATTGACCTCGATGCGGACCGGATCGCAGACCTCGAGCTCGTCCTCGACGTGGCCGGAACGATCTCCGGAGTCGTGGTCGATGCCGCGGGGCGCCCGGTGCCTGAAATCACGGTCCGTGCCCGTCCCGACCTTCTGGGAGGCGCGTCGTTCGACGTGCTCGCATTCGTCGACACGTCGTCCACGACCACCGGGGGAGGAGGCACGTTCGAGCTGCACGCCCTTCCCGAAGGAGCCTACTGGCTATGGGCTGGCAAGTCTGACGCCGAGGCCGAGGATTCGATCCGGACGGGAGCCATGGCCAGGACAGGCGACACTGGAGTCAGGCTCGTGCTGCTCGCACGCGGCGGTATCCGAGGTACGATCGTCCTCGACGGCGCCAGCTCCCCACCGTGGGCGATGGTCCAGGTCGGGGCACGACCGGCAGTGTCGACGACGAACGGCGCCTTCTCGATCCTCGACCTCGCGCCCGGCAAGTACGATGGCACGGTCCGCGGACTCGACTTCGCTGAGTTGCCCTTGCGCGACATCGGCGTCGAGCCAGGTAAGGTCACCGACCTCGGTCAGATCACTGTTCCACGCGGGCGCACCCTGCGAGGCCGGGTCGTCGATAGCACCGGCGCCGCCGTTGCGGATGCGACCGTAAAGATCGGCGAGAAGCTATGGGACACGAGTCATGTCAGCTCGGCGACCTCGGACGCGCGCGGAGAGTTCACCGTCGTCGGGCTTGCCGACGGCGTGCTCGCAGCCATCGCCGACCACGAAACGCTCGGCCGCTCACCCGCGCAGCCCATCGCGGATGCCCGCAACCCGCCGCCGATCACCTTGCGACTCCGCCGGTTCGGATCGATCTCCGGCACGGTCACGTCACGAGGCAAACCGGTGCCCCAGTGTCAGGTGAGCCAGACGCCGCTGGGTGTCAACGTGCAGGTGAGCTTCACGGAAACCGACGACGAAGGGCGCTTCACGATGCCCACCGTACCTGAAGGACCGCACGTTCTTCATGCCATCGAGGCGCAGCCCATGCTGTCGTTGATCTCGGCGTCGACGACGGTTACGGTGCAGGCTGGGACCCACATCGAAGTAACGATCGATCTTCCGGTTGGTGCCCAGTCCCTTTCGGTCGAGATCCGAGCCTTGCCGAACCACCGCGTCGACGGCGCCCAGCTGTTCCTGCTATCCGGCTCCGCCACCTTCCAGAACGGAGAGGAACTGACCCATGCATTCTTCCAGGGCAGCGGACGAGCGAGGAAGCAGTGGGCGGCCGGCGCAATCGCGACGCCCGCATTCGAGAACCTCGTCGCGGGCGACTACTCCGTGTGCGTCATCCCGCTGACAGGCTCGCTACGCGATCCGACGTTCATGGAGCGGGTACAGCGCGAGTACCGAGCGCTGCGTGTGTACTGCCGCGCTGTCCGGGTCTCATCGGCGCCGAATGATCAACACATGGTCATCGAGGTTCCGTCGATGACGGCCTTCTCGGCGCCATGACGCGACTCGTTCTACTCGAGGACCATTCCGGGTCGTACCCTGCCGCATCGTTCCCACCAGGTGAACGTGCGCCATTCCACACTTCCGTCGGGGCGCGGGAACGGCACCCTCATCGAGCACTCTCGGGCACGAGAGGATCGCAAGTCTCCCCAAGTTCCTTCGATGATATGCAAGTCAGGTCGACACTGCCCGCACCGAATTCTTGCCGTAGTGAGCAGGCCGCGCGAAGTCTCCGAGTCCAAGACGGCCGATAGAGGTTCCGATCCGACGAGACTACTCGTCTCCGAGCATCCACAACCCGCGTCTCGATCGTCCACCAAGTCCGACTTGCAGTGCCTGCAGCGCGACGCAGCAACGTCTATCGCCTCACGGCACAGTGGGCAGATACCCTCGTGAGTCGTGGGCGCAGGGATACCGCCCCAGCAGTGCTTGCACCGAACTGCACCAAGCGCGACTGCTTCCTTGCATCTTGGGCATCGCTGAGTTTCATCGGTCATAGCGCCAGACCTCCATGACTACTCTATCGCACTCGCTCACCCTGGTTGCCTATGCGAACGTCGACATGATCGTCCGCGCAAGACCCCAGTACGCTCGCGACGCTACTTGCCGCAGGTGAAGCGGCTCAGGGTTGCGGTGCACGTCTCGTCGTGCGCCCGCGCCAAGCTGGTGATCACAAGGTCGCTGCCGGCACCGTCAGGATCAGCACGTTGGTCTCGAACGACAGGGCGATCGGCCGAGGTCGACACGCGCTTGCCTGCTCGCTCCTCGCTGCGCCGCAGACGCGCACGCGTCTGTTCGAAACACGGCCGTATGTCAGTCAAAGGACGGCAAGACCTCCTGTCAACTGTGCATTCCGCCCGCGACGGGTCGTTCGTCGTGGAGAAGGGCCTTGACCCGACGCTGTCGCTGACGGCGAATCGTTGGACGGGCGCCGTACGCAACCCCAGACGAGATAGGCGCTCTGCGCCTGACCACGCGGGACCGCGGACGAACGCGAGCCAACCTGCCTCGAAGGGGCGTCTATTCGTTGCCGTCTTTATGGGACAGCTCTCAGTCACTCCTCGCCGACGAATGCCGCGAGCTGGCGGTCGGATTCTGCGACGAGGTGCGTCGTGTCGGTGCCGCTCTGCAAGCCGCGCGCACGCGCCAGGCTCGTGATCACGAGGTCGCTGCCGATCAGGGTCAGGATCAGCACGTTGGTCTCGAAGGACAGGGCGAACGTCACGATCGTCGACGCGCCGAGCTTGCTCGCGAGTGCCGCGAGCGCGACGAGCAAGCACGCGCCGAACGCGGCCATCGAGATCAAATAGGTGGTCCGCGCCTTGCGGACCAGCTCGACGGCGTCGTCGTGCGTCACCGGCTTCGCGAGCTTGTAGCCCGCGCGGCCGAGCGCGAGCTGAGCAGCGGCGAGCGCGATCATCGCGCCGAAGTACCAGCCGCTGCCGGTCAGCTGGTACGGCACGATCAGCAGCGTGAACACGAACAGCGTGTAGAGCGGCGTCGCGAGCACGACGATCCAGCCCGGACCCGCGCTGCCGGGGAACAGCATCTTCGTGACGATGCCCGCGCGGATCGTGCCCGCGAGGAGCGACACGGCTTTCGGCGCGAGGGTCATCAGCGCGTAGACCGCGATCGTCGTCTTGATCGTGACGACGGCGGTGGTGACCGCGCTCTGATCGACGAGCTCGTCCGCGCCGGCCTGGCTCTCGATCATCCCCTGGATCATCGTGTCCACCGGGACGAGGAACACGAGGAACGGTGCGGCCATGAACAGCACCCAGACCTTCATGAGCGCGCGCCGCTGCTGTCGCCAGTGCGTCCAGTTCTTGAGCTGGTAGAGGCACACGATGCAGAGCAGCCCCTCGGCCGCGGCCGGCACGAGGAGGATGAACCGGAGCTGATCGGGGAAGTCGTCGCTGAACGCGTCGTGGAGCCGGAGGATCGTCAGCGGGATCAGTGCGATCGCGACGAGGAACAGGACAGAGCGCCGCCACGCGAGGAACGCCTGCATGTACGGCACCGTGATCGGCGGAGTCGCGGTCAGCAGCGCGGCGCGCTCCTTCGGCGTCACCTCGTGTGGCTCGATGCGGAGGCGCAGCGAGCGACCGAGCGCGGTCCAGAACATGCCGGCTTCCTGCGGCGGCGGCGCGGCGAGCTGAGGCGGCGGCGGTGCATGCGGCGCGAAGCCCTGCGGCGGCGGATAGCCCGGTTGGGGCGGATAGCCGTGTTGCGGAGGGTGACCGTGCTGCGGAGGTTGTCCGTACTGCGGAGGCTGCCCTTGCTGCGGCGGATAACCCGGCTGCGCCGCGTGCGGTGGCGGCTGCGGAGTCTGCGGCTGCTGAGGAAAGTGCGGCGTCTGCCCGTACTGCGGCGGCTGAGGAGTCTGCGGCTGCTGAGGGAAGTGCTGCGCCTGGCCGTACTGCGGCTGACCCGGCTGCTGTGGGTGACCCGGCTGCTGCGGCTGAGGGGGCGCCTGCGGTTGCGGCGGCCACTGACCGTGCGGCGGTCCCGGCGGTTTCCCCGACTGACTCACGCGATCACTCTAGACGATAACGGCGTCGCTTGCGTTCGTTATTGTCGGTTGTACACTAACGAGATGCAGCTCGGGGGCTACCAGAACATCGTCTTGCTCACCGGTGCCGGGATCTCGGTTGGCGCGGGCCTGCCCACGTACCGCGGGCCCGGCGGACTGTGGAGCGATCCGAAACTCGCCGAGCTCTCGAATGCGACCGCGCTGCAGACCCGCCGCCGCGAGGTCACGAACATGTTCTGGGGCTTCCGCTCGGCGCTCGCCGGCGTGACACCGACGGTGGCGCACCGCGCGCTCGCCGCGTTCGAGGAGCGGCTTCCCGCCGGCGCGCGGATGACGATCATCACGCAGAACATCGACGGCCTGCACCAGGCCGCCAGCTCGCGCGACGTGTGCGAGTACCACGGCAGCCTCGTCAACTGGCGCTGCGACGAGTGCGGCCACACCGAGTCACCGCCTGCGGGCGACGCGCCCGAGCACTGCAACGAGCGGATGCGGCCGTGCGTCGTGATGTTCGGCGAGATGATTCCCGTCGATGCCGAGCGCACGGCAAAGCAGGCGCTCCGCGACTGCGACCTGTTCGTCGCGATCGGCACGTCGGGCACGGTGATGCCCGCCGCGAACTTCGTGCAGTGGGCGCAGCTCAACAACGCGCGCCGCATCCTGATCAACCTCGAGATCTTCGATGGTGCGCGCGCGCAGTTCACCGAGTGCTACGCGGGACCTGCCGACGAGGTCGTCCCGCGCGTGTTCGCTACGGAATGATCATGGCCGCAGGGCTCGTCTGCACGGAGATGGTTCCCGGCGCGTGAATCACGACCCGCCCCACGCCGCCGCCGCCCCCGCCGCCGTTCGTCGTCGAGAGCGTGGAGGGGGCCGCTGGGGTCGTGCCGACCGCGCCATTGCCGCCGGCGGTTCCGCAATCCGATCCGGCGCCTCCGAGCGCCGGCATCGTCGTGCTCGTGCGCGCATTCTGCCCGTCGGATGGGTTCGTGACTCCGGTGCTGCAGTTGCCGCCACCGCCACCGCCACCGTTCGTGACGGCGATGCCGCTGCCGTTGAGATCCGGCGTCTGCAGGTAGATCACTCCTCCGGATCCGCCGCCACCGCCCGGGCCGTAGTTGGACGGGTTGGTGCACAGGTTCCCGGCCACTCCGCCGCCGCCGCCCGCATCGATCGCACCGGCCATCGTGATCTTGTGCTTTCCGTAGATCAGGAGCGCGCCGCCACCTCCGCCGCCGACGTTGGTGCACCCGATGCCCTGCGGCGGACCGCCTCCGCCCGACCCGCCGGCGAGCGTCGTCAACGGATAGCTCGGCCCGCCGGCACCGCCCGCCGCGACCACGGTGCCGCCACCCGCCGCTCCCGCCGTTCCGAAACCCGCGCCACCCCCTCCGCCGTCATCCGCGTTGCTCGTGTGCGTACCGTTGCCACCGGCGCCGGGGCCGCTCGCCCCGATGTGACCTCCCGCACCGGGTAGCGCGTTCCGAGCGCTGATGTCGATCGTGCCGTCGATCGTGCAGTCGTGCCCGCAGATGATCACGAGGGGCCGCGTCCCGAGCACGCGCAGGATCTGCCCGCTGTTGAGCTTGAAG
This sequence comes from Deltaproteobacteria bacterium, assembly GCA_013813765.1. Lineage (GTDB taxonomy): Bacteria > Myxococcota_A > Polyangia > Haliangiales > Haliangiaceae > JABFXX01. The sequence goes on along the minus strand of JACCRC010000175.1, from coordinate 3,506 downwards.
TCGTTCGCACGCAAGAACGCGACCTGGGTGCCGTTCTCCTGCGCTCCGGCGGTGAAGGTCACGTTGCTCGGCAGCAGCACCGTCGAGGTGAGCGTCGACGTGTTCAGCGTGACGGCGTCGGTGGTCCAGTTCCCGCTCTCGGCACGCTCCTCCGCAGGCGGGATCAAGTCGATGTCGCCGAACGCGGACGGCGGCGCATCGCTCATCGCTTGATCACCTGGCGCGTCGATCGCCGAATCGACGGCGGCGTCACCACTGCCGTTCGCGTCAGAGGCGCTCGCGCCGACGCTGAAGCCACAGCCGGTCACGCATGCAAGGAGGACGAAGGGCCGCACGGAGATCCAGTCTACCGCCTGCCGCCGCGCCGACGACCGCTGTTACGCCCACCACCACCACCCCCGCCACCACTGCGCTGCGGGCGGGGCGAACGCGCCACCGGTGTGCCGCGATGTGTGCCGTGGTCGTCGCGCGCATTCCAGCCCTCGGGCGCCGGATTCTTCGACTCGTACGGATGTCCCTCGACGACGGGGATGGCCTGACGCGTCAGCTTCTCGATGTTGCGCAGGTCGGGCCGCTCCTCGCTGTCGCAGAACGTGATGGCCATTCCAGATGCGCCCGCTCGCGCCGTGCGGCCGATGCGGTGCACGTAGGTCTCGGGAACCTCCGGCACGTCGAAGTTGACGACGTGCGAGACCGCGTCGACGTCGATGCCACGCGCGGCGATATCCGTCGCGACGAGCACGCGCACGCGCCCCGACTTGAAGCCGGCGAGGGCGCGCTCGCGGGCGTTCTGGCTCTTGTTGCCGTGGATCGCCTCGGCGAAGATCCGAGCCTTCAGCAGGTGCTCGGCGATCCGGTTCGCGCCGTGCTTGGTGCGAGAGAACACGAGCACGCGCGACATCTGCGCGTCCGCGAGCACCTCGACGAGCAGCGCACGCTTGTCGGCCTTCTCGACGAAGAACACTTCCTGATCGACCTTCTCGGCCGTGGTCGATGGCGGCGTGACCGCGACCGTCTCCGGATCGTGGAGCAGCTGATCCGCGAGCTGCTGTGCCTCGCGCGGCATCGTCGCGGAGAAGAACAGCGTCTGCTTCTTGCGCGGAAGCATCGCGATCACGCGCTTCACGTCGTGAATGAAGCCCATGTCGAGCATGCGGTCGGCCTCGTCGAGCACGAACACCTCGAGCGGCTTGAGATCGACGAGCCCTTGCCCTGCGAGATCGAGCAGCCGGCCCGGCGTGGCGACGAGGATGTCCATCCCCGAGCGCAGCGCCTGCTTCTGCGCATCCATGCCGACGCCGCCGAAGATCACCGTGTTGCGAAGCGGCAGGTTCTTGCCGTAGGTCGAGAAGCTCTCGCCGATCTGCGACGCGAGCTCGCGCGTGGGCGTGAGCACGAGGCAGCGGATCGGCCGCTGGCGGACGTTGATGGTTCCCCCGGAGGACAGACGCTGCAGGATCGGCAGCGCGAACGCCGCGGTCTTGCCCGTACCGGTCTGCGCGAGGCCGAGCAGATCCTTGCCCGCGAGCACGTGCGGGATGGCGCGCGCCTGAATCGGCGTCGGCTCGAGATAGCCCTCGGCAGCGACGGCGGTGGCGAGCGGCGGGATCAGGCCCAGTTCCGAAAACAACATCGCCGCGACATACCATGATGCCGCGGCGGCGAAAGCGAGAAGACGGGTTACTTCAGCTGCTTCTCGAGCGTGGCCTTGACCTTGCCGTCGAAGCCAGCATCGTCCGGCTTCGCGTTCTTCTCGAGGTAGTCCGCGCGATCTTTCGCGACCTTCGCGAGCTCCTGCTGGGCCTGCCTGCGGTCCTCGACGCGGCGGTCGAGCTCCTTCTTGAGCTGGGCCTTGTCCATGCCGCGCATGGTCGCGGGGAGGTTCTCCGACTCGATCGAGTCGACGCTCATCGTGCCGCTGCCGTAGCCAGCGACCACGTCCTCCGCCGCGCGGGTCTCGCCACCCTTGAAGTACATCGCGCGGTCCGCCTTCGCAGGCGCGGGCGCAGCGGCCGCCGCCGCCATCTTCGCCTCGTAGTTGCGGCGCACGCCCTCGTCGCCGGCGATCACCGCGGTCGAGTCGATGCGCGACGAGAGCTCGGCGAGCTTGTCGTCATACGGCGTCGCGATCTGCTGCACGCCGCCGTCCTGCTGGATCGAGCTGAACTCGCCCTTACCGAGGGACGCGATCTGCTGGAACGTCGTCGCCGTCTCGCTGTCCGTGCCGGCGCGGATCGTGTTGATCGTGATCTGCTTGTCGGCCGCCTCGCGCGCGAGGACATCGAACGTCGGCACATCGCCGCGGCTCGCCGGGGGCGCGTCACCGACGAGGAACACCAGCTTCTTCGCGTCCGAGCGCCACTGCATCTTGTGGAGCGTCACGTCGAGCGCCGCGTCCACGTTCTCCGGCGTGTCGCCGCCACCCGCCGCGCGATACGCCGACAGCTCGGCGAACACTGCATCGAGATCGGTGGTCAGCGCGAAGTCCTTGGTGACGTACTCATCACCGACGTCGCGATAGGCGACCAGGCCGATCCGCAGCTCCGCGTTGGGATCCGTGTTCTTGATCGTGTTCGCGATCGACCACACCGTGCGCTTCGCGCCATCGATCAAGCCGCCCATCGAGCCGGTCGTATCGACCGCGAACACCACATCGATCTGGCGCTTGGCCGACGGCGGCGGCTCGGTCTTGGTGATGCCGGTGCTCTGCGAGCGGGTCAGCAGCGCGGCGAGGACGATGGTGGCGGTGGCGGCCGTGGGGATGCCGTACGTGACGAGGCGCTGGCGGGTGAGCATGGGATGTTTTCACGCACGAGCCGGCGCCCGGATCTGCGCGAAATCGCGACCCAAGATCGTCGTGGAGCTGGTGTCAGTCGGTGCCGGCGTCGGGGGGAGCCGGCGCTGCCGGGGCGACGGAAACCACTGCAGTCCTGCGCACATCGATCGGGCGACAGGCCTTTCCGCCGCACAGCCAGAACCGCACGCGCACCTTCACGGAGTGCTCGCCGTCCTGATCGCCGCGCACCGCCGCCGCGAACCGCGGCGCATCGGCCTCCGGATCCACCGCATCGCTGCGGCCCAGGCGGCGCTTGCGAAACGTCAGGCCCGGCTCGGGTGCGAGATCGACGATCACCGCGGCATCGCGCGATACGGTGAGCCCGCGGTCGACGGCGATCGAGATCGGGATCGTGCCCGAGGCTCCGGTCACGAGCTCGACCTTGTCGCCGACACGGACCTCCCACCCCGGCTGCCGCTGCGCATCCGCGCCCGTGGCGATCACGAGAGCGAGGATGGCCAGGCGTTTCACAGGATCTGGGTCGCCAGCTCGGCGAGCGCCGAGCGCTCACCCTTCGTCAGGATCACGTGGCCCGCGATCATCTCGTTCTTGAACCGCTCGGCAACGGTGGTGAGACCGTTGTTCGACGAGTCGAGGTACGGGTGATCGATCTGATACGGGTCACCGGTCAGGATGATCTTCGTGCCCTCACCGGCGCGCGTGACGATCG
>JACCRC010000136.1 GCA_013813765.1 Deltaproteobacteria bacterium | reverse complement strand
GCGCAAGAACGTGCCCAACCCGTTCAAGCCCGGCGAGACCATGAACGTGGCCGCACGTAAGGCGAGCACCAAGATCAAGGTGCGCGCGCTCAAGGCTCTGAAGGACATGATCTGAGTCGACGCAGCCAAGTCGGTGGTTAGGCACAAGCCACGCGGCAATCGTCTGACCCCGAAAAACAGAAACGGCCGCCGAAGCGGCCGTTTACCGGGTGGAGATTAGGGGGATCGAACCCCTCTTGAGCGGCGAGCACGTTCGGTGGATCGACAGGCAGACGGTGGGCCGCATCCAAGTCGAGAGCCGCGGCGTCGCGGAGCTTCGCGATCGGCTTGTTCGTCCGCTTGGACTCAACGCCCATAGACGACGTGACCTTCGCGCGCGACGGCTTCCGCCAGCCCCCGCGCTGCTTCCATGAGCGCGCCCACTTCATCGAACTGAGTGTTCTCGCCAAGCGCCAGCGCGTTCGAGTAGGCCTTCACCAAATTGTCTCACCAGTGATGAGACTTTCTTCGCACTCGGGTTCGCGAACCGGCTCACGGTACCCATACGATTCCGCGATGGCTGTTGATGGCCGCGTGAGCTCGTTCTGAGAAAGCTGTAACCGGTCCGCGGCACGAGCGTATCCCGCACCATGCCTCGCCTGTTCGCCGGTGCGCTCCTCTTCACGCTCGGGTGCATGTCGCCCGGAACCCCACAGGACTCCGCGACCATGGAAGACGACGTCGGCGACATCGGCGAGCTCCCCCCGATGGGAAACGTGGCGCTCACGGCCTGGCTCGCCGAGGGTCATTATCTCGCCTGGGCGTGCGAGGCCGAGGCCCATCCGGCGCGCCCGCCTGGTGCGCACGGCGCGAACCGGATCTGTAGCAACGCGGCGCTGTCGGCCTCCGAGGCCGGGACGTTTCCCATCGGCGCGGCTTCCGTCAAGGAGCTGTACTCCGGCGGCTCGCTCTCCGGGTATGCGGTCGGGCGCAAGCTGACCGCAGGCACCGAGCGCGCGAGCTGGTACTGGTACGAGAAGATCGGCACGAGCGTCGTCGCCGACAGCGCCGGTGCGGGGTTGTGCGCGGGATGCCACGAGGATGCTACGCGGGACCACGTGTTCACGCAGGTCCGATGAGTCACGGCTTCTTCTTGTGCACGTACGTCGCGTCGAGCCACGCGGCGCACAGCGTGATCTCCTCGGGCGTCAGCTCGGCTTCGTTCTCGCGGATCATCCTCTCGATCATGTCGCGGGTGTCCTGCGTCGTCTTCGGGGGGGCCGCCACGACATCGGAGAGCTCGTGACACTGCGAGCACACCGCCTCGTAGGTCGCCTTCGCCTTCGCGAGATCGACCGTCACCGGCGGCGTGACGGGCTCGACCGGAGCACCCGATCCGGCAGCCGCGGACCCATGCCCGGGTACGGCCGCGGCCGGGATCACCTGCTCGACCGCCGCCTCGCGTGCCGCATCCTGCTGGACGCGCTGCTTCACCGAGCGCTGGAGGTCGGGCGTGATCGCGACGAGGTAGGCCGTCACCTCGTACATCTCGCGCTCGGAGAGCGGAGCGAACAGCGCCGGCTTCTCGGACATCCGTTCGACCGTGTTCCACCAGCCTTCCGGCGTACGGGGCTTCGCGAGGATCGTCCGCAGGTCGTGACACTTGACGCAGTTGTCGAGCAACACGGCGCGGCCACTGAGCAGTGCGTCCTCGGTCGCGAGCGTCGCGGCCGATGCGCTCGCCGGCATGCCCGCCGCCGGAAGCAACCGGGCGACTCGAGCGCGGCTCTGCTCGGACATCGCGTCGCCGCCGGGGGCGTTCTGTGCGAGCGCACGCTCTTGCAGCACGAACGGCAGCGAGAGCCCGAGCAGGATCACCGTGCAAAGCATGATCGCGGTGCCGAGCACGGGCATCCACTCCTCGAAGTGACGGAAGAACCGCACGATCGCGATCTTGAGGAGCAGCAGGAAACCGATCGTGAAGCCGAGGATGATATGCGCCGTGGTGCGGGCCGGAAACTCGACTTGATACTCGTAGAGTCGCGGGACCATCTTCCACATCAGCAGCACGTAGAGGACGGCGAACGCGTAGCCCAGCACGCGGTGGAGGAGCATCGCCCAGCGCGGCGCCTCGCTCGTCCGCGTGGCCTTGTCGTACGGATATCCCCACAGGTGGAGCATCAGGAACATCGCAGCGAGTCCCACCGCGAGGAACGCCAGGCCCAGGATCGCGCTGTTCAGCATGAGCCGACAGTACGTCGCGGTGCTCGCCACGATCTCGGCGGCACGCGAAAACGTTCGCGGGCCAGATACTCGCAGTCTGAAACGTTTCTCTGCCACGATGCCAGAGCACGCGGACCAGGGGCCGCGACGTCATGATGCACACCTCGCACGTTGTCGTTGTCGCTGTCGTCGCGCTTGTTGGCGGCTGCGCGGACTCTTCCGAACGCCCGGCACGCTGGGGCTACGTCCACGCCACGATCATCCAGCCCTCGTGCACGACGGCGGGCTGCCACTCGGCGCTCACCGCGATCGCCGGCATCAACCTCGCCGATCGGGAGGGCGCCTACACGATCCTCACCGGTCGCCTGTGCGGAGAGCCTCCGAGCTCGATCGAGCCGCCACGTAACTACGTCACGCCGTTCTCGTCCGAGACGTCGAAGCTCTATCACCAGCTCGTCGGCGAGAACACCGATGTGATGCCGCCGGACTCCCCGCTGCCCGATGCGGAGATCGAGATCGTAGCGCGGTGGATCGACGAGGGCGCGCGATGCGATTGATCGTCTTCTGCGTGGTCGCGCTACTCGGTATCACCGAGCGCGCCGACGCGTATCCCCAGTTCCAGCTCTCGACGGGCACCGACCGCTGCGCCGCATGTCACTTCTCGCCCGCGGGCGGCGGTCTGCTCAACGACTACGGCCGTGACGAGGCCGGCAGCACGATCAGCCGAGGTGGCGACGGCCGGTTCTTGCACGGTGCGTGGACGCCGCCGTCCTGGCTCCAGCTCGGCGTCGACGCGCGCGGCGCGCTCGGGATCAAGTACCGCAAGGAGGAACGCGAGGTCCTCGCGTTCCCGATGCAGCTCGACGTCTACGTCCGCGCCGGTGGCGAGCGCATCTCGTTCAACCTGACAGCGGGCCTGCGCGGCGGCGCGCGCGATCCACAGCCGGCGCTCGTCGAGCGGCTCGCTTCTCGCGAGCACTATCTGATGTACCAGCGCGAGAGTGGCTCCTACGTCCGGCTCGGGAGGTTCTTCCCGATCCATGGCATCCGCTCGCAGGACCACACCGCGTACGTCCGCCGCTACCTCGGCTTTCACACGCTCGAGGAGCCTTACGGAGTCGCGGCGGGGATCATGGAGACGTCGTGGGAAGCGCACCTCTCCGCGTTCGTGCCCCGCCCGGTTGACCTGCTGGGCTCCGGGATCAAGGCCAAGGGGATCACGGGGTACTACGAGCGCCGGTTCCTCGACGACACGGCGGCGTTCGCGCTCCAGACCAAGCTCGGCTTCTCGTCGACCGATACCCGGCTGTCTGCCGGCGTCGTCGGAAAACGGTGGATGCCCGACGCCGAGGTCATGCTGCTCGCCGAGCTCGATGTTGTCCGCCAGTCGTTCGCTGACGCTGCCGGTCCCCTGCGCTACCAGCTCGCCGCGTACG
>JACCRC010000127.1 GCA_013813765.1 Deltaproteobacteria bacterium | reverse complement strand
GGTGCTCTGGTACAAGCACATCGTCAAGAACGTCGCGCGCCAGCACGGCAAGACGGCGACGTTCATGCCGAAGCCGCTGTTCGGTGACAACGGCTCGGGCATGCACACGCACCAGTCGCTGTGGAAGTCGAACAAGCCGCTGTTCGCAGGCGACGCGTACGCCGGCATGAGCGACATGGCGCTGCACTACATCGGCGGCCTGCTCAAGCACGCCGGCGCGATCTGCGCGTTCGCGAATCCGACCACGAACAGCTACCGCCGTCTGGTCCCGGGCTACGAGGCGCCGGTGAACCTGGCGTACTCGGCGCGGAACCGGTCGGCGTCGGTCCGTATCCCGATGTACTCGAGCTCCCCCAAGGCCAAGCGCCTGGAGCTCCGGTCGCCCGACCCGTCGTGCAACCCGTACCTCGCGTTCGCAGCCATGATGATGGCCGGCCTCGATGGGATCGAGAACCGGATCCACCCGGGCGAGCCGCTCGACAAGGACATCTACTCCCTGTCCCCCGAGGAGCTGGCCGAGGTCCCGACAGTGCCGGGATCCCTCGACGCCTCCCTCGACGCCCTGCACAAGGACCGGGCGTTCCTGATGAAGGGAGATGTGTTCTCCAACGACCTGATCGACGCCTGGATCGGCTACAAGCGCGAAGCGGAAGCAGACCACGTGAGGCTGCGCCCGGTTCCGGCCGAGTTCCAGCTGTACTACGACTGCTAGGCAAACTTGTAACTCGGCGCCCTCCCTGGCAGAATCAGGGTATTCCGGTTCCCGCGTGGGCCGGGGGGACGCCGAGTACCCGCGTGGAATTTAGCAAGCCAGGCCCCAGTAGCGGTGCAACGGGTCGCGCACGTCCAGGTGCTGCGTACTCCGCGCTCGTGGGCTCGGTCGCGCGACGCGCACTTCCAGGTGCGTTGCGTGGTCTCGCATACCGAGCATTCGCTCGCGCGGTCGGCGCGAATCTCGAAGAGACCGAGCTGCCGCTCGGCGAGTATTCGTCGCTCGGCGAGTTCTTCGCGCGCAAGCTGCGCGCAGGTGCGCGCACGGTGGAGCCCGCGGCCGATGCGATCATCTCGCCATGCGACGGCGTACTCGCCGCACGTGGCGAGGCGGTCGACGGCGCGCTCGTGCAGGCCAAGGGCCGTACGTACAAGCTCGACGAGCTTGTCGCGAATGAAGAGCTCGCGAAGAAGCTCACCGGCGGCGCGTACGCGACGATCTACCTGTCGCCGAAGGACTATCACCGCGTCCACACTCCCGTGGACGGGACGCTCGTCAGCTACGACTACATCCCGGGCATGCTGTGGCCGGTCAATCGCTGGGCGACCAACCGCCGCGAGGGCCTGCTCGCGCGCAACGAGCGCGTCGTCATCCGCATGAATGCGGGCGCGCTCGGCGACGTCTGCGTGGTGATGGTCGGCGCGGCCGGGGTTGGCAATATCCGGCTCACGCAGGCGCCTGACAGCGCCACGTTCCGTTCGCTCCGCGAGCGGCGGCGCATCGAGCTCGACGGCCTGCGCGTCAAGAAGGGCGACGAGCTCGGCGCATTCCTCCTCGGCTCGACGGTCGTGATGCTGTTCCAGCCGGGCAAGGTCACGCTGTCCGGAGAGGTCTCGCAGCCCGTGCGCTTCGGGGAGAGGATCGGCGCCGCGCTATGAGCAAGCGCGACGACGACTCCGGCGCGCACTCGGTCTCCGACATGGAGGCCGGGATGACGACGGCCGAGCGCCGCCGCCGTCGCAGGCGTGGCGGGGGTCTGCGCGTACCGTCGGATAACGTGCCGCGCCGCTCGACGACGCCGCCGGTGGTCGCGCCGGTGCCCGAGGATCCATCGCTCGCGATGTCGATCGCGTACAGCTTCAAGAACGATGCGTCGGAGCCGATTCCGCGCGTCACCACCGACGAGGTGAGCGGACCGAACTTCGCCGATCGCGATGCGGTGCAGACCGTGATCGATCCGCCGAGCCAGCCGATCGAGTCGGCGGACTTCGAGATGAAGACGCGCGAGATGTCGGCGGTCGACCTCCAGGCGCTCGGCCTCGAGGAGCCGGGCTCGCAGAGCTCTCGCTCTCAGCCAATGAACGCGCGCGGGAAGACCGACCCGAGCCCGATGCGCAACGTCGAGGTCGACGTCGACATGGGGGGCCTCGACAGCAGCTCGACGTTCGAGGAAGCGCCAAAGCAGGCCGACATGAAGACGCGGCAGATGGGCGTGCAGCGTGCCGGCACCGAGCCCAGCTTCGACTCGGTCGGTAACAGCACCGGTGCGAGGTTGATCGGTGGCGTGCGCGCGAACACCGACCCCGGCGATCCGCCGGCGCCGCCACCGCCTCCGCAGCGCGTGCAATCGCGCGAGCGTCTGAAGACGATGGCGCTCTCCGAGGAGGATCTCGAGGAGGTGCGCGAGGCCGCGCGCGCTGCGACCACGCTTCCGGCGACGAAGCAGGCGACGCCCCCGGGGCTCGCAGGCACGCCGGTCATGAACTCCACGCAGCCGCTGTCCGTGCTCGACATCGAGGTCGAGGAGAAGCCGCAGTCGCTCGCCGAGATCGATATCAACGAGCTCGCGGAGCGCGCCGATGGAGCGAGCGATTCCGGCGAGTTCGAAGTCGACGTCGAAGACGTTCCGACGAAGAACGTGCCGCAGGCCGCAACAGTAACGCCGCCGCCGCCGGTGCCGACCGCGGACCGCAAGCGTGAGGCGACGCATCCGCCACCGTTCGAAGGCGCGACGAGGAAGGGCGACTCGGTGCCGCCGCCGTTCAAGGATGGCAAGGCCGAGCCGCTGCCGGGGCAGCCATCCGCCGCGGTCGCGCACGTCGATCACAAGCCTCCGCCTCCGCCCGCTGCCGCGCACAAGCATCCGCCGTCACCGCCGCCGAAGGTCAAGGCCGCGCCGCCGCCGATCGCGGCGAAGGAGGGCAAGTCGCGCGGCAAGCCGTGGTTCGTCGATCTGTTCGACGAGGACTACCTGCGCACGCTGCCGTTCCTCACGCCGCAGGCGACGCAGTCCGAGGCGGAGTTCGTGATCGAAGCGATGGGCCTGCAGCCCGGCGCGCAGGTGCTCGACGTCGGCTGCGGCTACGGCCGCCACGCGATGGAGCTCGCCGCGCGCGGCTTCCACGTCGTGGGTCTGGATCTCTCGACGCCGCTGCTCGTGCGCGGCGGCGAGGAAGCGATGCGCCGCGGGCTCGAGATCAACTTCGTGCGTGGCGACATGCGCGAGCTCGACTTCGACTCGCAGTTCGACGGCGCGTACTGCATGTTCTCGACGTTCGGTTACTTCGACGACGAGACGAACAAGAAGACGGTGACGAACATCGCGCGTGCGCTGAAGCCGGGCGGCCGCGTGATGATCGAGATCCTGAACCGCGACTACGTGATCGCGGATCTGCCGACGCGCGTGTGGTGGGAAGGCGAGGGCTGCGTCGTGCTCGAGGAAGTCGAGCTCAACTACTTCTCGTCGCGCATCCAGGTGAACCGCTCCGTCGTGTTCGATGACGGCCGCCAGCTCGAGCAGGAGATCTCGGTGCGGGCCTATTCGCTACATGAAGTCGGAAAGCTCATGCACGCGGCCGGATTCCGCGTCCTCGAGGTCTCGGGCGGTTACCACACGCGCGGCCGATTTTTCGGCAACCAGTCGCGACACATCATTGTCCTAGCTGAGCGTAAGGATCCCGCGACGTCCTAGTTACGAGGCGTTACGGGGACTTACTCCCGTTCGCAGGAATAATTGGGCTCGGTCGGGTGTCTGATTTGCATGGGCGAACTTGGCCAAAACATTTGGCCTCGTCGCGCGTCTGATTAGACAAGCGTCTCGCGCGCTCGAAAGGCAGTTCGATGGCAGCCATCGTCACGAAACTCGGAGCTACTGGGTTCGGTGCAGCGCCAGCAAAAGGCGCTCAGAAGGGCAAGGGGGCGGGGCGGGTGGCTCGGGTCTCCGCGAAGCGCGCGAAGGCAGAGGTAGCCGAGGAGGGCGAGCCCGAGCTCGATGCCGAGGCGCTCGCTGGCGACGACGGGGACGTCGAGGTCGTCGAGGTCGTCGAGAAGAAGAAGGCGCGTCCCGATAGCGGCACGTACCTCTCGATGTACTTCCGCGACATGGCCGCGCTCGACGTGCTGCGTCCAGAGGAGGAGTTCACCTCGGCGCGCGAGATCGAATCGCTCGAGGTGATGCTGTGGGAAGCGGTGCTCGCGCACCCGCCTGCCGTCGAGCACGTGCTCGCGACCATCGAGGAGCTCACCGCGCTTCCGACCGAGGCGAAGACCCTTCGGAAGGCTGCGGAGCGCCCCGATGCGAAGACGTATCCCAAGCTCGCGGCACGCGCGGCGCGCAAGCTGCGCTCGGAAGATGTCGATCACCTGTTCATCGATGCGGCACTCTGCACGATCGATCGCCTCGCGCTCGGCATCGGCGTGCGCGGCAACGACGTCGGCACGCTCGGCCGCGAGCGTGCACGCACCGAGTGGCTGCGCCGCGTGATCAACGCGAACCGCGCTGCGATGGACGCGCGCAATGACTTCGTGCGCGCGAACCTGCGCCTCGTCGTCTCGATCGCCCGCCGCTTCAACCACGGCCGCATGGCGCTCGCGGATCTCATCCAGGAGGGCAACCTGGGGCTGCTGAAAGCGGTCGAGCGCTACGACTATCGCCGCGGCTTCCGGTTCTCGACGTACGCGAGCTGGTGGATCCGCCACGCGATCAGCCGCGCGCTCGCCGACAAGGGCCGCGAGGTCCGGCTGCCGGTGCACATGATCGATGCGCAGCACCGTCTGACCAAGGCGCGCCGCTTGCTGACCGGCCAGCTCGGCCGTCAGCCCACGAGCGAGGAGCTCGCGAAGGCCACGCAGATGCCGCTCGACAAGATCGAGAAGATGCGGAGCTGGCTGCTCGAGCAGTCGATCTCGCTCGATAAGCCGGTGGGTGACGACGAGGGCCGCGTGCTCGGCGAGGTGCTGGAGGACCCGGATCGTGAGGAAATCTCGCCGACCCAGGACCTCGAGTGGGAGGCCCTCACGACCGAGGTCCGCACGATGCTGGCCGAGCTACGGCCCATCGAGGCCGACATCCTCCGTCAGCGGTTCGGCCTGGGGACCGAGCAGGAGCTGACCCTCAAGGAGATCGGGGACAAGTACAACCTGTCCCGCGAGCGCATCCGCCAGCTCCAGGAGCAGGCCCTTGCCAAGATGCGACGTGCCCTGGCCCGCCGCGATCTCATGTAGTTGGCACTTCCGACGGAAATTCGGTACCTTTGCCTTCATGACGAGGCGTCTGGTGCTTCCGGTGCTGCTGTTGCTTGCGGTCTCCGCATGCGGCGACAAAGACACCAAGCTGAAGGTCACGGGCATCGAGCCAGAGCGGGGCGATGTGGATGGCGGGACCTACGTTCGCATCAAGGGGAACCGCTTCATCGATGACGGCCCGCGCAACGCGAAGGTCTACTTCGGCTCGCGGCAGGGCACCGTCGTTCGGTTCGCCAGCGATAGCGAGCTGATCGTCGAAGCGCCTGGCGGAAGCCCGAACGAGAAGGTCGACGTCCTGATCATCTTTGACCCGGGCGGTCAGCTGAAGATCAAGGACGGCTTCACGTTCGTCGAGAAGAACGATGCGGGTCCTTCGGTCCAGGACCTCGACATCAGCAAGCCGAAAAAGTAGCGCTCCCCTCGGGGTGAGCGCCGCGCTTACGACAGATTCAAACGGAACAGCTGCTGGCCGAGCAGCACAAACGACTCGTGGCCGATCGCGCGCTCGCCGTTCACCTTCACGAACGTGCCGTTCGAGCTGCCGAGGTCCGACAGGAACACGCGGCCATCGCGCAGCGTCACGCGCGCGTGCAGACCCGATACGTAGCCATCGTCGGGGAAGTTGATCTCGCCGCGCTCGCGGCCGAGCGTGCAGCTCTCGCCGAGCAGCGGGAACGCCGCACCGGTGATCTCGCGTCCGATGATCACGGTCAGCTTGCCCCAGAAGCCGGGGTTCGGGCTGCCCATGAGCTCGGTGCCGTCGGCGGTCGGCTCGGGTGATGCGATCAGCTCGAAGCGAAGGAGCTCCTGACCGATGCGGATGATCTGACCGGAGGTCAGCTCTTCCTCGCCGGTCATCTTCACGAACACGCCGTTCAGGCTGTCGAGGTCGCGCACCGTACCGACGGATCCGCGGAGCTCGAGCTGCGCGTGGATCGGCGACAGGTAGCCGTCGTTCTCGAACACGGGACCGAAGCTGCGCCCGAGCTTGTTCTCGCCCTGGCGCAGGTCGTGGGTGCCACCCTCGGTACCGTCGGGACGGATCAGCGTCATCGACAGGCGCTGCGCGACCTGCGGCGCGGAACCCGGTCCCGTCGGCGCCATCGGCATCGGCGCGGGGGCAGAGCCCTCGTCCATGCGGAAGCCGCACGTCCCGCAGAACCGGAACGTCGGCGGAACGTCGCTGCCGCACGACGGGCAGCGCCGCATCCCCGACGCTGCACCGGCAGCGGGGCCGCCAGCGGTTCCTGCGCCCGGAGGCACGTAGCTCGGAGAGAAGCCGGGAACGCCGGGCGGCGGTCCCATTGGCGGCGGCATCGCGGGGCCACCGAGCGGTCCCGGCGGCGGCATCCCGGGCATTCCGCCGGACGAGGGACGGGCTCCGGGCGGGGATCCCGGCGGCGGCGCCATCGGTCCACCCATGGGAGGAGCGCCCATCGGACCGCCCATGGGAGGCGCGCCCATCGGGCCACCCATCGGCGGGCTTGGCTGGGCCATCGGGCCCGACGGCCCGCGGTTCGCGAGCGGCGCACTCACGATCGGCCCGCCTTGCGACGGGTCCTGCATCATCGTCTTCATCATCGCCATGTCACCACCGGGTGCACCACCGCCTGCCTTGGGGGCAGCCGTCAGCTCGGCCCCACAGCCGAGGCAGAACTTGTAGTGATCCTGGTTCTCTTTCCCGCAACGATTGCAGACGGTCATATGGCTCCTAGACGATTTCCACGCGGAGTAGCTGCTGGCCCAAGAATACGTAGTCGCCGTGGCGCAGCACCTGCTCGCCGTTGACGCGAACGAACGTCCCGTTCCGCGACCCGAGATCCGTTACCGATAACATGCCCGCCGACGTGCGAATCTCCGCGTGTCGACCGGAGATGAACGGATCCTCCGGAAAGTTGATGTCGTTGCCTTCGCGGCCGACGACGACCGACTCCGCCTCGATACGGAACACGTAGCCGATCGCGCCGCCGCGCAGGTGCTGGCGCACCTCGAGGCTGGCAGGTCGGGGCATGCTCGCCGAGTAGTACGTGCCCTCGGTATCGGGCAGATCCTCGGGCTGCGGGGCGTTCGAGACGGTCAGCACCTGCTCGCCGATCAGCACGGTGGCGCCGGAGACGAGGTTCGCGCCGCCGGAGATGCGCACGAAGATGCCGTTGAGTGAACCTTCATCGCGAACGACGAGATCGTTCGCGTTGCCGTTCTTGCGATACAGGAAGTTCGCGTGCGTCGGCGACAGGAACGGATCGTCGGGGAACGAGATCGGGCACTCGCCACGGCCCGCGGGGTGCTCTTGCCCGGCGAGCGTGAACGAGACGCCGTCCTCGCCGTCGCCGCGGATCAGCGTGAGCTTCGCGCGCGCGGACTGCACCGCACCGCCGAAGAACAGCGTGCTGCGGCCTGACTTGCCGGAGGGATCCTTCGTCGCGAGCCCGGTCGGCGTGCCGATCGCTGGACCACCGCGCAGCGGACCCACGCGGGTCTCGACGTCGAACGCTTGCGCCTCGGCCGGCATGCGATGACCGCACGCGCCGCAGAACTTCGTACCCGCGGAGACGAACGTGTCGCACTTCGGGCACTCACGACCGTCCCCCGTACGATGCGGGCTCGAGCCGTTGCCCGCTTCCATCGGAGGCGGTCGACTCGCGGCACCGCGTGGACGCGGGTCCAGGGCCACGGCCGCCCCGCAGCGCGCACATTGCGGTACCCCGATCGGGGTCAGCGCGCTGCACGCGTCGCAGACAAGTCCCACATCCATGCGCTCGGAATTCTACCCTTGCGTGAAGATCGGCGTCAAAGAACGGACCCCCTCAGATCGCTGAGGATCGCTAGCTTTTTTGGGGGTCGGGCGCGGCGACGGCTGCACGAACGACCGGGTCGGGGTCCGCGGCTAGCTCGGCGCGACGCTTCACCGCCCGCTCGTCCTTGAAGCCGGCCAGGGCACGGGCCGCCGCGGCGCGCACCTGCGCGACCTCGTCGCGGGTCAGCGTCAAGAGCGGCTCGAGCGCGGTGGGGCTCTTCGACGTGCCGAGCGAGATCGCGACCGCCTCGCGGACGAAGCTCGAGCCGTCGCCGGCTGCCTTGATGAGCGCGCCCGTGTCGCTCGCAGCCCCGAGCCGCCCGAGCGCGAGCGCGGCGACGCGGCGGTCGGCCCACGGGCCGCTCGCGAGCGTCTTCGTGAGCTGTGCGAGCAAGTCCGCCGGCGGTGAACCGCGGCGGATCGACAGGGTCGCGATCGCGTTCATCGCCGATGCGCGCACCGGATCGATCGGATCGGCGAGCGCCTTCGTGATCGCTGCGTCGGCGCCCTTGACCTTGCCGCCATCGAGCTTCGCCATCACGCTGACCGCGAGTGCGCGGACCTTCGGATCCTCGCTTGCGAGCTGCGCAGAGACCGCGGGCGCGATCTTCTCGGAGATCGTGGAGAGCGCGGCGGCGAGCTTCGGATCGGAGGTCTTCGGCGTCAGCGCGCCGAGGCCGAGCTGCACCGGATCACCGTCGAGATCCGCGAGGACGGCGACGACGACATCGCGATGCTCGGCGAGCGCTTCGAGCAGGCCCTTCGCGATGTCGTCAGCGTGCTCGACGACGAGCTTGTTGCCGGCGGCGGGACGGGGCAGGTCTCCGGGTAGGTTCGCGATCGCCTCGGCGGCGTTGTACTTGTTGCTGCGAAGCGGGTACTCGCCGTAGGCCATGTACGTGAGCGCGGGGACGTTCGCGCCGCTCGTGCGGCCGATCGCCCAGACGAGCTCGTCGTCGGAACGCCCGACGCGCGAGAAGTACGCGCGGATCAGCGGGCCGACGGTCTTGGGATCGGCGATCTGGCCGAGCGCCCATGCTGCCAGGCGCTGTGCCTCGCCGCGGTTGTCGCCGAGTGCGCCGATCAGCGCGGGAATCGCCGACGTGATCTTGCGGGTGCCGATCGCGTACGCGCACGCGGCGCGCGTGGAGTCATCGTGGCGCGGGTCGGAGAGCGTGGCGATCAGCGCGGGCGCCGTGCGCGGGTCATCGATCTGGCCGAGGCCGAGGCACGCGAGCGTCTGCACCGACGGGCGACGGTCGTTGACCAGCTTCAGGAGCGGCGCGACCGCGCGGCGATCCCCCGAGCGGCCGAGCGTGAACGTCGCCGCCTCGCGCATCGCGACCTCGCTGTTCTCCGTCATCGGCAGTACGTCGGCGAGCACGTTCGGATCGCCGAGCCGGCCCGCCGCGACCAGCGCGGCGACGCGAACCTGGAGGTCGACATCCTCGCGCAGCGTTCCGATCTGGCGCGGAGCATCCTTCGTGGGCTCCTGACGCGCCATCCGCACGAGCGGTGCCGCCGCACCCTTGTTGCCGAGGTGGCCGAGCACGGCGACGGCGACGCGCTGCTGGCTCACGTCCTTCTCGTCGCGCAGCGCTTCGAGCAGTGGCTGCAGACCGTGACCGCCGATGCGCGTGAGCTCCTTGCGCGCGGCCCTGCGGACGTCGTCGGTGCCATGTCGCTCGCGCTCGACGAGGCGCGGCACGTAGCGGAGGTACAGATCGACGAGCACGCGCCGGTAGATCGGCTTGTGCGCCATCATGAACGACAGCGGCGACACGACCTTCTCGAGCTCGCCGAGCGTGTCGGTCATCTCCTCGAGATCGATCGCCTCGCGACCCGCGCGGCCCACGATCTCCTCGTCGTTCGCGTTGCGCATCACGCTGCGGAGCAGCTCGGCGGCCTTCATCGGCTGACCGCCCTGCACGTAGAGCTGCGCGAGCGCGAACTGCGCCTTCGCGTTGCGCGGATCGAGCTGCACGGTCTTCTCGTACGCCGCGATCGCCTCGGGGAACTGCTGCATCTCGGCGTAGCCCTCGGCGATCCGCATGTACGCCGTGGGATCGCTCGGGCTCTTCGCGAGCGCCTTCTCCTGCCACTCGCGTGCCTCGACATCCTTACGGGCCTCGCGCTTGATCTCGCTGATCTGCCAGTACACCTCGCGCTCGCGCGACGGCACCGCCTTCGCGAGCTCGAGCAGCATGCTGACCGCGTCGTCATAGCGACGCTGGTTCCGATAGGTCTTCACGAGATCGAGCGTGACGTCCTGATCGTCGGGCACGCGCTTGTGCAGCGCCTCGAGCGTGGCGAGCGGCTCGCCCTTCATCGGCTTGCGGCCGTAGTACTCGACGAGGAAGTAGCCGGCCTCGGCCACGCCTGCCTTGAACTGCGCGTCCCAGTCGCGCTTGTACTGCTGCTCCTTCTGGCCCCAGCGCGTGATGATCTGGACCATGTGCCGGCGCGCGTCGCGGCGCGCGAGGCGATCGGTCGCCTTCGTGCCGACGAGCTCGAGCACCTTCTTCCAGTCGTCGATCGCCTGCTGGTAGTGCTTCTGGCCCTCGTGCGCGCTTGCGCGACCCTTGTAGAACTCGG
>JACCRC010000113.1 GCA_013813765.1 Deltaproteobacteria bacterium | reverse complement strand
CCCGCGGTCCACACTGAATTTCGATCAGGAAGTCGTCTACTGGGCATCCAACGAGGTTCTCGCCTCGTCAAGATCCGCGATCGCCGTCAACGACTTCATCCGGGTGCATTTGACCGGACGGTCACCTCCGCTAGGTATGCGCACCAGATCGCCAAAAGTCCCACGCGACACCGTTGGCGCGGGTTCGATCGAGTGCCTCTACTTTGGTATGCGCACCAGATCGCCGATCGCGTCACACAATCGACACGCCGCCGCCGATTTCTCTTAAGTGCTTGGAGACCCGTAGACGTGCGCGCCTGCCGAATTGCCCCCCGTATTCGCCAACGGTCGCGCGAGAAATGGCCGTTGAACCGGCACCGAATTCCCGGACAGAAATCGGGGCGCCGCATTCCCCTCCGTCGAAGACCCGGTCAGGTGAGGCGCGGAAATGCCCTCGAAATCACCGCCGCGGGAATTCGCTGCGGACGGTTTTCGTTTCAATTCGGACGAGCTAGAAGTCGCAGTGCGGTTCCTCGAAGCGGTGCACCATCTCGACGACGAGTGCCCGTACGGTCAACAGTTGTTTCGCGCATGAAACACATCAGGTGCGAACTGCACCTCGTGTCGGCTTCTCACGCCCAGGCAAACGGGGCCACCCCACTGACCATAGGTTGCGACGACTGGACCAGCGGTCCCCATGACTTCCCTGCGTGCGCAGAGGCTCGTATCATCGAAGTCGCAACCGCCAGCCGCGCCCTGCACGAAGCAACTGCACGCGGTAGTCTTGATACGCATCGCAGGCCACGGCATCTCGGGTGTCTTCGCTGCGTAAAGACACGCAGCAGATTTTAAGAAGGTGATGATAAAACGGCTCGGGTCGCCCGGTGGCGGGATCACCAGAGTCTCGCACGCGTGCTTTGCTTGCGCGTACGTTCCGCCCGCGAGTTCGGCGGCGTCATGTCCATTCGCGGTCGCGCGCGTTCGAGCGCTGTATTTCGAATAGAAGAGCGAGGTCCACCAGCCGCTCGACCAGTACAAAAAGAACGTATGGCCTCGGCGGTCCGGTCCGAACACCGGAATCCGTTCTTCGTGTTCCGTAACCGTTCCGAAGACTGGGAACAGATCGGCGATACGCACAGCATCAAGCGCCATCGCATCATCGGCACTCCGCGCGATCGGCATTCTGCCGAGCGCAGCGAACGGTGGCAGTGTCCAGAAGTTCCGGTGATCGGCGTCTTCTAGTGCTTGCTTCGTGGCTGACTTGCGCACGTCCGCCAGCAGAGCGCCTAACGGCCGTTCGCGACCTTTCGTCGCGGTCGTCGGCAGTGCCTCAAGCGCGGCGAACAGTTTCTTCTGTCGTTCGGGTGCCTTCTTGTCGTGATCTGCGGTCGCATACACCGCTTCACGTAGCTCACCCACCAGATTCCGGACGTCGTCGTCGGATGCAGCGATGCGACTCGCCCCTCCCCTCGGGCTATTTTTCGGCATTTGCCCGCATCGTATCACGCAGTTGAGTGGCTCCCGCGGTGGCCTATTGACTCCACCGTTCCACCCGGTGGGGGATCGTGATATTGGTTGGACCAATGCGCATGCGTACTTTGTTGGTCGCGTTCTTCGCCGTTGCGGCGTGTGGGGGCGAAGAGGGTCGGGTCGCTCCGGTCGGTTCAAGCTGCACAGCGCAAACTGGGTGCGGCGACGACCTTGAGTGCAACACCAACCTGCCCAACGGCTACTGCACAACACCCTGCACGACGCCGGGCGCCACCACCGAATGTCCTGGTGAAAATTCGGTTTGCGATTCCGTGCAGCAGACAATGATCTGCGTGCAACTCTGTACCTCCGAGACGGGGTGCCGCGCTGGATTCGCATGCAATGGCGTTAGCGGCAGCAATCTGAAGGCATGCAAGCCACAGTAGCGTCGCGTGATCGACCGATTTGCCAGCACGCTTCTCTGTAGCAAGCGCCTCAGAGGGGAGCGCTCGCGAGGTCGCGGTAGGTCTCGGCGCCGGTTGCGTGCCTTCTAACCGGGCGCGCGGGCGGACGTTTCAGGCGACAGCATCGACAACATCGACAGCACACCGCCCCAGCCGGGCTCGGGGACTACTTCCGCGTGCTCGATGATCGTACCGGCGCCCACTGCTAGCGGGAGCCAGCTCGCCACCGGCAACGCGCGCGGTTCGTGCTCAAGCGCGGCGCCATCGAAGTGCGCACGTGCGAGCGTCGCGACATGGAGGCGCGTTCCGGGGAAGATCCGTGCCTGGAACCTGCGACCGTAATGGATCCAGCGAACCCGGCCGGTCTCCGAGTAGACGAGAGCGCATGTCGCGGGCGACAAGTCGATCACGCGCCGCGCGCTCGCGACCGGGGAGGCGGGGAACACGCGGGCGATAGCGCGCGCCGCGTAGAGGTTCGCGCCATCGAGATCGCAGTGGGCGCGCACCATGGCCTCGGGCATGGTGTGCGTGGACGCGAACACGTCGGCCTCGCGCTCCTCCTGCGCGGGTCTTCGATCACAGGTCGCGTGCGCCCACGTGCGATCGTCGTGCTCGCTGGCGATCGTGTGGCCGAGCAGATAGTGCCCGATCTCGTGCGCGATCGAAAACGCCGTCCGACCCGGCAACACGATCTGATCCGACACCCGGATGCGTGCCTTGCAGCCGTTGTGACATATGCGGGCCGTCGCTCCGGCGAGCTGCCCGAACGCGACCTCGATCCCGAGCGTCTTCGCGCTCACGATCGGATCGATGTGCTCGGGGCGCGTCGCGCCGACGCGCGTCAGCAAGCTAGCGGCGGCCAGCTCTGCGCGCTTGCGCGAGCCCCTCGCCACGGCTTACTCGGGCAGGCCGGCGACTACGAGTGCATCTTCGAGCGCGCTGCGCAGGTCGTCGTCGCTCGCCGTCTCGAAGTCGCGATGAGCGATCTGGAGGCTCGGCTCGGCCGCGATCACCTGGTTCAAGCGTGCGAGCACCCTGTCGCGCACCATCGCAAGGATCGAGGGACGCACGGCACCGCTCACCACGTTCGAGGGCTGCGCGGCCAGCTCGGCGCGGCGTGCCGCGGCCAGTCGCTCGCGCGTGAACATTACGAGTACCGCGGCTTCGCGCTCGATCGCCGGCGTCGTGGGCATGTGCTTGGCTTCGTCGGTGGCAACGGCACGTGCGACCGCCATGAACGTGGCGAGGTCGCGGTCGGTTGTATCGGGGGTAGTCATGGAAATGTTCTCCGTCATGGGGTTGAAGTTCAGATAGCCTCGTCGAGAGCGCCGAGCACCTCGACCGCGAGCGGCGCGGCCATCCGAACAAGGCGCTTGAACGCCGCGTCGTACGTGGACCGCGAGATGCCAGTGACGCGCATGACCTCGCGGCGCGTGAACGCCCCCTGATCGTCGCCGCCCAGGATCGGCAGCACACCGCGGTCACGATGCGCGATCTCGCGCAGCTTCGCGATGGCGTCGACGAGCACGAGGCCGGGCACCTCGCTCGGCGTCTCCGAGGCTTCCTCGATGAACGCGTGCATCTTCGCTTCGTGCTGTTCGAGCGCGGCCGGGCGGCTGATCGACACGTGGGGAAAGCGCTTCGCGTGCTTCAGCTCGTTGCTGATGTCGCCCGAGACTGTATCGAACAGATGGTCTTCGAGGTTCTTGGGCTCGGCGGCCTCGATGTCCCACGTCAGCTGACCTTCGAGGGTCTTCAGGATCGCGCCGTTGATCCGATCTTGCGGGCCGCGCTGATCCCGCCACGGTTTGTTGCGCTCCGTGTACTTGATGAGAGCCATCACCCTCTTGGTCAGGCTCACGTACATCGCCTTGGTCACCTGCTTCTCGATTGCGTTCCGGCACAGTTGCTGTGTCGTGTTGTGGGTCGTCATGGCGTGAACCTACACGCAGGGTCTGACACCTGACCTCGCGTTCAGTAAGTGCCGAGAACGCAGCAGGATCGACGAATAGGTGTGATTCCTCGCGCAGTGTCCGCCTCGCGGACGTGCTCGGTCCACTCCGAAAAGTGGTCGAGCGGCGCCTCGATACACGTGTTGCCAAGGTCGTCTCCGATCGAATCCGAATAGCGGAGCCCGCCACTACACGCCGGATCTGGATACGCGCACCATTGGTTTCCAGTGAGCGCGGAGACGCACTTGCCGCCGGGACTGAGATCGCAGTTCGAGTCCTCATCGCACGGCACTGGCTCTCGCTCGCCCGCTCCGATCGCGGGGCGGAGCAGAGTTCGCCGGTGGACGCGAAGCTCAGACAGAGGCGACGCCGACGCATCGATCGACGATGGCCAGCAAGGACTGAAACTCGAACGGCTTGCTGAGCACATCGTCCGCGCGCTCGACCATGGCGGGATCCGCTGGTGCTGCGCCTGTGAGCACAACCACGGGAATCGACGCAAAGCCCGGATGGTCGTGCAACCTCCGGCGAAGCGTCCATCCATCCATCATCGGCAGCATCAGGTCGAGGACGATCACCGTGGGCGTCAGGCCCTCATGGAGTTGCGACCATGCCTGTTCGCCGTTGCTCGCAACGCTTACGGTGAAGCCCTGATCCCGCAGCAGCGAAGCAAGGTCCATCGCGATGGTCCTGTTGTCCTCGACCAGGAGCACGGAACCCCTCGTGCCAGAGCCGTGGTCGACGATTGACGACGAGCGCGGCAGGGTGGCCACGAACCGCGTGTGCTGACCGTCGCTCTCCACGCCGACCGACCCGCCGTGTGCCCTCGCGACTTGTTGCGCAATGAAGAGTCCGAGACCGAGCCCCTTCGAGCCAGAACTTCTCTCGCGCTTGAACGGCTCGAAGAGAGTCGGAATCAGATCGGCCGGAATCGCCGGCCCTTCGTTGCACACCTCGAACTTGAGGTTGCCGGATTGATCACGGACCGTGATGTTCACAGGCGTTCCCAACGCGCTGTACTCGATCGCATTCTCCACGAGGTTTCCAAAGAGTTGCGCGAGCCGGTCGAAATCCCAGCTACCTCGGCCGTTGCCCTCGATCTCGAGCCTCAGCACACGGTTTGGATATGAGGCGGCGAGATCGTCGACCACGTGACGAACCGTTTGATGCAAGTCGACGTCCCGCCGGCTCACTGGAATCCCATCCCCATGTCGGGCGCGGGTGAAGTCGAGCAGATCGCAGATCATCCGATGCATCGTCGCCGACGCGCGCCCCATTCGCTCTAACAACGCCTGCTCCGCTGGAACGGCGTTTTCTTTGTCCATCAAGCTGATCGCCATGAGAAGCGTCGAGAGTGGTTGTCGGAGATCGTGGCCAAGAATGCCGACGAATCGCTCGCGCATCGCCGCTTCGGTGCGGAGCACAGCGTCGGCGCGCGCCAGATCTTGGTAGAGAATCTTGGTCCGGATCAGCGATGCGGCTCGCGCCAGCAACTCGGGCTCGTGGGCCGGCTTGCGCGCGAAATCGTTCGCGCCTTCTCGAAGGCATTCGACGAGGATGTCGGGCGAACCGGTCAAGATCAGGATGGGAAGCTTCGCCTGGTCGAACGTCTGTCGCACGAAGCGACACGCCTCCACCCCGGAGATGCCGGGCATCTCCCAATCGAGAACGAGCAGATCGGGAGGCCCAACTCGGGACAGTCGCTCCAGCATCGATCCGGCGTCGAGGAACGACTCGACGGAGTAGTGCTTCGTCAGCATGCGAGCCGCCCATGCCGCGGCCATTGGGCTGTCATCGACGACCCATACCGTCGCCCGTCGAGCATCCTGGCCAGCGGTCTCCACCACCACGGGTGAGTCGTACCACGTTCGGCGTCGTGCGCTCGCTGGCAAGAACGTCCGCAATTGTGCGTACGTCACAATGCGCGCGGACGATTCGCCAGGGGGCGCATGAAGAACGCGAGAGCGGCCAGCTCGCACCGACGAGCTGAACGCGCGTCCCGACTGTGAACGTGCCGCGACAAGTTCCGCTACTGCACGAAACGCCCGCGGGAATCGACGTGACCGTTCCGGGTCCATCGACTGATACGCGAAGTGTGACGCGGGCGGCGATCGCGCGATATCAGAACTGCCCGAACAAGGCGATGCCTCGCGGTGACACTGTCAGACCCACGTTCGAGGTCGTGCGGGTCCGATGCGCTGGCGACATCGCCGCACGGCGCGGTGGTTCGTCCTCCACGATGGCGAGCTTGGTGATCGCGACCACGAGAACGAGGCCGGAGCCCACGCCGATGATCGTCGCGGTCAAGGAACGACGATCGGCCCGATCTCGAAGCTCCTCGTTCTCGCTTTGTGTCGCAGTGTGGCTGGCTTCATCACGAAGCGATGCAGCACTCCAAAAAAGCAGACCAGAGGCGCCGATCCCGACGAGGCCAGCGCCGAGCAGTGCCAATCCGAAACGATCATCGTGCCAGCGAGCGGCGGATCTGGGCTGGTCTTCCGCGCGCGGCGCCTCGATCGGCATGTCTGGCGACGCCACGACGTTGCGCACCACTGGTAGTGCGGATATCGCGGGCTCGGCGGCGCGGATTGCATCGAGCTCGGACCGGCTCCACGTCACGTGCTGGTTCGCGAGCGCCGTGTACTCGGGTGTGTTGGTTGTCGTCGCAAGGAAGCGCTCGTAGTGGAACACCGCGAGCCCGAGGTGTTCTCGCTTCTCCTTCGGATCTTGATCCACGTGCTGCACCAGCATGCGGTAGGACTGCCCGAGGCTGAACGATGCTGCGGGCGACTGTTCGAGCTGGGCGCTGGTCTGGTACTCGACGATCGCGGCTTGGAATCGCCCTGCTTTGAACAGACCCTTACCGGCCTCGTAGTGTTTGAGCGCGTCGGCCTTCGTCGGTTTCTTGAGATCCTCGGCGCGCGCCGTCGCGTCGAAACCGAACAACAGGATGAGGGCGAGCGCGAGGATGCGTGCGTTCATGAGTTACTCCGGGACATCGTCCGGATCGAGGACGCGACGTGGGCCGCGCGGTTCCGTGATGCCGGCGTCGATGGGTGCTGAGCTGCGCCGGGTTCCCGCCGGACGGGGAGATGGCTTCGATTCGGATGGCCGGACGGGTTGCGTAGCCACCGTCGCAGTGGAGGCTTCATGGGCATCGACACCGGCGTCGGTCAGTCCGGCGGTCATCGTCGCACTCGACGCGTCGGGCGCGATCGGCGGCTCGACAGCACGTGCGGGTTGTGCGGTCGGGGTCACGACGGTCGAATCCGAGCGTGGGTGATCGTTCGCGCCACGACGGGAGAGGCCCATCGCGATCCCCAACGTGACCAGGGCTACCGTGGTCGCTACCCCAAGCGCGACCATGAGCCGCTTCCGCGGCGGCGGGCCACCGCGCGTGTTTGCGCTCGGGACAATCGATGCACCGGTCGCCCCTGACAACGTCGTCGGCGGCGGTGTCGCTGCGATCACCGGCCGCGCACTCACCGTCGCGGCGGAGTGCGGTGTGGGTGGCTCGGGATCGCTCAGCGGAATCCCGTCCGAGGGAACCCATGGCGTGTTGGGCATCCCCGCTCCACTGCCGGGTGCGTGCGTCGCTCGCTGCATCGCCCAGTACGCGCCGGCTGCGCGGTGCGCGTCCACGGCACGCACGGTCTCCACCTCGACGGGCGTGCTCTGCAACACCTTGGGCGCGTACCGCATGATCATCTCGAAGCCGCTGAGCGCCGGAGGTTCGGGTGGGATCTCACGCGCGAGCGCATACAGCAGCATGTGCAGCGCCGGGCGATCGGTGGGACGCGCGGACAGAGCGAGCCGCACGATCGACTCCCAGCCATCCGGCAGACGGTGGCCAGCGGGCAACTCGGGCCGCTCGGACTTCTGACTTTCGTACAGCGCGTACTCGTTTGGCGCGAACCACCACGGCAACTGTCCCGTGAACATCTCCCAAATGATCACGCCCAGCGCGAACACATCGGCGGCGGGCGTAACGCTGGAGGCTCCGCCGAACTGCTCCAGCGCCATGTAGCCCGGAGTGCCAACCATCGCCCCTTGCTTCGTCATCTGTGGGCCGGCAGCGACCGCCGCGCGATCGTGGACGATCCCGAAGTCGATGAGTTTGACCCGGTATGCCTCCTGGTCGGTCGCCAGAACGAACACGTTGGCGGGCTTGAGGTCGCGATGCACGATACTGGCGTCGTGGAGCGCGTGAAGCGCGTTGACGATCTGCGCGAGTAGGCGGAACGCGTGTTGTTTCGAAATCGGACCACAACGGCGGAGATGCTGTTCGAGCGTCTCCCCCTTGAGATGCTCCATCACCAAGTACATTTCGCCGCCGCGCTGACCGTACGAGTCGATTTCGACGATGTTGGTGTGAGCGTCCGGTGGACCGCGCCGGGATCACCCTCTTGATCGGGACGGGGTAGCCGTGGTTGGCGCGCGGGCTACGTCGCGGACGCCGCCGCCGCACGTGCGGCAGCCCAGCGCGATGGCAGGAGCG
>JACCRC010000110.1 GCA_013813765.1 Deltaproteobacteria bacterium | reverse complement strand
TCCATGGCCGGAGCCGACTCGGCGGTGGCCGTCATGCGCCCGCGCGCCGCCCCCGGCTGGTTGCCCTGCGCGAGGTTTCCGGCGTCGGGCTTCGTGAGCTTCACGTGTGCGCGCAGGTAGTGATCGCGCGCGTCATCGCCGCGCTGGCGATAGAACGAGTCCACCGGGTTCGGGAACTGATAGCCGGTGAGCGCGAGGATCGCCTCGTCGACTACGATCACGGCGGTCTCGCTGTTCGCGACCGGCCTGCCCTGCGCATCCTTCACGAGCAGCGACAGCTTCGCGGACTCGCCCGGCGCGAGCTTCGGTGCGTTCGGCGTCACTTCCACGTTCAACGTGCGCTGCTTCGCCGGCACCGGCAGGTTGATCGTTCCGACCGCGTACGCGGGCCGCTTCGGCAGCTTCGCATCGGGCTCGCCCTTGTCGTCGGTGCGGACCGCTGCGCCGACCAGATCGACCTGGACGTACATGTTCGGCACCATCGCGTCCGTGATCGGCACCTTGATCGTCGCCGTCGGACCGCTCAGCGCGATCCGCTCGACCTTGACGATGCCCGAGCGCCGCCACGTGACGATGCCCTCCGCGGGGTAGAACGGCGACTGCAGCAGGAGCTCCGCGGTGTCACCGCCGGCGTACTCCTTCTTGTCGGGGATGAGGTTCGCGCGCTCCTGCTTCACCTCGCGCGCCGGCGGTTGATCGCCACCGCTGACCCAGAACGTCAGCTTGGTCTGGTTCGCGCGGCCCTTCTCGTCGACGATCGTTGCGGTGACCTGATACGTGCCGCCCTCCCTGGTCTGGAACGAGCACGCCTTCGGATCGCAGGTCTGCGGATCGAGCTCCTTCAGCTCGAACTTGCCCTTCTTGTACTCCCAGTCCTGACGCACCGCCTTCACCTCGATCGGCGCACCCGGCGCGGCCTTGCCGTCGAGATCGACGCCGATCACTTCCAGATCGAACGGTGTGCCCTTCTCGACGAACGGCTTCTTCGTCTTGAGGCCGACGTACAGCGACGACGGATGGACGATCAGCGCGGCCGACGACGACCACGCCTGGCGGTTGACGTCGGTCACCGACGCGTTCGCCTGCAACGCGTACGTCCGCGCGGGATTCACCGACAGGTAGTCCATACGCATCGTGTGCGCGCCGGTCGCGTCGGTCTTGCCCTCGAGTGACCAGGTCTTCGGAGCCTTGTAGCCACCGCTGCCGTTCTCGTCCTCGTAGAACGAGCGGTAGCCCCACCACGGCTCCCACACGCCGAACACGTACTCGTCACGGTTCGGCGGCGTGAAGTTCGTGGGGTTCGCGGTGACGAACCAGTTCACCGGCGCGCCGGGCAGCGGACCGCCCGAGTAGTACTTCGCACTCACGGTGACGTCGCCGCTGCCACCGACGAGGAATGGCCCCTGGCTCGCCTGCGTGCTGACCTCGAACTCGGGCCGGCGGAACTCCTCGATCTCGAACCCGTGGTTGTGCGAGCCGGCCATCCGGCCTTTCGCGGTGAGCTGCACGTACGCGGAGCCGAGGTTCGGCGTCTTGGGCAGCGTGAACTTCGTGTCGAAGCCACCGACCGAGCTCACCGCTGTCGAGCCGGTCGCGATCTTGTTGCCGCGCGAGTCGTGCACGGTGTACGCGACGCTGCCCACCGCGCCGTTGATCCCGGCGACATCGCCGCCCTCGCCCGGATCGAGCACGCGCAGCCAGCCCTTCAGCGTGACCTCCTCGCCAGGCTTGTACATCTTGCGGTCGTCGATCACGTACCAGGCGAGCTGCGACGCGCGCGTCTGCTTCACCCAGCTGCCGGACTCGTTCCACCAGCCGCCGTCGTCGGAGACGAACGCGACATCATCACCCTTCTTCGCGATCAGGAAGTGCGAGCCCTTCACGCCCCCGCTCTGTAGCGGCAGCGTGACCATGCCCTTGTCGTCGGTGGTTCCCTTGATGCCGAACGGCCGGATCTCGACGGCGACGTTCGCGACGGCCTTGCCGGTGCCGAGGTCGGTCGCGACCGCGATCAGCTCGCCCGCATCGACGTGCGCGTCGATGCCAAGGCGCGTCGACTGCACCCACGTGATCAACTTCGGCGCCTCCCAGCTCTCGGTCCACGGATACGGCTCGACGATCGCGATCGCGTGGCCGAGGTTCGCCTTGTTCATCGCGAGCTGCAGATCGACGTGCGTCTCGACCAGGTCGTTCTTGCCGAGCGACGTCTTCACGAGCTGATCGAACACCTTCTTGCCCGGCAGCTTCGGCGGCTTGTCGCGGTTCCACCGGTTGCGGAGGTAGTTGCCGTACGCGTCGTAGTCGAGCGGGCCGACCTCGTAGAGCTGGACCTTGAGCTGCTCGTAGTTAGTGGTGAAGAAGTCGAGCGACGGCTTCTTCGCGGCCGGATCGAGCACGACCATGCCGTTCGGTCCGAAGAAAGTCGGCTGCGCATCACCGACGGTGAACGTCAGCATCGTGTCGGTACCGAGTGTCTGGCCGAACGAATCCGTCAGCCCCGCGGGCACGCCGATCTTGTACGTCGTGCGCGCGCGCGTCATGCCCGTCAGGTTGATGACCGTGTGGTTCTGCACGACCTTCAGGCCGGTGATCGGCGGCGACACCGTCAGCGTCGACGCATCGAACTTGTCCTCGTCGAGCGGGTTGTTGAACTCGATCGTGAACGGCATCGCGGGCCGGCACTCGCTGCCCCAGCCGCACTGCGCCTCCTGGATCTTCAGCGGCGGATACGTGCGGAACGCGTAGCGCTGCGCGGCCTTCGTGAGGTTCGGTCCCTCCGCCGACGGCATCCCCACACCGATCTCGACCTCGATCGCCGCATCCTTGGGCAGCGGCGCCTTCGGACGGAACGCGATCCAGCGGCCGTCGTGCTCCGCCTTGGTCGCGCGCTCGGCGAGCACCTTCAGGTCCTTGTCCTTCGCGACCGCAGCTCCGTCGAGCAGCTCGATCGCGACCGGCTGGCGATCCGCCGTCACGCGGAACGACTTGAACGCCGCGAGCGGATCGATCTTCTGATCGAACAGCACGAACATCGGCACGTCGAGCCGCTGCGGTCCACCGCCCGGGAAGCTCTGCACCATCTGCGGCGCGGGCGTCTCGAACGTGAACTTCGTCGCGGTCTTCAGCACGCCGCCGGTGGCGCTCTTCGTGCCCGCCGGAACCTCGACGGTGTACGTCGTCGCCTGCGGGAAGCGAATCTCGGGATCGAACAGCACCGTGCGCGTGCCGATCCAGCGCCAGTTGCCCTTCGGCGTCGGCGATAGCTTCACCGGCACTGTCTGCGCCGCGTCGTCCTGGGACGTCACCGCGATCATCGCCTGCGAGAACGTCACCGAGAGCTGCGGCGCATAGGGCACCTGGCCCTCGGGCATGAACCGCAACACGCGCAGGTCTTGCCCCGCGTCGTTCGCGGTCGGCGGCAGCAGCGTGCTCGCCGGCGGCGGGAACGTTCCCTTGATCGTCTGCCCGGTGCGCGGCGGCGGCTGGCTCCTGTCGCGCAGCGCGAACTGCGACTTGTCGGCCGGATCCGTGGCGATCGGCTTCGCGCGCGCGAGCATTGCCTGCGCCTCGGCATCGCCGAGCTTTTTCGCGGGGGCGATGGCGTTCCGATCGAACGGCGCCGGTCCCTGCTTGCCCTCGCTGACCCGCATGTCGAGCCCGGGTGGCAGGTCCTTGCTCTGCACGAGCACCTGATCGGAGAGCGGGGACGGCGGCGGCGCTACCACGGTCTTCTTGCCGCCACCACCGCACGACGTGATCACGAACGAGAACAAGGTTGCGGCCGCGAGGGCGCGATGGGGCACGGAGTGATGGCGTCTCACGTGGGTGATCAACGCACCACGCCAGGGTTCGCGCTAGCCCACCGGCCGCCGATCTGGAAGCCAAGGATTCCTCGGTCACGGTGTCGGCCGCTCGCCGGCCGCTCGTCCGTGCAGCGGCCGGCGCACCATGATCTTCCGGTGGGTTACTGCCGGCATGGCGCGTGCGAGGACGCGCGCCACGAATGCTATGGTGGATCCGATGCTCGACCCGGCGCTCCTCGCCCCGGAACGCGTTCGCGGCTTGCGACGCCGCGAATACGAGAAGCTCGTCGCGCTCGGAGTGTTCGGCGACGAGCGCGTCGAGCTCTTACGCGGGGTGCTCGTCGAGTTGAGCCCGCAAGGTGTTCCGCATGCGCGGATCGCTGGGTGGCTCGCCCACTTTTTCAGCGCGCAACTCGAGATCGGGCGCTATGACGTCCGGGGGCATAGCCCGTACGTAGCGTCCGACGACTCGATGCCCGAACCCGACGTTTCGGTGGCGCTGCGTACGGTGCGCGGCGGACACCCTCGCGAAGCGCTCTTGCTTATCGAGGTCTCCGAGAGCTCACTCGCGAAGGATCGCTCGGTCAAGACCGAGATCTACGCGGAGGCGGGCGTGCCCGAGTACTGGATCGTCAACGTTCGGTCGCGCACGGTCGAGGTCCTCACGAGACCTAGCCCGACCGGATATTGCCGCAAGTCCCTCCGTGTCGCGGGTGAAGTACTGCATCCCGTGAAGCTCCGAAACGTCGCGCTCCGGGTTGCCGACATCCCGTGGGCAGCGCGCAAGCGTACCGCACGCACGCGTCGCTGATCGTGAGCGTGTAGGTCCCACAGCGCTTGACCACTGGTCGCGGTCGCGAGGATGTTTCGCCCATGTCTGACGCGCCGGCGAACACCGCGGCTCCCCAGAAGGTCGAGCCGTACATCCCCGCCAGCAAGAACCTGCCCGAGCTGACGGTAGGCGTGCTGATCCTCGGATCGCTGCTCGCGATCATCCTCGCCGGTGCGAACGCGTACCTCGGAATGTTCGCCGGCATGACAGTCTCGGCGAGCGTGCCGGCCGCCGTGATCTCGATGGCGATCTTTCGCATCCTGCGGACCGGCAACATCCTCCAGAACAACGCCGTGCAGACCGCCGCCGCGTCGGGCGAAGGCCTCGCCGCCGGCGTGATCTTCACGCTCCCCGCGCTGATCATCCTCGGCGTGTGGGCGCGGTTCTCGTATCTCGAGACCACGCTGATCGCGGGCTTCGGCGGGATCCTCGGCGTGCTGTTCACCATCCCGCTGCGCCGCTCGCTGATCATCGATCAGCCGCTGCAGTTCCCCGAAGGCGTCGCAACCGCGGAGGTCCTCAAGGCCGGAGCGGAGGGCGGCGGTGGTGTCGGCACGCTGGTGATCGCCGGCGTCATCGGTGCGGTCGTCAAGATCGGCGCGACGGGCCTCAAGCTGTGGGCCGAGATCGTGGAGGTCGGTGCGTGGATCAAGACCGACGTCGCGAGCATCACGGCCGGTGCGAAGAACGCGATCGCGGCGGTCAGCACGTTCGGCGGCGCGCAGGCCGTCACGCCGGTCGCCACCGCGACCGCGAAGAGCGGCGTCCCGTTCTACTTCGGCATCAATGCGTCACCCGCCCTGCTCGCGGTCGGCTACATCGTCGGCTTCAACGTCGCCGTCGTGATCTTCGCCGGTGCTGCGATCAACCGCTGGATCGCGGTGCCGGCCTACGCCGCGTTCGGCGATCCAACCACACGCATCATCAATCCCGACACCGGTGCGACGCTGGCGGAGGCGCTGATCGGTGCCGGCGACCTGGGCGCGGCCGGTGCGATTCACTCGTCCGTCACGCGCTACCTCGGCGTCGGCGGCATGCTCGTCGGCGGACTGTGGTCGCTGTTCAAGCTCCGCAAGTCGCTGCTCGGCGGCATCAAGGCTGGCCTCGATGCGTACCGGCGCGCGAAAGCGGGCGGCAAGGACTCCGTGCTCCGCACCGAGCGCGACATGCCAATGAACATCATCTTGATGCTCATCGTCGCGAGCGTCATCCCGCTGTTCCTCATCTTCTGGCACTTCACGGGCTCTCCGGGCATCAGCGCCGTCATGGCAGTCGTCATGATCGTCGCCGGCTTCCTGTTCTCGGCCGTCGCCTCGTACATGGCCGGCCTCGTCGGCTCGTCGAACAACCCGGTCTCGGGCATCACGATCTCGACGATCCTGATCTCCGCGCTCCTCCTGGCCCTGCTCGGCATGGAGAGCCCGGTCGGTCCGGTCGCCGCGATCCTGATCGGCGGCGTCGTCTGCTGCGCCGCGGCGATCGGCGGCGACAACATGCAGGACCTCAAGTGCGGGCAGCTCGTCGGCTCCACGCCGTGGAAGCAGCAGGTCATGCAGATCCTCGGCGTCATCGTCGCGGCGATCGCGATGGCGCCGATCCTGAACCTCCTCAACGACGCCTACGGCATCGGCAGCAAGGGCCTTCCGGCACCGCAGGCGAACCTCATGGGCACGGTCGCGAAGGGCGTGTTCGCCGGCGGTCTACCGTGGGCAGTCATCGCCATCGGAGCCGCGATCGCAGTCGCCGTGATCATCATCGACTCGATCCTCGCGGCGAAGCAGGCGAAGTTCCGCATCCCGGTGATGGCGTTCGCGGTCGGCGTCTACCTGCCGTTCGATCTGAATGTGCCGATCTTCCTCGGCGGCCTCGTCGCGTGGATGGTCGGCCGCGTGCTCGACAAGGCGAAGGCCACCCCGGAGCGGCGCGCCGAGGTCGAGCGCAACGGCCTGCTCGTCGCCGCAGGCTTCATCACCGGCGAGGCGCTGATCGGCATCGCGCTCGCCGTACCGGTCGCCGCGTATCACGACGACACGGTGCTCGCGCTGTTCGGCGGCGCGTACCACTCGTTCAAGTGGCCCGCGCTCGGGTTCGTCGTGCTCGTGATGTGGCTGCTTTACAAGCTGTCGTTCGGTCACACCGGCGCGAAGGGGCCCAAGGATTTCCCTGAGGCTCGCGTCGAGGGCGAGTAGTGGCGTAACGTCAGAGCGCTGCCGGCTCGACGTAGACCTTGCTGTCCTCGAAGACGAGCTTCACGTCGTCCCACTCGGGGCGAAGGGTCGCATCGTCTAGCGCATCGCGCGCGACTTCGACCTTGTCGCCCGTCGCTACGAACCGTAGCCAATGCCTTGCCTCTGGAGCATTGAGCGTCTTTTCCCCATCGCGACGGGGCGGTCCGCGGAACTCGACTTCGAGGGTGACGTGGAGTTGCCCGCCTACCGTGCGGTCAAATGTGACCATGGCGATGCGTGGAATCATCGCGACCCGCGGATCCACTCCGAGCGTCTCCACACATGCTCTGCGGCCGATCGTCACACCGTCGGCGGTGTAAAACGTCCATTCGAAATGAACGACGCCTAGCGTTGCACCTGCGTGCTCGTCACGAAACACGCTGTTCCAGCTCGCGCGCTGGACGGTCGCGCCCGCGGGGACAGGGGCGTCGTCCCATCGCGTGCATTCACGCGGACGCGAGCCCGCCCCCTCGGGCCGTGCACGGTCCTCGGACCTGCTGCAGCCGCAACCAAGAGCGGCGACCGTTATGGCGACCACAACCGATCGATGTCGTCGAACACTCATGTGGCGCTCCCTCGGGTCAGTCGCTGTAGCTGTGCAGGATCCAGTTCGCGTAGAAGCTCGTGACGGTATCGCCGACATCATCGTCGTCCAACTCGAAATCCTCGAAGTCTTTGTGCAGATCCATTCTCTCAGTAGAAACCATCCCAATGGTCTGTGGTTCGGGATCGAGAGACTGCGGGACCATCACTCGAACAGGCTTGTCGAGGCTGCTGATCCGGAACACGCGGCGAAGCGCCCTCGTGCCTTGCGAGCTCGTCGAGGTGCTGAACACGACGTTCGCCGAAAGTTCTGCTCCTTGCGTCTTGTCCGCGCTCCCGGCGCTGAGTTTGGCCCCGGCGGAGAACCCCGTCGTCTCGGTCTTGTCAGGTCCGCCTATCTCGATGTCGAAGAACACATCCGCGTATCGGTGGCCGTTCATCTCGACGGACTTCGAGACCACATCTGCCCCCATGCTCAAGAAATCGCCTCCCCTCCCGATGAGCTGCTTTGTCGCCTTGGCGTGCGTCACGTAGATCTGGCCCGAGCCCGTCTTGTACGCCTCGAATAACAGTTCGATGTAGCCGAGGTATTCGTCGGTGTAGTTCGTGTCCTTGATGTGAACCTTCTCGGTCCACTTGCGCGTCTCGATGATCCGATGCAAGCCTGGCTCCGCGCGTGGAGCGGCTGGCTCGGCATTGCTCGAAGCGGCCAACGGCGCGCTCGCCGGACCTGGCGTAGCGGGTTGCTTCGCAACTGTCGGCGCGGTCGCACCTATCCGAGGCACCCAGCGTCTTGGCTGCCCAACCAGGGCGCCGAGCGAGTCGGCCGCCTTCGCGAGATCAGCTAGTCCGCCGATCGCCTTGGGGTTGTTGGCCTCAAGGTACATGAAGACGTGATCCAGTGCGCGATCGGTCGCTTCGACCTCGGCGGCGACCGGCGCTGCGTCGTTGGCAAGGTGCGGGTCGAGGAGCACTGAGACTGCCTCGTGCAACTCACGGCTCGCCGCGGTGCTCATCGATGTGAACGTCCCGTCCACCACCTGCTTCCAGCCGCCGAGAATGTGCTGACGCGCGGCACGGATGTGGAGACGACCGAGCGAGCTCTTCTCTGCTGTCGTCAGGTTCAATGCGCCGCTCTTGTCGGCCGCAGCCTGGCGCGTGTGCCCTTCCGCGTCGGTCTTCGGAACTTTCCATCCTGCAGGTTCGAAGCGCTCGCTTAGCTCCAGCATCACGCTCTGAACGGAGGGGGCTTGCTTCGCGACCGTCGGATCCGCGTGGCCGTTCAGGATGTTGAACAGGTCGTAGAGCGACATGAACGCGCCGTCGAGCGTCTGGAACAGTTGCTTCGGAGCTGGATCGGGCGCATCCGGGATCGAGTACGCAGCGAGCGCTTGTTTTGCTCGCGTGACTGACTGCGCCGCCGATCGGGCCAGTTCCTTCGGGTCTGTGATGCCTCGGGCAGCCCGAGCCAGTTCGGCGGTGGCTTGTAAGAGGAGATCGACGAGCTGTGTGTGGTCCGAACCCGAGAGGCCCATCGGTGTCTTCGGAGGCGGTGGTTCCCCCCGCACGCCACCCGTGCCCTTTGTCCCCTTCGTTTGCTGAGAATCGAATGCCGTGCCGCCCATGATGTCCTCCGTGGTCCGTAACGATTCCGACTACTGTTTCGACGCGACGATCTTGCCGAGCGCCTCGTACTCGAGTTGGGCCGCACGAGCGAGCCGCGCAGCATCGAGCGCGCCCTCTTCGTCCGCAGCCAGGAACGCAGCTCGCAGCACAGCGTTTCGGATGTAGCCGCCGCTCATTGCGTACTTTGCTGCGAGCGTCTCGAGCTTGAGATCCCCATCGCGTGGCGCAGCGTCGGGGATCATGGCTGCCCACAGCCGTTCGCGCTCGTCCGCCTCGGGCATGGGGAACTTCACGTGCACCGACAGACGACGGCGGAACGCTTCGTCGATCGCCGTCACATGATTGGTGGTCAAGATGCAGATGCCCGCAAAGCTCTCGAGCCGCTGCAGCAGGAAGTTCACCTCTTGGTTCGCATGCCGGTCGTTGCTCGAGCGCACCTCGGTACGCTTGCCGAACAACGCGTCCGCCTCGTCGAACAGCAACACGGCATGACCGGCCTCCGCTGCGTCGAAGAGCGTGGCGAGGTTCTTTTCCGTTTCGCCGATCCACTTCGAGACCACCTTGCTCAGATCGACCTGATACAGCTCGACCCGTAAGGCTCGAGCCACCAGTCCCGCCGCCATGGTCTTGCCGGTGCCCGGTGGCCCCGAGAACAGCGCCGACACGCCGAGGCCCTTTCCGACCTTACGCGCGAAGCCCCAATCCTCGTACACGCGCTGCCGCTCGCGGATCCGGGAAAGCAACTCCGTGATCGCGGTGGTCTGGTCGTCGGGAAGCACGAGATCATCCCACGTCTGGGTGATCGTGAGTCGCGTCGCGAGCCCTGCGAGTCGGTCGTCCAACACGGCGCGAAGGCCCGCCTGCACGTGATCGGGCGTCATGTTCTCTTCGCCGCAGCGCTCGACGGCGACCCGGCCGGCGGCGTGAATGAATGCAGGACCCAGCGGATACATCGTCGCCAGAATCTCTGCATCGCCGGTCTCGGCCGCCGGCAACGCGCGCGCCCAGAGCATGGCACGCTGACTTCCCAGGAGCGGTTCCAGCTCGATCGCGATCGGTGCGCGTTTCCAGCGACGAGAGATCGGCCGCGAGGACGTTGCGAGCACCAGACCGGTCAGCACGCGTTCGACGAGATCGATTCGGTCGGGCGCGTCGCCGATGGGGCTCATGGCTTCGAGGTGTGTGATCAGCGGCACCAGATCGAGCAACCTGCATTCGCGGGCGATGCGAAGCAGCTGCCGGTGCGCGGCCTCGCGCTCGTTTGCGATCATCCGGGCATCGATCTGGAGTACCGCCAGCCCACGCTCCCGGGCGACCGCGCAGAGCAGAGAGCGTCGTCCGCTGCCAACCCGTCCCTGGAGCAACACCATCGAGGCGCGATCGAACGCGCTCTCGACGGCTTCGCGCACCCCCTCCGAGACCTCTAGATCGGTAGAGCAGGTCCCCGTGGGGAGATTTGCGAGCTCCGCGAGGTCCGGATCGATGCCGAGGTCGCCATGAGCCAGCGCGAGAACTCGCCGGGAAACCTTCCACGTCTGCCGATGCTCGGGCGCTTCTGCGCTCGTGTCCGTTCGCTCGATCAACGCGTGTCGGCGCAGCGCACCGGAATCTCCGAGCTGGCGCCAGACATGCGCGCCCAGGTCGCGTGCGTATACCGCCCGCCGAAGGGCATCGGTCGTTGGATCGGAGACCTGCTCCGTCGCGAGTCCGCGAAGCATGTGCCGCGCGATCGGGCAGAGCTCATGCGCGATCAACATCCAGAGGAGCCGCTGCTCCGTCGATGTGAGCCCGAACCGGTCGTGTAGGCGCACCATCGGCAACTCGGTGCCGGCGCGACACGTCGCCTGAATCCTCGCATCGATGCGTGCTTCGGCTGCGACCAGGTCCGAGGGCCAGCGCAGCGCGGCATCATGATCGACGGCCGCTGCCAGCACGTGCTCGCCAGCGATTCGCAACCGCTGGCGTACGGCGTGGATCTGGTCGCGCACCAGCTCGGCTTGAAGTACGTACGGCTCACTCGCCGGATGGTGCGAAGCGCGACCATCAAGCACCCGAAGAGGACCGGGCACCCCGGATACGGCACGCGTGTTCATCTTGCACCGCGATTCGCGCGGAGGCCCTGACCCCGAGCCGCATCGATCGCCGCGCGCCGGGGCGCTTCGGAAAGAAACGCGAGTAGGCGATCACGCCGTTCCTGCATCAAGCGCGTGAACCTGACCCCGATCGCATCGCCTGCAGCTGGGGCTACGAGCCTGCGATGGAGCGCGAGAGCGTCCGCAACTGCGAGCGACGCGAACACCACGCCCAGCGATTGCTCCTTGCGGCGGAAGAGGGCGTCCGCGGACTCTCCTGGCCGGGCGGGCTCGTCGAAGATGGCGAGCAGCGCGGGCTCTTCATCGAGTGCTGCCGCTTGGGCCGCAGTCTCTCGAACGGGTGTTATCGAGGTTTCACGAGATGATTCGTTCGCGCGCTGCGCCGGTTCCCCTGCGCTGCTCGTTCGAACGCTGGTCCGAGGTTCGGGCACGAGCTTCAGTGAAGGCGATTGGCCCCCAGCGGGTCGCGGCTTCGTTCCGTACTCGGGGTCGAAGTCGACGTAGATGGCAAGCGGTAGGCGGGTCATGTCGGGCGCCTATCGTCCGGGCGTCGTCACGGTTGCTAAGATTCTCTGTGTCCGGCTAAGTGCGCGTAGTCGCTCGAATGATCGGCCGACGCTGAACTCGCATTCTGTGGACGGCGTAATTAGCTCGCAACCCGTCCGGACGATGGACGATAGGAGCTCGATGAAGCGTCTACTTCTGGTGTCGTTGTTCCTGGTGGCGGCATGTACACGCCAGAACAAAGAGTTCTGCTGTACGAGCGCGGAAGATTGCGCGAGTGTTGGCGTCGACGATGACCGACGCGAATGCGGCGAAGGTCTCGCGTGCGTGGACCACCAGTGCAATCCCGCGCTCTGTGCCACCGAGGGATGCACCGTGCAGGCCCCGACGTGCGATGTGATGCGCGACGTGTGTTCCGCGTGTTCGACCTCTACCGAATGCGCTCGCTTCCCATCCGCGACCGTTTGCGATCCTGCGACAGGTGGATGTGTGGAGTGCGTGTCGGCGGCGGACTGCTCGTCGGCGATGCCGGTCTGCGATGCGCAAGCATGTCGTGGCTGTCGCCTGGATTCCGAGTGCGCATCGCTTGCGTGCGGAGAGGACGGCGCCTGTGTTGCCGAGCAACAGGCCGTCTATCTCTCCACGACTGGCAATGACGCTCCGCCATGCTCCCGAGCTCAGCCGTGTCGAGATCCGCGTTTCGCGACGCAACAGACTAACGGTAACCGGCAGCACCTCGTTTTTCTGAAAGGCAACTACGACGTCGGCAGCAACTACACGTGGAGCATCGGCACCGGAGCGACCACCGCACCCTCCATCAAGATTCATGGCGGAGGCTCGACCATCACCGCGTCTACTTCGGATGGATTCGTCACCCTCGGGATTCCCGCGCTGGTGCGCGACCTCGAAATCGTGAATACGGCTTTCTTCGCGATCCGGGCGCAGACGACGGTTACGCTCGAGCGGTCGAAGGTCCATGGCGGGGCCGCAGGTATTACTTCCAACGGTTCGCTAACCCTACGCGACAGCGAGGTGCGTTCCGCGGGGTGTGGGATCCAGCTCAACGGTGGTTCGATCGCGATCGACGGCGTGACGATCACGGGTGGAGCCAACGGTGTTTGCGCCGTGTTTCCAACCGTCGTCGATTTTAAGAACCTGCTCGTTCACGGTACTTCCAGCACGGGGCTCGATCTTCCGCAGGCGACGGGAACGATCGCGTTTACGACGGTCACCTCGACTGGCAGTGCGGGCACGAGCGCGACGGCCGTGCGCTGTACGTTCTCGAACTTGGCATTCACATCGAGCATCGCCTGGACCCCGAACCTTTCGCGGCCGGTCATCGACACGTGCACCGTGATCAACTCGATCGTGGGCCCCATGCCGATCGTGGGCGGAACCAACCTCGATCCCCTGTTCGTGAACAGCAGCAACGCGGACTTCCATCTCAGCGGCGGCAGTCCGGCGCGCGACATGGCAAACACGGGTCCCAAGACCGACTTCGAACAGGATCCGCGTCCGCGAGGCGCTCGCTTCGACCTCGGCGCGGACGAAGCCCCATAGTGCACACGGCGTAGAGCTGATCGGGATCACTGGGGAAACTGGGTGGGCGACGACCCCCCAGGGTCAGCTGTCCCCACATGTAAGGGGCTGGATCTCCTCGGCGCGACGACGATCGATTCAGGCGCGCGCCTTGCTGCAGCTACCATCTACAAAGATGGGAGCTCTACGTATGAACCGCCTCGCCTTCGCGTTCGCAACCCTCACCCTCGCAGCGTGCGGCGCGAAGCAGTTCGGCAGCGTCTGTACCGAAGTCCCGGCGCCCGCGGCCTGCATGACCGCATGTGACCCCCAACCCGGTGCCGCGACCTCGTGCCCCGTCGGCTTCCACTGCTCGCCCGACGGCAAGTGCGACGCGCAGTGCACGCCGAACGGCGGCCAGTGCGGCGATGGGTACACGTGCACGGCCGACGGCTACTGCGTCGATGACGGTTCGGGCTCAGGTGGCAGCGGCCCCGACGCGAGCTGCCCGGCGATCACGTTCACACCGATGCCCGCGACCCCGTCGATCCAGCTCGTCCTCGATCTGTCGGGTTCGATGACCATCACCGACATCAGCCCAAGCCGCTACGCCGCAATGCGTGATGCCCTCGTCAACACGACGACGGGCGTCGTCACGCAGCTCGAGGCCAAGGCGTACTTCGGATCGAAGCTCTACGGGTGCAACGGCAATGCAAATGCCTTTACGGATGTCGCGCGCGGACTGAATAACGCCGCCGCGATTCGCGCGTCGATTGACAACCGAGCGCCTGCCGGCAACACGCCAACCGCCGCGGCGCTCGACACGGCACGCATGGACTTCGCAACCACTCCGCCACCAGCCGGCTCCCCGCCGATCGTGGTGCTCGCAACCGATGGCGAGCCGAACGGCTGCGGCACCAACCTTTCGCAGAACACCTACAACATGGAGGCGGTTGCCGCTTCTGCAGCCACCTATGCAGCGGGCATCCCGGTCTACGTCCTAGCCATCTCCGCGAACCAGACGCTGCTCTCTCACCTCCAGCAGGTCGCCAACGCCGGCCAGGGTCACCAGGCCGGTCAGCCGAACATCCCGTACTACCCGGCGAACAACGCGGCGCAGCTCCAGCAGGCGTTCCAGACCATCATCAACGGCGTCATCTCGTGTGACCTCAAGCTCACGAGCAGCATCGACGCGACGTCGGCAATGAACGGCACGGTCACCGTCAACGGCGTGACGCTGACCTACGGCACCGACTGGACGCTCGTGAACGGCAACATCATCCGCGTGCAGGGCTCGGCGTGTAACTCGCTCAAGTCGTCGAGCAACCCCGCGGTCAGCGCGACGTTCCCCTGCGGCAGCGTGATCTTCTAGAGACCACAACCGCCCAGCGGACGCGCCATACGGAGCGCTCGCTGGCCACGGTCGTAGGTCGCTGACCCATCGACCACCCGGAAGCCGGCGCGCGCGTACATCCGCTGCGCGCCGG
>JACCRC010000059.1 GCA_013813765.1 Deltaproteobacteria bacterium | reverse complement strand
GCTCCCGTCATCGATCGACTGCGCCCACGCTGGCTGGAGCAAGGCCACGATGCATGCTCCACCGACGATTCGCATCCCGCTCGCGCGATGTGGGCTGGGGGCGCTCATCATGAGCGTAGTATAGGGGTGCCAGCGAGCCAGGACGAGGTGCTCACATCGAGGGCGATTCCTGGCGGAACGCAATTCCGTTCGGCTTGGCGCCAACCGCGATCGACCGGACCGCTTGCCGCGTCGCGAGATCGACGACAGTGACCGTGCCCTCCGTCTGGTTGGTCACGTATGCTTTTGCTCCGTCTGCGGAGAACGTGAAGGCGTGGGCACCTGCGGCGGTCACGAGGTCACCACGCCGTTGACCTGTCATGGGATCGAGGAACACCAGCTTTCCGTTGTCAGTGTCCGTCACCCAGAGCTCGCCGTTCGGAGCGATGGCAGCGAGAGCTGGTGTGAACCCGAGCGCGAACGTCGCCACGACAGCCTTCGAGCCCGGATCGATCACAGAGATGCTCTTACCGGCTTCGTTGTCGACATACATGCGACCATCAGCGCCTGGCCATGCACCAACCGGTGCATCCCCGACCGGCGTGGTCGCAACGACCGAAGCGGTCGCGGGATCCACGATCGAGACGCTATCGGAGCCAGTATTCGCGACGAAGCCGTAGCTGCCCGAGCTCGAGAAGGTCACCTCGGCGGGCGAATCACCCACGGCCACCGAGGCGCGAGTCTCGAGCGTTGCTGGATCGAGGATCAGCACCTGACCGGGCGTTGCGATCTGACTGGTCCACACGCTGCCGTCGGGCGCAACGATCGCATTGTGGTTCGGAGCGTCGAGCCGGCGAGATGCCTGGAGCGTACCGGTCCTGGCATCGAGGGAGAGCACCGCGCCAGTCGCACCACCGCCATGGCCACCGCCATGAGCACCACCACCACTGTGTCCGCCGCTCAGATCCGAGCCGGGCACGGCGACCAGGAGCGTTCTGCGATCGGGGCTGAGGTAGATGTGATGGGGATACTCGACGCCGAGCAGCTCGATCGTGCCGACCACCTCATCGCGCGCAGCATCGATGACGCTGATCGAGCTCTCCCCTCCGTTGACCACGAACACGGCATCGCCAGCGATCGGGCCGATGGGTATCGTCGAAGGCGCCGCGGTCTCGTGCGCGCAGGCTCCGAGTGTCAGCAGAATCCCAAGGTGGACAGGTACGTACATCAGCGGTCCCTCGCGAGTGGGTGTTATTACACCACGTACGAGCCACGGAGGCAGTTGGGTCGCAGCGCAACGCTCCATCTCGGCCACCTCACGGTGTGGCGCTTGACCCCGAGCGCTGATCACGCTCGAGCGCGCGTTCGTAGCGCTTGAGTAAAGGCGTGGAGCTGATTCCATGCACGAGGATGCTGAGCGCGATCACGGAAACGGTTAGCGCGACCACGTCGGTTGCGACCGCGCCATCGAGACCGTGAGCGATGCTGTAGGCGAGGTAATAGAGGCTGCCGATGCCGCGGATACCAAACCACGCCATCATTCGACGTTGCGGGCGGGAGGTCGGCGTGAACGCGAGCAGGAGCGAGGCGAGCGGCCGGATCACGAAGAAGAGTGCGGCGGCGAGAGCCAAGGCGCGAACGTCCCAGTACGAGGAGAGCGCAACGCCGACCGCCACGATCATCCCCGCCTCGACCAGTCGCTCGACGGTGTCCCCGAACGACAGCGTTTCCGAGACGAGCACCCCTGCAGCAACCGCCGGTTGCTCGATTGCGTCGGCCTCCTCCTTGGCGGCGACCAGTTCCTCGGCAGGTGGATGCTCGCCTGGTTCCAACTTGGATTCGGGATGAGGTGACTCGCGAACGACCGAGAGCTCGGCCGCGCGCAGGCCGACGCCCGCGGCGAAGACGCTCAGAAATCCCCACCCGCCGACCAGCTCGGCGGCGACGTAGGCCACGCCGATCAGCGCGAGCGCCAAGAAGTCGCTCGGTGCGGTCGCGTCGCGGCGGTTCGCTCGCAGGAGGATCGCGAACCTTCCAATGATCCGGCCGAAGAGAAATCCGAGCGCGAGAGAGGCGGGAATCGCCCACAACAGCCGATGCGCGGCCCACTCGAAGAGCCAGCCCCCTATGCCCCCCTCTGCACTCCACGAGAGTGCGAGGACAACGAACGGGAATGCCGTGCCGTCGTTCAAGCCGGCTTCACCCGAAAGTCCGTAGCGCATGCGATCGTGGTCGCGGGCGTCGGCCACTGCAACCGCCGATGCAAGGACCGGATCCGTTGGTGCGAGGATGGCGCCGAGGAGGAGCGCCCCAGGCCACGGCACCCCGAGGCCGAGGTGGGCGACGGCGGCGATTCCCGCGATCGTCAGAATCATGACGGGACCCGCGAGTACGACTGCTGCGCGCCAGGCCGGATCGGACGGACGGAGGCGCAGCTTGAGGCCACCGATGAACAGAGCGATCACGACCGCGACCTCCGTGATGCGCTCCAGGGTCGCAGCGCTCGCGATCAGGTCGAGCGCCACGATCTCCACACCGAGCGGTCCGATCACGATCCCGACCAACAGGTAGAGCACGGACGTCGTGAGCGGGAGGTCGCGCACATAGCTGGAAGCAAGCGCCATTAGCAGCAAGAGGCCGCTAACGAAGGTCATCCAGGCGAGAAAGGTCACACGAGCTGGACACCTGCAAGCAAGGCTCGCGCCGACCGCGGACAGCGCCATCTGGCAGCGCGGGAAGGTGACATCCGCTCAGTGGTGCGCCGAACGCCGTCCATCGCCAGCGCCCGGCGCACGGTCGGGGCCCGGGCCAACGTCGACATGCACCTTGGGAAGACCGACGATCTGAAACGTCG
The DNA here is from genome assembly GCA_013813765.1 of Deltaproteobacteria bacterium. GTDB lineage: Bacteria > Myxococcota_A > Polyangia > Haliangiales > Haliangiaceae > JABFXX01. The sequence continues at coordinate 10,500 of JACCRC010000059.1, read as the reverse complement.
CGGACGCGATCTCGATGCCGGCCTGCTGCAGACCATCCAGGATGTCGCGACTCATCGCGTCCTTCAGCTCGCGGACCCCGTGCTCGCGTGCAATGAATCGCACGGTCAGCTCCAACCAGTTGTCCGTGAGCCGGTAATAGACCCTCGGCGAGACGTCGATGGTCTGACCGAGGTAGCGCCTCGCCAGCTCCGCGCGCGCCTCCTCCCCCATGTCCTGGATCGTGGCGGTGTGTCGCTGGGCGACGTTCATGAGCAGTCCTTCCACGCGCTCGCGATCCGCGGTGTACCCGATAGGAATCACGATCTCCTCCCAGATGAAGGCGAACTCGCGCGTGTAGTTGAAAACGGGCTCGTCGAACACACGAGCGTTGGACACGGTCACCATCCGGCCGGTGTACTGCCGGCTCTGTACCCACATCGCCGGCTCCGCGTTCTGAACGGGTGGCGGTTGCCCCATCTCCATGATCGTGGTCTGCGTGAAGTCGAGATCGATCACGTCACCGCGCACGCCCCCCATCACGATGCGATCACCGACGCCGAACGTCTTGCCGCGCATGATCACGATGTAACCGGCCACCGCGGTCACGACCTTCTGGAGCGCGAAGGCGAGCCCTGCGGTGATAAGACCGAGAGCGGTCGTCAATCGCGTCGGGTCGTCGAACCAGAGGGAGACCAGGCCAACGACGATCACCAGCGTCGAAACCAGACTGATCACCTGCCGCACCCAGAACCGAGCGCGAACCAGACGATTGCGCAGCAGCGCGTCGAACATCCAGCGCACGACTCGCCTCGTGATCAGAACGATCACGATCAGTCCGACGGAGAGCAGGAGCTTGCGGCCGCTCTCCATGTGGATGCCGACGAGGCGGATGCCGAAGAGCTCGAAGGGCTCCGTACTCACGAGTCACGTGCTTGCAAGGAGGGCGCCAGTTCCCCGCGATACCTACGGGGCCGGCGTGAGCACGCGTTCGAGGTCTCGCGCTCGGTCCGGGGCAGCGACGGTCACACAATCCTCCAGGATCGATGCCAGACGACGTCGCACTTGCACCGAGCTGGTCCCGTACATCGCGATCTCCTCGAAGGCGAGGCGCACAAAGTCCACGAAGTCGGGACGGGCCGCGATCACTCGAAGATCGCCCGCGTCGTCGGCACGCGTGCGCGCGGGAAACTCACGCACGGCCAACCGCCTCACGAGATCATGCAGGTGATCGAGTGCCTGAACCGCGGTCGTCGGATCGTTGACCCCAGGCGACAGTGCTCGGACCGCGACGTCAACGATCTGGCGGAGCCCGAAGGCCGGATCTTGCTCGATCGTGCGTTCGAGCTCGATTCCGATCGCTGCGCGGCAGTGGTCCTCCTTGTCGACGTTGCCCCACACCCGAAACAGCGCCGCTCCGGTCGGAACGAAGTCCCCGACACGGGGAACGATCTCGATCACCGCATCGCATCGCGAAGCGATGCACACGAGCTCGTCCGCGTCCACGAACGCGACGACACCCGGAGGATCGCGATGTGTGATCACACCGTCTGGTCGAGTATCGGGAACCGTCACCTCCTCCGGTGCTTCCGCTGCGACCTCGTCGGGGAACATGCGATCGATCGCTGCACGCGTCTCAGCCGCGATCTTCGAGATCACGGTGATCGCTCGGATCGAATGCGCCATCCGGTGGATGTACCGGATGAACACGCCGACGCTGACGACGGCCATCACGAGTGCAAACCAGGTCGCCGCCGCTGGCACGAACGTCGGGGCGGTTCGAACCTGCGACAGGACCACCATCGAGTAGACGAAGGTGCCGACGAACAGACTCATAGCCCACTTCGTTACCGGTTCTCGCAGGAACGTCCGGATCACGCGCGGCGAGAACTGGTTGCTGGCGAGCTGCAGGATCAAGATGGTGATCGAGAACACGAGCGCGGTGAACGTCAGCATCGACGATGTGATCGTGGACAGCAGCTCTCGCGCACTCTCCGGCCCTCCGTCGAACAGGAACCAATCGTCCCGACGCTGCTCGAGGCCTCGGTCGATCCGCACCAGCAACATCGCGGCGCCGACCGCGATCGCGACAGCAAGTGCGGGAGCCACCCAGAGGCTGCTGCGCAGGCGATTCCTCACCTGCGCGAGGCGCAGGCGGCGGTCCAGGCGAAAGTCCTGCAGAACGCCCATGTGGTCAGGTCGTCTCGATGCAAGACGCGGACGATCGACGACGACCCGTATGGTCAGAGAGCCGGTAGCCGGCCGCGTCCTCGTGGCATCGATGCGCCGGAATGACTCATCGCGCTCAGGCGCCGAGCGCCCTAGCGCATCGTTTGACCTCCAACGACGTGCCTCAACCGTCGATGCTCAGGACCATTCCGTTCTCTCCCGGACCTGCGCAGACCGCCGCCAACGAGTCACAGAGCGAGGAGAAGTACTCGCGCAGGTCCTTTGCATCGCCGGGCGGAGCGATCTGGGACAGCTCGCTGGCCGTCAGTCGCCGCGGCTCGCTGACCTTCGCGCCGAGATACAACGTGGACGCAGTCGAGGGCGCCAGCACGAGTGCGTCGAGTGCCACTCCCGTGAGCCCCGTCTGGATCGCTTTGATCTCGTCGGCGAGCTGGTCTGCGGGGATCCTGACTGGCCCGACCGTAAGAGCATCTCCGATGGACGCAAAGCGGGGGAACTTGCTCCCGATGATCCCGTCTTCGAGGAGCACCGACACCGTGTCGCGGAGCAGCACCCACCGCAGCCAGCGGAACTCGTACGAGGCGCCGCGTCCAACCAGGGCCAAGGACATGCTCCATCATGTCACATTTCCTTTGAGCTCAAAGGATCCGCTGTGACCGCAACCGATCGCGCGGAGGGGATGGCCTGCTCCTCACGGTTCCGGTCCTTGCCGACGAACCACGAGGCGATCGTCCCCGCGATGTATCCGAAGATCGCGAACCCATAGATCGCGAGAGCCAGGCACAGCGTGCGCCCCTCGACGCTCTCCGGCCAGGGTTCGCTCCCCATGGTCGTCAAGAGCATTGCAGTCCACCACACGGCGTGGCCGTAGCCGTCGAACATCCGTGGTTCCTGCTCGAACCCCAGCATGCCGGCCGCGCCGAGGAACGTGATGCTGATCGTCAACACCACGACATAGCCAAGTGCGTGGCGCTTGGCGAGCGCCGTATGGACCGTGCGCCGCGCTCGATTGAACCCGGTGACAAGTCTCGCGGCGCGAACCCCACGCGCTGCTCGGCCGACGCGAAGCAACCGGACGAATCGCGTGAACCGAAACAGGCGCAGCGCGGGAATCAACAGCGCCACGAGCGTCAACCAGTTGCGCCCCACGTACGCCAGGCGATCCGTTGCCAGCCAGAGTCTCACGCCGAAGTCGGCCACGAACACCGCCCAGATTCCCGTCGTGACGTGCTGCAACGCGGTCGGCAGCTCCGTCACGAGCTCCGCGATCAGCAGTCCGAGCCACGCGACCGCGAGCACCAGCATCGGCCGCTCGAGCCATCTCTCGAGGTGCGCCAGCGTGGTCGCGCGCTCGTTCGGATCTGGCATCGCGCAGCTAACGAAGCAGGACGGGTGCCACGACCAGGGCGCACGGTGAAGGCCGCGAGTGCGACGACCTCGTATCTCGTCAGCAGGGAAGCTCGAACCAGAACGTGCTCCCGTGCCCCACCTCGCTGGCCACCCCGATCTCTCCGCCGTGAGCATCCACGATCTGCTTGCAGATGTAGAGCCCCAGGCCAACGCTACCCCTCTCCTTGCGTTCGCTCCCTTGCCAGTAGCGCTCGAACAATCGTGGCAGCTGGTCGGCAGCGATGCCGGCTCCGGTATCCGCGACTTCGAAGCGGGCCCAGGCTTCATTTCGCGTCGAGGACACGGAGATCACATCACCCGCTCGGCAGAACTTCAACGCGTTCCCGAGCAGATTGCAAAGAACCTGAAGCACTCGTTCCTGGTCCACGTGGATCTGAAAGTCCTCCAACCGAACCTTCAATCGAACCTGCTTGCTGCGCGCTCGTTCGGCGAACAGCTCCGTCGCAGACGCCAGCAACTCGGCGGTACTGCATGACCTGCGATCGAGTGTCATCCCAGCGGTATCCGGTTGGGCGCCAGCCACGAGATCGTTGATTAGATGCTGCATCCGATCGGTTGCACGAGACATGGTGTCTACCACCCGGTGCTCGTCAGGCCCCAGGACCGTCGAGTCCTTGAGCATTTCCGTACTCAAGACGAGTGCAGTCAGTGGGGTGCGGAGGTCGTGTGACACGACGGCGAGGATCTCCTCGCGTGCTGCGGCCGCGCCACTCGCCGAGAGGGTCGCCGCCTCGGCGCGTTCGAATTGCCTCGTGAGTCGTCGCATCACCAGGACCGCAAGGCACACGGAGATCGCGATGCCCAGCAGTGAGGTCACGAGGAGTGTGGCCTGGGCCGTCCTGGCTCGGGCCTCCGACAGCGAGATCGCATCGTCGAACAGAGCCTGCGCCTCGAGGTTGAAGGCGTCGACACCTGCTTCGAACGCTTCCCTCCGAGGCGCGAGCTCCTCCTCGAAGAACACGACCATGCTGCGGGGCTCCCCGGCGATCACGCCGTCACGGCCGGCTCGTCGCACGGCCTCGACATACTCCCGCGCGTCGCGCTCGATGCGGGCCACCTCATCCAGAGTCCGTGAGAGAAACCCCCGTCGCGACAGCGTCGCCAGCGATTCTCGAAACGACCGTTCCGCGGTCAGAAGTCGAGCTCGTTGGTCGGGCTGTCCCGTGAGCAGGAGGCCGCGGCTTGCTGCGACCAGGTGCTCCGAGTGCGCTCTCAGACCCTGAACCAGTGCGAGGTCCGATGCGAATTGGCGGCTGATCCGATCAGCACTCGTCGTCGCCAGGCGGAGCGCGGCGATGGCTGTCACGGCGGTGAGGATGGTCACCAGTACCGAGGCAGCCAGGCCGATGACGAGTTGTTTTCGGAAACCCATTCGTTCCACCTGGGATCGACCCCTTCTCCGAACGGTTCACTTGCGTGCGTGATCCTCTTTGTCTCGCAGCGGCGACATCAGATACGGGTTGCGCGAGTTGCGGGCGTTCAGCAGCGTGTGCGCGAGCTCCGCCCGGTCGCCTGCCTGGACGACCACGATGGTCCTGCCCTTCTTGAACTCGTCGTCGTAGTACGCCGCCTCCTCGTCGGTGACACCGAGGCCGATCAACGTGCCTACCAGCACGCCTGCGGCTGCTCCGCCTGCGGCACTCGCGGCGATCGCAGCGAGAATGCCGCCTGCGATCACCGGACCGATCGCGGGCAGGATTCCGGCTGCGATGCCAAGGGCCCACAGCGCGCCTCCACCCGCACCGGCCGCGGCACCGACCGCAGCGCCGGTACCCGCCTTGTTACCCTCCAGATCGCGGAAAGACTTCACCTCGGCATCGCCGTCCTTGTCGTGGGTGAGGAGTCCGATCTTCTTGTCGGAGAACCCCGCGTCGCGGAGGTCCTCGATGGCGCGGCGTGCGTCGCCCGCGGTGGCAAAAACGCCGATCATCGGCCTTTCGTGTTTCGTTCCCATGGTCTTGTTCCCTTCAGGGTTTGAGGTTGGTTACAGAGCTCGTTCGCTCGACGGCTACCCGTCCAACCGAACGGTCACGCGCCGGTCGTTCGGCCAGCCTTCCGGTTCCGCAGGATCGGCAGCAGCCTCTCCGCGCGAGAGCGTCTCGACGCGGGTTTCGGAGACGCCGTGGGACTCCAGGGATTCGGCGACGGCCCGCGCTCGATCGAGCCCGAGCTCCTTGTTGTACTGGTCCGAGCCCCGAGGATCGGTTCGCCCCACGACGCGCAGCGCCTTGCCCTTCGCAGGGCCCTCGAGCGCGCAGCTGGCAATCTTCCCGATCAGCTCTTTCGCCTCTGGTCGCATCGCAGCCGAGTCGAACTTGAAGAACACCTTGGTATCGGAGATCCCGCACATCACAGCGAGCTTCGTATCGATGTCCACGGTGGTGACGGTGATGACCGCAAGCTCTGGATCGGCGGGCGTTGGCTTGTTCGCGAAACCTGTGGTGGCCGCGGGTGCCTCGGCAGCGGGCGTGCGAGCCACTGGCTCGGAGTCGACCTTGCTCTTGCACGCTGTCACTGCGAGGAGCAGGCAAGAGACGAGCAGTTTGTTTGACCTCATACGATTTCTTTCTGCAAGCCGTGTTCCTCGTGCGATCACGCTCGACGGCAACGCAGGCAGCAAGCGAGATATTCGGCACCGTCGACCCGAGCGCCTGCGCGAGGTCTGCGTTGTGCGCAGGAACCCCGGCGAGCGCCCACGCGAGCGCATCTGCCCCACGGCTAGAACGTGACCGTGAACGTCGAGCCCTTGCCGAGCTCGCTCTGGACCGTCACGCGGCCCCCGTGCGCCTCGATGATCGCTCGTACCAGCGAAAGACCGAGTCCGAGACCTCGCTTCGAGCGGCTCGGATCAGCGCGATACAGCCGGTCCCAGATCCGCGGAATGGCCTCCGCGGGAATGCCTTCGCCGGTGTCGCGCACGCGCAACCCTTCGCCGTGTTCGAACCGTCCGATCTCGACCGCTACCTCGCCACCGGGCGGCGTGTACTTGAGCGCATTGTCGACGAGGTTGGCTATCGCCTGTCGAAGACGTACGGGGTCCGCGTCGACGATGATCTCCTCTTCCCCCGGCTCGACCACCAGCTTCACGCCCGCCTCATCAGCGACGTGAGCGTAGACGTCGGCCACCTCGTGGGAGAGCTTGCGCAACGACACCGGTGTCCGCTCGAGTCGCATGATCCCGGTGTCAGCTTCGGAGATGTCCATGATGGCTCGGAGCATGACGAGTACGTGTTCGGACTCTTCGATGCAGTCTGCGAGGGCCTCGCGAGCATCCGCTGGGTCGCTGCTCCGCAGCGCCACCTCGGCGATGCCACGGACCCGGGTCAGCGGCGTCCTCAGATCATGAGCGACGTTGTCCAGTGCTTCGCGCATGTGGACGACGAGCTCGTGGTTCCGCTCGAGCATGCGATTGAACAGCGTGGACAACGTGTCGAGCTCGTCGCGCGTGCCACGCTCGGGAACGCGACGGTTGAGATCTCCCGACCGGATCACCTCGCGCGCCACGGCTGCGAGGTCCCTCACCGGGCGCAGGCTACGGCGCGTCACCGCATAGCCACCGATCACGGCGACCAGCAATGCGCCGCAACCGAGTGCGATGGCGCCGGGGAAGAGCCGATCGAGCACGGCATCCCACTGCATCGTCGGCGCGCCGATCTCCAGGCGCAGGCGCCCGATCTCGCGACTGACCACGAGCCGAGCGCGTGTGACGTCACCTCGCTGGTAGACGGTGCGGTTCTGCTCGTCGCGAATCCTTACCGCCTCCGGAGTCTCTTCCAGAGGTGTGGAGCCGTCGACCGCGGCTCGGTAGGCAGGTAGCCCTGCGTTGAGCAGGGCGACGTGACGTTCGAGTCGCCGTTCGAGCACCAGCGTGCGTTCACGATCCAATGCGTTGCGGACGATCGGTACGGCAAACGAGGCAAGGAGAGTCAGACTCGCGACGAACGCGATGACGTACCAGACGTTGATCTGAAAGGCGAGCGTTCGCAGAGGACGCGAACGGGGACGATCGACGTCACTCCTCGTCGGTTCTGAAGACATAGCCTGCCCCACGCAAGGTGTGGATGAGCTTGATCGGATGGTCGCGATCGAGCTTTGAACGCAGGCGGCTCACGAGCACATCGACGACGTTCGTCTGCGGGTCAAAGCCGTATTCCCAGACGTGCTCGAGGATCATCGTCTTGCTCAGAACTCTGGCGGGGTTGCGAAGGAAGTACTCCAGTAGCGCGAACTCTTTCGCTTGCAGCTGGATCGGTGTTCCGTCGCGAGTGACGCGGCGGGTGCGCAGGTCGAGCGTGACACCCTTGTATTCGAGCTCGAACGCGACCTTGCTCGTGGTGGCACGGCGAACGAGCGCGTGGAGGCGGGCAACGAGCTCGACGAACGAAAACGGCTTGGTCAGGTAGTCGTCGGCACCCGACTCGAGCCCTGCGATCCGGTCTTCCACCGCGTCACGCGCGGAGAGCACGATGATCGGCGTCTGGGTCTTCTTGCGACGAACATCTCGGATCAGCTCGAGCCCACTCTTGCCGGGGAGCATGACGTCCACGATCGCAGCGTCGTAGTCCCCATGCAGCGCTCGGTCGAGCCCGTCATCGCCGCTGCGCGCCCAGTCCACGACGTGCGCGTCTTGCACAAGTCCCTTTCGTACGAACTCGCCGATGCGTTCGTCGTCCTCGACCAGCAGCAGCTTCATGCAGCAGATTCTGCAAGTCCAGCGCCAGCTCAGCTCGGAGGAACGACGCGCTCGACGGCGGTTCGCGGCAACCATCCCGTGCGATCACCGATCCGGACATGGACGAACTCGCCACGCTCTTGTTCGATGACGACGGCCTCACCCTCGAGCGGTTCGAACGAAGGCTCCGCAGCGGGGAACGGGGAAATTCGTGCGACCTCGTCCGCGACGACGATGGCGCGATCGCTCGATGGAGCCACGATGGTGGCGGCCATGCCGGCGAGCACGACGGCCACCGTGCCCACGACCAAGGACGGACGAGCGAGCACGCGTGCATGACCCCACGCGAGGCCGACCAGGCTCATGCATGCGATCAGGCCTCCGCCGAGCGCGACCCACGCCCACTCGTCTGCGGTGAGGGTCGCGACCGCGCGACGTGCCCGCGATGGCTGCGGTTCCGAGACCCCAGCCTCCGATCGAACGCGCGCGAGGGCTGACTCGATCGCGCCCTCGCGCGGGGAGAGCAGACGAGCGCGTTCGAGCGCGAGGATCGCGCGGCCCTTGTCGCCGGTGGCATCGTATTCGCTGGACAGAGCCAGCAAGGCCTGTGACGACCACCCGCGTTGCTCGATCCCACGCTCGAGCTCGGCTGGTGTGGCGGACGCCATGCTCGGTGAGAACATCGCGAGCAGGACGGCGATCGTGGCAAGCGCACCGAGTAGAGACTTGGCTGGTCGAGTCATCATGAAACCTCCAGGCGGGCGAGCTCTTCGCGAACGATGCGTCGCCAGTGATCGAGCGGTTGTTTGGAAGCGATTCCAGGTGCGTATTCGACCCCGTCGGCATGCTCGAACACCGACCGGATCGCAGCTCCTCGTGCACCCAGACGCGCGTCGACATCCGCCGCGGTGACAGCATCCGGTGCAATGCCGAAGCGCTCGCCGAGTCGTGTCTGGAGGACGGTCCTCGCCGCGACGAAGAATCCAGGCGAGTCCCCTGCGGCGGCCGCGCGATTCATGTCCAGCAGCGACCGGTGAACCGCGCGATCGACGCGACGCGATGCGAGCACGCTCGCGATCCGTGGGCTGCGTCGCCACCAGGCGGCGCCGACGAGAAGACCCGTCGCGAGCACGAGCAGGCCGGGAAGGATCCAGAACGATGCCTGGCGGAAGCGCGGTTGCAGCGCCCCTTGGGTCTCACCCGAGTCGATGAGAGCGCGCCCCCCTGCCCGTTCGCTCGCCGCCGGCATATCGAGCCCGGGTGCGGCAGCTCCGCGCGCCGATCGCACGTCGAGCTTCAGGGGCGTGGTGCTAGTGGTGACGTATGTCTTCTTCTCGGGATCGAAGAACGAGAGGGCAACGGAAGGCACCTCGAGCTCGCCCGCGCGCGTCGGGACAATCGTCTGCGTGAAGGTCTTCGTTCCCGTCAGCTTGCTCGCTGCGGACGGCGTGAACGTGCCCTTGATGGAGTACGTCTTCAGCGCGTCCGACTCCGCGACACCCGTGATGGACACTCGTTCGAAGTTGCCGGTGCCGCTCGCTCGGAACGTCAGTGCGAGTGGTTCGCCGACGCGCGGTTCACCGGTGGGCGGATCGATCGCGACATCGAACGTGCCGACCGCACCGGTGTATCCCGCCGGACGTCCGTCGAGCGGCGGTTCGAGAACCGTGACCGTGCGTGCGCTCGTGCGCAGCGTGAGCTCTCGCCGCTTCACGACACCGGTGTCGAACATCGAATCGATGTCGAACCCCGCGAATGGATCCCCTCCGAAAAAGGGATCAGAGAATGGGTCCATGCCGCCGAATGGATCGCTTCCGAACATGTCGACGACCGAACGCCGCTGGCGAGGTTGTTCCCGATATGCAATCTCCACCGGGAGCTCGACACCGAGCTTCCCCTTGCTCGGCTTGGCCGGAGAAAGCACCGCGGTCCACGTCGCCTGCAAATAGTTCTCGCCCCGGATCTCGACCTGCGTCTGCGCCGGCTTGTCCGAGAGCTCGGAGAGCATGAACGCGTCCGACGAGAGCGTGGGTGGTCCGCGAGTGCCCGCCGATGTGCCTGCGCGGAAGTACGCGCGGATCTTCACCGGCACGGCCTCGCCGACGTAGAGCGTGCGCGCAGGCATCTCGAGCTTGATGAACGCGCGTGCTGCCTCGGCAGGTGCGGGTTCCCGAGCACCGCTGCTCGCCTGCGGGGCTGAGGATCGAGCGGGTGCGTCCGCCACTGTCGCGCGGATTGGAGCGGTGTGCGC
>JACCRC010000058.1 GCA_013813765.1 Deltaproteobacteria bacterium | reverse complement strand
CGCTCCGATCGCGCGTATCTCCCGGGTCAGGGCGCGGGGATCGATCGCTGGCGCAACGACGTCGGCGCGGGCCTGCGCATCTACCTCAAGAACATCGTCCTGCCGCTGCTCGGGCTCGACATCGGCTACGGCATCGAGGGCCGTGACCCGAAGATCTACTTCGAGGTCGGGCTCACCGACTTCTAGAAGATCACGATCGCTTTCAGATCGAGCCCGCCGGCGAACATGTACGAGACGCCGTCGGAGTAGCCGTAGACGGTGACGCCGCATCCATCCGCGCAGTGAATCGTGTGCTGGCCGGCAGTGAGCGCCAGTCGGGCTCCACGGTGCGTACCGCCGCCCGGAAACGGTGTCAGGGCCGGCGTCACACCGTCGACCGTGACGCCGCCGGTTGCTGCCACCGAGAGCGACACGTAGCTCGTCGCGTACTGGGCCGGCACGAGGATCGTGTAGTCCTTGCGGTACTGCTCCGTCGGCACGGCGAGCGCCATCGAAGGATCGCCGGTGCCAACCGAGTTGGTCTGGGCGACGTTCTGCCACGTTGCTGCCTGGAGGAAGTGACCGATCAAGATCGGCTCGGTCGACGCGATCTCGGTGTCGCCGGCGATCTTCACGTCGCAGAACTGTCCCGGCCCGAGCACGCCGCACGTGCCCGATGACGGAGGCGGAACAAACGAGACCGTCGTGTTCGGTTTCTGCGCCATCACGCGCAGCAGATCGGGCTCGTTCGTGCGCAGCTGACTGCGGGCGATCGCGAACGCCTTGCCCCAGGTGCGGCTCGGAAACAGCATCTCCTCGAGGTGATCCGCGCAGCACGGTCCACGCGGGTGCGCAGTGTCCGGTGGCATGGTCTCACCGAACACCGTTGCCTCGTGACCGCCAAACACGCCGAAGCTCGCGCTGTTCGGCGAGACGATATGCGTCCCGGTGAGGTCACCGCCGGGCGCTGCTGCCGGCGCGGCTTCGAGCTGCAGCACGTCGAATGCATTCAGCGTGAAGCTCGCGGTGCTGCCGGCGGCGATCGTCGCCTGCGTGCTGCTCGATTGCACGGCCGTCGTCGGCGTCACCGCGATCTGCGTGTTGTCCTGCCACGCCACGACGGTGAGATAGCCGTAATAGGGGTTCTTGCCCGGCGCGGTCGCGCGGCGATCGAGCGTGGGAAAGCTCATCGTGTAGTAGTCGGTATCGAACGCCGTGCGCGGCAAGAGTAACGAGGCGTCGTTCGAGAACACGTTCACGTTGTCGAGCGGATTGAACTGATAGGCAACGATCGGCAGGTTCGACGTCAGCTTGTAGGCACGCCGGCTGCTCCCCGTGCCGTCGGTGGACTGATCAGGAATCGCACCGCCGCCCTGCGGAACGATCGCTACCACCTGGCCTGCCGGAACCGTCCGCACGATCGTCTGCCCACCGGCGCCGGTCAGCGTGACGCTCGCGTCCTTGACCTGCGGGTTGGAGACGACGACTGCGAACGGAGAGTGCTGTGCATCGCTCACGCACGCCGACTGTGATCCGCACGCGAAGCCGGCAGGGCACGTCGCCGTACCGCCCGGCGCTGCCGGCGGATCGCAGGAGCCCGCGGTGTAGATCTTCGGCCCCTGCGTACGAAAGCACACGTCCGCGGTCACGACCGTGCCGCGAAACGCCGACGTGCACAGCGACTGCGTCAGCGTGATGCCCTGGCCGAGATCCTCGCCGATCGACCCCCACACCTCGACGGCGTTATCGAGATCGACCGGCCAGTACTCGCAGCCGATGTAGCTCTTGTTCGTCGCCGCGCTCGCGCACGCGTCGACGCAGCCGCCACCTTCGCACGTCATCACACCCAGGCAGGTCTCGACGAGCATGCCCTGCTGTCCCGTCGCGTCGCAGCTCCACACGTCTCCGGCGACGCAATAGTTCTCGTTCGGCGTGCACGCGACGCAGCCGAGAGAGTCCACACAACCAGCGAGGCAGTCGGTCTCCGTCTGCCACCGGTGCTCGCTGCAGATCTGATAGCTCGCGCCCGTACAGCGATGCGCGCCTTCGGGCTCGCACTCGTCGAGCACATCGACGGAGTCGGCATCCCGGCGCGACGATCCACACGCGCACAGCACGACGAGGACTGCGACGAAGCGCACCATTCAAAACCCTCCACCGACCAGGCTATCACCGGGGGGTCAGCAGCGTTCTGTGTCAACTTCGAACACGGCGCTACTCGGGGACGACGCCGCCCATCGGCACCCAGATCGTCTGACCGGTGCCACCGACCTCGAGCTCGTAGTACCCCTGCAGCAGCTGTCGCACCGTCGCGGACTGCAGGAGGCCGTTCGGCCCGGGCACGAGCACGCGACCGCCGATCGGGACCTTCGTCGCGATCTCGCCGGCCGCGGAGCTGCCGGATCCCGACGACGAGTTACCGATCGAGCCCACACCGATGCCCATGATCGAGCCACGCGCCTCGGCCTGCGCAGGGTTCGGCGTGGGCGTCACGGCCTTGATCGATCCCGGCACCGGCGTCATCATCTTCTGATCGATGCCGGGATGCGTGATCTCGTCGGTCTGTGCCTCGATCGATCCAGCGCGACGCTGGTTCGGCATCGTCGAGGGCATCGGCGGCGGCGCGGTGGGAATCTTGGGACGCGCGGGCTCCTTCTTTCCGCCGAGCTCACCCGACACCGTCGATTGCGGCGGACCCGGCGACTTCTTCGCGCCGCCGAGCTCGCCCGACACCGTCGACTGCGGCGGACCCGGCGTCGGCTTCGGATGATCCGTGGGCGCGTCGGGCGTCACTGCCGGCATGCCGCGGATCGTGTCGAGCTGCGGCGTCGGCGGGCGCGGATACTGGTTCGGCGCTCCGGCAGGCGCAGGGTTCGGCGCCGCCTCCTGCTGCTGGTGACCGTTCGCGTTGTTGCCGTTGTACGCGTGCGCCTGCGCCTGGGCTTGCTCGTGCGCCCAGTCGTGGTTGACCTGCGGCAGCGCGAGGTACGGCGAGTTGCCATCATCCGCGACGACCACCAGGTGACCGATGCGGATCAGCTCGACGCCAAACACCGCACCCGCGGTCGGGTTGTATGCGACGAGCTCCTCGATGATGCCCGGCAGCATGCCCGGGTCGGTGACGGCATACGGCGTCGCCGCCATCACCACGCGCCGCGTGAGCAGCCGCGCGAGCATGCGCTCGATGCTGCGCGACACGCTGCGCAGGACACCCTCGTTGACCGAGTCGAACGGAAGGCCCACGAACTGCGCGACGAGCAGTCCCGGGTCCGCGCAGCGAACTTGAAGAGAGCCGCTCGCGCGAAGGCGAATCGGCTGACCGGTGCTCGGAATCATGAAGCTCGTGACCAGGTCGAAGCCGACCTCGACCGGAGCGGTCAGCACGAAGAACGCGGCGACCGGGCGCGAGGGATCCGGCGTGCGCCAGCGATGACGTCCGGGGCCCAGTCGATCGCCGACCATCCACGCAGGACACATGACGACCTGCTCGTCTTCCGAGCAAGCCACCTCGCACTCCGGGCCGATGGGAAGCGGCCAGGCGTATACGAGATGGTCGGACGCGACCGTGTCGCGCGCGATGACCGTCATCAACCGAAATAGTACCCGATCAGGGAGGGTCCAGGATCGGTTCCGCGTATCAAGCTGGAGTCAGTTTTCGGCGTCCGAGGCGGGGGCGTCTTCGTCGGTCATGACGACCGGGTGGATCCGCACGCGCCGAACCCGGCGTGGGGACGCCTCGATCACCTCGAGAATGGTCCCGTTATCCGTTGTCAGGCGTTCGCCGGCCTGCGGGATGGCCTGCGCGAGGGACATGCACAGTCCGGCCACCGTGGTGCGATCCTTGCCCACCGGCAGGTCCAGGTGGAGGTCGCGGTTGACCTTGCGCACCGATGCCCAGCCCTGGACCAGGATCGTGCCCGACGGCTCGCGGGTGAAGAACACCTCGGGGACGTCGTCCTCGCTCATGATGTCGCCGACCAGCTCTTCCATCAGGTCCTCGGTGGTGACGAGGCCCGACAGACCGCCGTGGTCATCGACCACGACCGCCATCTGCGTGCGGCGACGCTGCATCTCGCGGAGCAGATCCAGCGCGCGCGTGGACTCCGGCACCTTGTGCGGCGGACGCAAGATGTCCTCGAGCACGACGAGCCCCTTCTCCCACGCGAGCGCGAGGACGTCGCGGGCGACGACGTAGCCGACGATGTTGTCGATGCTGCCGTCGTACACCGGCATGCGGCTGTGGCCCTCTTCGAGGATCGCGCGCTGCACTTCCTCGGCCGGGGCCCCGCGACGGATCGCGACGACGCGCGTGCGCGGCACCATCACCTCCGCGACCGTGACC
>JACCRC010000055.1 GCA_013813765.1 Deltaproteobacteria bacterium | reverse complement strand
TTGACGGCGTTGGCGAGCGTGTCGACGCCTGCCAGAACGCGGTTACGCGCCTGCACGTCAAAAATAATGTCCTTGGCTCCCATGATCGTTTCTCCTTAGCTCTCGACGACGCCAAGGACTTCGTCCTCGCGCACAATGATGTGATCGATACCGTCGACCTTGATCTCGGTGCCGGCGTACTTGCCGAACAGGATCCGGTCGCCCGCCTTCACGTCGAGCTTCACGAGCGTGCCGTCCTCGAGACGCTTGCCCGAGCCCACGGCGATGACTTTGCCCTCGAGCGGACGCTCCTTGGCCGAGTCGGGGATGATGATGCCACCGCGGGTCTTCTCGACTTCTTCGACGCGGCGAACCAGGATGCGATCCTGAAGGGGGCGGACGTTCATCTGTTCTCTCTCCTGCGCTGTTGTTTCCAGCAGATTGCGTAGTTTGTTAGCAGTCGCCTCGTGTGACTGCTAACGCGCGCCTTCGTAAGCGCTGTAGCGCCCGCGCGCAACCCCCTATTGATCTGATTTTGTTCGTGCATCCGGGAGTTGGCCGAAAATCCCCGAACTGGCCTCAGCAGGCCCGCACGGTGGTCCGTGGCCCGCCCGCTAATTCAGCGGACTAACAGGGTTCTTGCGTTGGCCCCGGGTTCGCAGAAGATCAGAACATGGACGTCACTTTGGCTGCTTCGGTGGACGAGTACTTCCACGAGGTGGTGACCGACGCGCTCAGCGCGGTCGATCTCGAAGCCTCCCAACCTGCCAGCTGGTACCTCGTGGGCCTCCTCGGCGACTTCACGAAGGCGCGTCTGACCGACGAGCCGCTCGGCCTCAAGCTCGCCGCTCCCGGCGACGACGCGGGCGAGCGGGTACGAAACCTCAAGCAGGTGGGCGACACGTCGCTCTATGTCGCCGGGTTCTTCGCGGAGTCGCTGTCGCGCTCGCTGGTCGACGCCGACTACTACGTCAGCCTTGGCCAGGCCGCCTACGGTCAGCTGGCGCGTTCGCTTTCCGCTTCAAAGTCGATCGGCGAGGTGTACGAGGAGCTCGCTGCGAAGTTCCCGCAGTTCGTGGACGTGCTCGCACAGGTCCGCAAGCGCACGAACCTCGCGGAGCTCAACGGCACGACCGACGTCGGCAAGCTCTACGAGGTCTGGCTTCGAACCCGCGACGAGTGGGTCGAGAAGAAGCTCAAGGCCGCAGGCCTCATCGTCGATCCGGGCAACAAGGGCGTCCAGTAGTGAAGACCCTGTCCCGCGTGCAGCGTGGGATCGAATCGCTGTACCGCGTCGAGACTGGAGTGGAGGTGGAGGACTACGTCGTGGGCACGGAGCTGCGCGACGAGCTGGTCCGCGAGCGCAAGCCGCGCGAGCAGCTGCTCGTGGTCGAGGCGGACGGCGAGATGAACGTCGCGCTCTACATCGCGCCGTCGGTGCTCGCGAACCTCACCACGCACGATCCGAGCCGCGCGCTCGACGATCGCAACCTCGGCGACTTTCTACTCGCCGTCGAGGGTGTCTCGCACTTCATCTACGCGGTGTGCTGCGCGAATGCCGATCGCCGCGTGAGTCAGATGGAGCTCGAGCTGCAGGCCGAGGTGGACAAGTACGTCACGTGCCTCCTCGCGACCGAGCCAGAGACCGGTGTCAGCGTCGCGCTGCGCCGCCGTCTGTTCGGCGACGCGGAGTACGAGCCCGATCTCGATCACGAAGAGAGCCACCGCTACCGCGCGGCGAACGACAACGCGCAGCGCTACGCCGCCTGGCTCGAGGACACGTTCGTCACGCCGCGCCGGATCCCGGAGATGCTCGGCGAGCTGCGCCGGTTCTATCGCCAGGGCCTCGCGGCGAAGCTGTCGACCTGCGCACGCGCGGCTTAGCTACAGCGGCTTGGCTGCAATCATGATCTGGTAGTTCGACGCGGCGACGCCGATGTTACGATTGAAGTACAACACGCAGCCGTCGGCGGAGATCCAGCCGGGCGAATCGGGCCCGCCCGTGTTCAGCTCGGTGACGTTGGTCGGCGTGCCGAAGCCGGTGACCAGGCTCGTGCGCTTCGCGACCCAGATGTCGGTTCCCTGGCCGACGCCGCCGGGACGGTCCGAGGCGAAGTACATCGTCAGCTGATCGGGTGTCAGTGTCGGGTAGTCCTCGGTCGGCGTCCCCGACAGGTTCATGCCGCTCGCGAGCGCCGGGGCGCCGAACGCGCCGTTCGTTCCAGAGGCGGTCCAGATGTCGTTGTTCCCACCGCGGTTCGAGACGAAGTAGATCGCGCTCTGATCCGGAAGCACGAACGGCGCGACCTCGTTCGACGTGGTGTCGATCGCGACGACCTGCGTGGGCGTCCCGAACTGACCGCTCGTGCTCGTGCGGGTCGCCTTCATGACGTCCCACGCCGAGTTCGGGTTGGGAAGGTGCTCGAGGTAGAGCGCGAGGCCGTCGGCGGTGATGATCGGACGGCTGTCGTTGCCGGTGGTGTTGACGCCGGCGAGAAGTGCAGGTGCACCGAACGGCGCGGTGCGGGTCGCGCGCGTCGCGATGTAGATATCGGTCAGTCCGGAGCCACCGACCCGGGTGCTCGCGAACACGACCGTCAGCTCGTCGGCCGAGAGGCTTGGCGTGAAGTCATCCATCCCGGAGTTGAGCTCGGTGACCGGCGTCGCCGTCGCGAACGCCTTGCTCGGATCGCAGCGTGGAGGCGGTGCATCGGCCATCGGTGCATCGATCGCGGGGGGCGAGTCAGGGGCGAGCGGAGCGTCGGCGAGCTTGTTCGGCTTGACGTCGCCGCATGCACACACGAACACGACGACACCCCGGGCGAGTCTGTTCAGCACTGCTGCGAGGATACCCGGTTCACGGTGCGGACAGCGTGACGAACACCGTGACG
>JACCRC010000044.1 GCA_013813765.1 Deltaproteobacteria bacterium | reverse complement strand
GGGCGCGGCGTGCTCGCCATCATCGGCTCGCCCGCGTCGTCGACGTACTGCGTGTGCTGCTCGTCCGGGCCGGCGTCGATCTTGACCTTGTCGCCGACCGGCGGCGCCGCCGCAGGATCCGCCTCGGCGCCGCGCGCGTCGAGGATGCGCTCGATCGCCGTGCCCGCACTGCTCATCAGCTTCTGCAGCAGTCCGGGACCCTCGGTATCGCGCAGCTCCTTCAGCGCCTGGACGATCGACGCTGGATCCGCCTTGGCGAGGACCTCGGCCGCGTTCTTGCCAGACGCGACCGCTGCGGACAGCTCGGTGCGCAGTCCCTCGGGAGACGGCTTGCCCGACGCCTTCGCCGCATCCGGTGCGGCGCCAGCACCCGCCGGCGCTGCCTCCGCGCCCGCCTTCTCGGGCTTCGCCTTCGAGGGATCGGCAGGTCCGCTGCCCTTCTGCTCCTCGAGAACGCGCGTGACCTTGCCCGGTCCGAGCGACGACGCGTCGTCCGCGCCCTTCGCGTCGACGAGCGTCTCGCGGCCCGGCTCGGGCGTGACGTTCGCAGCCGCGGCCTCTTCGAGCATGCGCTTGAACGCGCGCTCGGACTTCTGCGGATCGTCGGGCGCGGTCGCGCTCGCGCGCTCCCACAGACCCTTCGCGACATCGGGCGCGACGTTCCGATCGCTGGCGAGGCGACGCCAGTCAACACCCGCTTGCTCCGATGGCCCGGACCTAGCTGCCACTGTCCAAATAGTACGGAACTACCTGGGGAGATTTCCCCGCCAAATCGCTATTTTCGCCGCCTGCGGATCCCAGGCTGTCAGCGCTCCCGACCGACAGCCGTCGGCTGAGCGATCACGCGGCCTTGCAGTTGCGTTTCCACGAGATCCTCGCGCCTACCCCGGCAGAGATGAACCTCCACCCGAGGGTACGGGCACGCCAGTGGCTCGGGTACGCTCCCGCCCATGACCGCGATCCACCGCGTCCTCGGAGTTGCAGTCCTCGTGACCGGCTGCGGTGGCGATGGCTCGAATGCGCCCGATGGTGGCGCGAGCGATGGCGCACCGAACGACAGCGTATCGAGCTGCAGCGGCGCGACCGGTTGGTCCGCGGCGCCACCGGTGCGCGGCGGTGCGATCCAGGAGACCGCGGTCGTCGCCGTCGACGGCAAGATCTATGTGCTGGGTGGCTTCGATGCGTCGCTCGCTGTCGTGAAGTCGGTGCGCGTCTTCGACACCGCGTCGTGCACGTGGTCCGACGGACCTGATCTCCCGCGTGCGATGCACCACGCGAATGCAGCGGTCGCCGGCGACACGATCTACGTGCTCGGAGGAATGGACGGCCTCAACTTCACGCCGATCGGCGACGTGTTCGCGTGGAATCCGAAGACCGACGCGGGCTGGAGCACGAAGACGAGCATGCCTGCCGGATCACCGCGCGGCTCGGCGTTCATCGGCACGATCGGCAATGTCATCTACGTTGCGGGTGGACTGCGCAGCGGCGCGGTCACCACATTCTCGTCGTATTCGACGACCACCGACACATGGGACACGAATCTGCCGCCGCTTCCGCAGGCGCGCGATCACGGTTGCGGTGGTGTCGTCGGTGGCAAGCTGTACGCGATCGGCGGTCGCGCGGGTTCGATCACCTCGCAGTCCCCGCTCGTCTTCGAGTACACGCCGGGCGGTGCGTGGGTGCAGAAGGCGCCGATGCCGACGGCGCGCGGCGGCACGGCGTGTGGAGTCATCGCTGATCGGATCATCGTCACCGGCGGCGAAGGGAACGCGGCCGTATCGAGCGGGGTGTTCTCGGAGGTCGAGGCGTACACGGTGAGCGCCGATAGCTGGGCTGCGTTGCCATCGATGACGACGCCGCGCCACGGCATGGGCGCAGCCGTTTCGGGCGGTGTGCTCTACGTCCCGGGCGGCGCGACGAAGCAAGCGTTCGGCGCCGTCGACACGCACGAAGCGCTGCGGCCGTGAGTTGAAGTCGGCGGGCCCGCATGGTGAGGTCGGGCACCGCGAATGAAGTCCCTGTCTGTCGTCCTCGTCGTCGTCGCGCTCGTCGGTGGTTGTTCGAAGCCCGAGGACGGCTCGTCGGCCGGATCGGGCTCTGGCTCGGCGGCGGCGCCCGCACCGCCGCCGACCACTCCGCCGCCGGCCCCCGAGCCGACTCCGACGCCGGCGCCCGCGCCTACGGGCGGTTCCGGGTCCGGCTCTGGCTCTGCGGCACCTGCCGGCGAGTGGGAGTTCGACAAGCTCAGCTACGAAGAGAAGCGCGCCTTCATGAAGGAGAAGGTCGTTCCGACGATGAAGCCGCTGTTCCAGAAGTTCGATGCCAAGGAGTTCGCCTCGTTCGGATGCAAGACCTGCCACGGCAAGGATCCGCAGAAGACGAAGTACGAGATGCCGTCGCCCGATCTGGCGGCGCTCGACTTCACTGCGCTCGAGCAGGGCAAGCAGGAGCCCGAGATGGCGAAGTGGATGAGCGAGGTGGTGAAGCCCGAGATGGCGAAGCTATTGAAGGAGGAGGAGATGACCAAATCCAATCCGAAGGGCTTTGGCTGCCTCGCCTGTCACACCGAGAAGAAGTAGCGGCGCGACGTGTCAGTGCCCGGCGACAGCGTTCGCCGCGGCCTCGCGCTGCTCGCGGGTGAGCATCGGAACGCAATCCTCGGCGTCGCTCTTGTTGCGTGCGGCGCCAAAGCACCGTGTGGCCCCGATCGGCCAGTGGTCGGTCATACAGCGCGTCGACAGCGCCTCCGTCGCGTTGTCGATCTCCGTGGACGAAACGCCACCCCAAGCCCCGAACGACAGCGAGCCGCGTGCGGCCGCGTCGCAATCAGCGGCGGTCGGCGGATGGGATGAGGGCTGTGCCGTGATCGGGCCACAGGCTGCGAACGTCAGCAGCCAACCAATCCATCGCCGCATGGCTCGATGATCGCATGGAATCAGGTCACTGCTGTTCGAGCTGTTGCAAGTACTCGAGCAGCTTCGGCTTGATCGCGCGCATCGCGCGAGCGCGGTGCGAGAGGTCACCCTTGGTGCCGACGCCGAGCTCCGCGAACGTCTGGCCGAGCTCGGGGAACAGAAACAGCGGGTCGTAGCCAAAGCCGCCACTGCCGCGCGGAGCGTCGAGGATGAGGCCCTCGCAGGTGCCGTGCGTCGTGACGGTCTCGGCGCCGAGCGGGCCGCGCACGTCCGCGAGTGCGAGCACGGCGCGAAAGCGGGCAGTGCGCTGATCGGCGCGAACGGAGGCGAGGGCGGCGAGCAGCTTCGTGTTGTTCGCGGCGTCACCGGCGTGGCCATCGATGCCGGCGTAGCGCGCGCTGTAGACGCCGGGTGCGCCGCCAAGCGCGTCGACCTCGAGGCCGGAGTCGTCGGCGAGGGCGGGGAGGCCGGTGGCTTCGGAGACCTCGCGCGCCTTCTTGATCGCGTTGCCCTCGAACGTGTCGCGATCTTCCACGACGTCGGGGATGGTGCGGCCGAGCTGCGCTGCGGCTTCATCGATCGAGAGGACCGAGACGCCGCCGAGCAGCTGGCGGAGCTCGACGAGCTTGCCCTTGTTGCGCGTCGCGAAGACGAGCGGACGCATCAGCGCGCCAGCACCGCTCGCTGGGCGGTCGCGAGCTGCTTGATGCCGATGGTGGCGAGATCGAGCATCGCGTCGAGCTGCTTGCGATCGAACGTGCCTTTCTCCGCGGTGCCTTGCACCTCGATGAGCTTGCCGGCCTCGTCACCGACCACGTTCATGTCGACCTCGGCCTTGCTGTCCTCGATGTAGGGCAGATCGAGCACGCACTCGCCGCCGACGATGCCGACCGAGACCGCCGCGACCGGTGGCATGAGCGCCTTGTCGTCGG
The DNA here is from genome assembly GCA_013813765.1 of Deltaproteobacteria bacterium. Classification (GTDB taxonomy): domain Bacteria; phylum Myxococcota_A; class Polyangia; order Haliangiales; family Haliangiaceae; genus JABFXX01. The sequence goes on along the minus strand of JACCRC010000044.1, from coordinate 10,453 downwards.
GCAGTTTCCCCGTCTCGACGAGCTTCCGGATCGCGAGCGCGAGCGCGACCCACGCGCCGGTGATCGCGGAAACGCGCGTGCCGCCGTCGGCGCACAGCACGTCGCAGTCGACGTTGATCGTGCGCTCGCCGAGCGCCTTGAGATCCACGGCAGCGCGGAGCGAGCGGCCGATGAGGCGCTGGATCTCCTTCCCGCGGCCGCCGGGGTCGCGCTTCGTGCGCGTGTGCGTGGAGCGCGGAAGCATCGCGTACTCCGCGGTCAGCCAGCCCTTTCCCTTGCCGGCCATCCACGCGGGGACGGTCTCCTCGACGGAGGCCGCGCACAGCACCCAGGTGTCACCGAGCTTGATCAGCGCGGAACCCTCGGCGTGCTTCTGGTAGTGCGGGATGATCTCGAGCGTGCGGAGCTGATCAGGTCGACGGCCATCGGGACGCATGTGGCGCGCAGGCTACCCCGAAGGCGACGGCGGGCGTAGCCTGACGGGATGTCGAATGCGTCGCCGATGGCCACCGCAGTACCGTGGGACCTCGTCTCGTCCGCGTATGCAGAAGAGGTGGTCCCGATGTTCGAGGCGTACGCGCTCGATGCGCTGCGACTTGCCGCACCACCGAAGGGCGCGCCGATCGTCGACGTCGCCTGCGGGCCGGGGACGCTGTCGTTTCTCGCCGCGAAGCAGGGACACCCGGTCGAGGCGATCGACTTCTCGCCGCAGATGATCGAGAAGCTCGACCACCGCAAGCGCGCGCAGGGCGTGACGGCCTTGAACGCGCAGGTCGGCGATGGGCAGCAGCTGCCGTACGCGGACGCGACGTTCGGCGCCGCGTTCTCGATGTTCGGCCTGATGTTCTTTCCCGATCGCGCGAAGGGCCGTAGCGAGCTGCGCCGCGTGCTCGTTCCGGGCGCGCGTGCGGTGGTGTCGAGCTGGCACCGGCTCGAATCGAATCCGGTGCTCGCCGCCATGTTCAGCGTGCTGCGCGAGACCATGAACAAGCTGCTCGGGCAAAACGCGCCGCAGCCGGGTGCGCAGGAGATGCCGCTCGTGACCGAGGATCTGTGCCACGCGGAGATGTCGGAGGTGTTCGCGGACGTCGAGGTCCACTCGATCACCCATCAGTTCCGCTACAAGTCGGTGCAAGACATCTGGCCGTCGATCGAGCGCACGATGGCGCCGCTCGTGATGATGCGGAAGGGCATCGGCGAGGAGAAGTGGGCGCCGCTTTCGAAGACCGTCAACGCGGCGCTCGTCCAGGCGATCGGCGACAAGCCGCCGGTGATGGACATGCCGGCGTGGCTCACCGTCGGTACCGCGCGCTAGTCGCGGAGCAGCTTCTTCGCCTGGTCGCGCACGGCGAACGGATACGCGGTCGCCGTCGACGCGACCTTGAGCTCGTGCTTCGGCATCAGGCGCAGCACGCGCAGGATCTGATCCGTGCCCAGTCGCGGATTCGACAGCAACGCGCGTCGCACCTCGGGGAGCTGGAGCCACGCACCGTTGTTGACGATCGTCTCGATCTGCACGCGCGGCAGCGTTCCCATCCGCGCGAGCCGCGCGACCTCGGGTGCGGTCAGGCGCGGGTTGCGCAGCAGCGCTTCCCACACGGCCTTGCCGTACATCCGCTCGAGCGCCATTCGCGTCGCCGGGTTCGCGCTGTTCGCGGTGCGCACCTGCTGCGCGAGCGAGAGGCCGCGCAGTTGATCCTGCAGGGTTCCCTGCTTCGGTGCCGGCTTTCCGTCGTCGTCATCCGCGATGTCGGCGTCCTCCGTCGCCACCTCGTGGACGCTCGTCTCGGGATCTGGCTCCATGTCGAGCGTCGGTTCGAGCGCGAGCGTAGCGATGCGCTCCTTGACGGCCGGCCCGAACCCGACGAGCTCGAGCCCCGCGCCCTTGGCCGGATCGACGTAGACGACACGCGCCGTGATCTCCAGCTCGCCGTTCGGGCCGCGGACGACGAGGTCACATTCGTCGTTGAGCGTCAGCGCGCAACCCGGCACGAAGATGCCGCCCGCAGCGAGGTCCACGGCGAACTGCGCATTGTCCGCGAGCTCGAGGATGATCGTCTGCCGCGCCACTGCCCGTGATTCTACCCGTTGTGCAAAAAAGGGATCGGACCCCATTTGTGCGCATGTCGTGCATAAAAGGGGTCGGACCCCATTTTCTGCGCTAGTCGCCCAGCGTGACGCGCTCCGCGAGTCGGCCTGCTGCGGTGTCGCCGGCGATGCGCTGGTAGGCGGCGGCGACCTGCTTGCATTCGCCGTCGAGGCGGCGCGAGCAGAGGATGCGAAGCTTCAGCCACGCGATCGACGCGCGCTCCGGGTAGACGCGGCCCTGTGCGAACCGACGCTCGTACGTGCTGATCGTGCGCAGCGCGTCCTCGGTGCGGCCCATCTTCATCGCCTGCAGGTATGCGATGCCGTAGTACGCGCGCGACTCTTCGTCGCCGGTCTTGGAGTTCCGGATCATCTCCTGGTAACGGGAGACCGCGGACGCCGACACGCTCTCGCCGACATCGACCGGTGACTCGACCGCGTGCTGCTTGATCAGGGCGACGATGTTGATCGGCCCATCACCCGCTCCGGCATCCGAGCCGCTGCCGGCCTTCGGAGTCGTCTCGCGCGGCTCGGTGCGTGCCGCGTTGCTGCCACCGGCGCCGGTGCGCGGCGTACGCGCATCGGGGACCTGCGCCGTGCGGCCGCGCAGAACGTCGGGACCGTCGCCGATCTCGATCTCGTAGCCGGCACTGCCGCTGCCCGTGCTGACCTCGCCGATCGTCGCGCCGGCGCCGCTCTCACCGGCCGTGACGGAAGCGACCGCAGGCCCGCCACCCGTGCGGCGAGCCACGGGCTTCGCGTCCGCGAGCTTGATCGTGCCGCGCTTCGGTTCCCAGGCCTCGCCGGCCGCGACGAGCGACTCCTTCTTGTGCCGGACGATCTTCACGGTTCCCTCGGTGACGCGCACGTCGACCTCGCCGCTGCCGTCCCAGTCGACGGAGAAGTGCGTTCCCACCACGATCACGTCGGTATCGCCCGCGCGCACGACGAGCGCGGGCCGGTTCGTGCGCTTCGCGACCTCGAGCTCGACGCGGCCCTGCTTCAGATCGACGAGCACGCCGCCATCGGGCCGCGTCACCACGAACTGCGTCGACGGATCACTCTCGATCGTCGCGTCGCCGATGTTCAGCGTGCCGCCGGTCGCGGTGGTTGCGATCGAGATCGGTGCCTCGGCGACGGTGCTGGTCTGCACCGGCGACGTACCGAGCTTCCAGCCGATCACGCCTGCGGCCATGGCCGCCATCGCAGCGGCGGCGAAGCCGAGGACGCGGCGCGGCGCACGCGGGGCAGGAGCCACCGCGGCGTTCGCCACGATCCGACGCTCGATGTTCGTCATCCGCTCGTCGTCGAGCGGTTCGACCGGGACGCGTCCGACGAGCTTCACGGGGCCTCCTTGTCGAACGGAATGATCTCGCCGCTGATGCCGGTGCCGGGCTCGAGGAACTCGGCGAGCACCGGATCCTGCGCGGCCTGCGCTTCAATGCGCTTGCGCGCGCGCCACACGCGGAGCTTCGTCGCGGTGACGGTGGAGCCGACGAGCGCGGCGGTCTCCGCAAGGGAGCGGCCATCGATCTCGTGCAGCGTGAACGCGAGGCGCGCGGCGGGCGACAGCTCGTCGAGCACCGCGTAGAGGCGGCGCACGCCGTCGCGCGCGAGCTGGCGGCGCGAGCCGGGACCGACATCGGGGCCGGCGACCATGTCGTCCTCGGGCAGCTCGTCGGTCTGGATCCGGCGGCCGCGCTGCGAGAGGTAGCGGTACGCGACGCGAACGCTCACGCGATCGACCCACGTCGCGAGCGACGCCTCCGCTCGCCACCCGCGCAGCGACTGGAACACCTGCAGGAACGCCTCCTGCAGCAGATCATCCATGTCGCGGTTCGAGCCGAGCACGCGGAACAGGCACGCGTGCACTCGATTGCGATGGCGGCGAAACAGCTCGCGCGTGGCCGCGGGCTCACCGGTGAGACACCGGTCGACGAGCAGCACATCCTCCACGTACGCCGCGGCCATCACTCCCTAGATAGTGAACGAGGACCGCGCGGCGGTTACGATGCGTCGTAAGATGTTGTAACTGCGGGCTATCCCGCGGTCTGCAGGCCGGCCGCGATGCCGCCGATGGTCGTGAACACGATGCGGCCGAGCGCCTCGGTGTCCGGCGCTCCGGCGCGGCGGCGACGCAGCGCTTCGATCTGGATGTGCGAGAGCACGTCGAGGTGCGAGTTGCGCCGCTGCACCGACGCGACGAGGTACGGCCGGCTCGCGAGCGGCGTGACGATGCCGAGCGTGTCGCGCAGCGCGTGCACCGTTCGTGCGTGCTCCGCGGCGATCAGATCGAACAGCGTGGCCGCGTCGGGATCCGCGAGCCGCGCATACTCGCGCGCGACGTCGATATCCGAGCGCACGAGTGACAGCTCCGCGTTGCGGATCAACGCGCGGAAGAACCGCGAGTGCTCCGCGAGCTCGCGCACTCGATCGACACCGATGTCGGCCGCGAGCGCATCGACCGCCGTGCCGACCCCGAACCAACCCGGGATGCCGTGGCGGCTCTGCGTCCACGAGAACACCCACGGGATCGCGCGCAGCGATTCGAGCGTGATGCCCGCGGCGCGCGATGCCGGACGCGATCCGAGCGGCAGGTGCGCGACGTCCTGGATCGGCGTCGCGGCAACGGTGTAGCGCGCGAGGCGATCCTCGTCGGAGGTGAGCTCGAGGTACGCTTGACGCGCGGCCTCGGCGGCGCGGTGGAGTGCGGGCTCGGCGGCATCGTCGTCGTCGCGCGGCGTGCGATCGAGGGTGGCTTGCAGCACCGCTGACAGCGTCAGCTCGAGATCGCGCTCGGCGATCTCCGGCTGCGCGTAGCGCGCGGTGACGGTCTCGCCCTGCTCGGTGACGCGGATGCGGCCGTTGACGGTGCCCGCGGGTTGCGCGCGGATCGCATCGCTCTCGGGACCACCGCCGCGACCGAGTGCTCCACCGCGGCCGTGGAATAGCGTCAGCGCGACGCCGCCTTCGACAGCGGCCGCTGCAAGCTCGCATTGCGCGTGCCGCAGCGCGACCTGCGCCGCGACGTAGCCGACCTGCTTGCCGGAATCGGAGTAGCCGACCATGACCTCGAGCTCGCCGTTGAGCTCGTTGCGCAGCGTCGGTTGTGCGAGCACGTCCTTCGCGATCGCACCCGCGCGCTCGAGATCCTCGAGCTGCTCGAGGAGCGGCACCGGACGCAACTCGCCGGGCGCGAGGCCCGCGGCGCGTGCGAGGAACACGACCTCGAGGAGATCGGAGACCTCGCGGGTGAAGCTGATCACGTAGCGCTCGCAGGCGCGCGGACCGAGCTCGCGTCGCGCGCGGCCGATCACCTCGAGCGTCTCGAGCGCTTCCTGTCCCTCGGGCGACACGCCATCCCAGTCGCGCTCCGGCGTGATCGGATGCGCGAGCACCTCGCCGAGCATGCGGCGGCGGCCGGCCTCGTCCTGCTCGAGATAACCGGCGCGGCCACCGCGCGCGAGCAGCTCCGCGACGACCTTGTCGTGCACGCCGGAGTGCTGGCGCACGTCGAGCGATGCGAGGTGAAAGCCGAACACGTCCACGCGACGCAGCGCATCGCGCAGCTCCTGATCGGCGACCGCAGCGAAGCCCGCCGAGCGCAGCGTGCGATCGAGGAGCTCGAGCTCGTCGTGATAGACCTCGGCGTCGATGTAGCCCTCGTCGCGATGCTCGAGCGTCGAGCGCAGGCGTGCTTGCATGTACCAGAGCTTCTCGCGCCAGGGTTCGGACGCCGTGCGCGGTCGTGCGCGCGCCGCGACCTCGGGCAACCGCTCTCGCTCGCGCTCGAGGTTCTGCTCGAGCTCCGCGATCGATCCGCGGGCGCGCAGCGCCGACACCGACAGCGTGCGTCCGAGCGCCATCACGTCGTCGAGATAGCGGCCGATGACGGTGGCGCGCTGGCGCGAGAATGCGGCGCGGGTCACCGCCGCAGTCACGTTCGGATTGCCATCGCGATCACCGCCGACCCACGTGCCCCAGCGCAGGAACGCCGGCAGCTTCCACGCGCCGCCGAGGCGCTTCGCGAGCCGGTCCTCGATCGTTCGATAGATCCGCGGCGTCACGTCCAGGAGCGAGCGGCGGAACACCTCGAGCGAGTTCTCGACCTCGTCGATCGGCGTCGGCCTCCGGGCGCGCGCATCTTCTGTCGCGTGGAACGCGAGCACCTCTGCGGCGAGGTGCGCTTCAGCGCGCGAGCGGCCGGTGGCGTCGATCTCGTCGAGGATCGAGCCGAGCGCCCCGATGTGATCGAGCGACGTGCGCCGCCGCGCCTCGGTCGGATGCGCGGTCAGCACCGGCATCACGAGCGCTCGATTCAACATCGAGCGCAGCTCGTCCGCCGATGCGCCGGCATCGATGACCGAATCGATCGCCGCGACGAGGCCATCTGGCGGCTGATCGCCGCGCGACCGCAGCGTTCGCAAACGCTGCCGCTCCTCGGCGACGTTCATGAGGTGGCACCACAGCGCGTACGCGCGCGACACTTGCTCGAGCTCGGGCTCGGAGAGCTTCCCGATCTGATCGGCGAACGCGCGCCGTCCATCGGGCAAGTTACCCGCGCGCAGCGCTTCGGACGATGCGTCCAGCTGCTGGCACAGCGCGAGCGCTGCGGGCCCGCCGAGCGTCGTCACCGCGTTCCACAGCGTCTCGGTCAGCCGCGCGATGTCACGATCGAGGAGCGGATGATCGGTCACGGGTTGGTTGTAAGCGATGGCCGGGTGCGAAGGAGCTTCGCCGCCGGGATTCAGTCCGCGTCGCTGCTCTGCATCCGCCCCAGCAGGCTCGCGACGGTGATGACGAGCTCGCGGGTCTCGATCGGCTTCGCGATGTGCACCTGGAATCCGGCCATCAATGCGCGCGTGCGGTCCTCGGAGCGCGCGAACGCGGTGAGTGCGATCGCCGGCGTCTTTCCTCCAGCGGCCTCCGGCAGCGCGCGGACCGCGCGCACGAGCTGATAGCCGTCGCGCTCGGGCATCCCGATGTCGCTGAGGATGAGATCGAGCCTGCGCTCTCGAACGGTGGCGAGCGCCTCGTCGGCGGACGAGGCCGTCACCACGTCAGCCCCGTTGTCGGCGAGCACCGAGCGGACGAGCTCGCGCGCGTCGGGCTCGTCATCGACAACGAGGATCGCCATACCCGAGAGATCGATGCTGACCGCAGGGCCCCGCGGCGACGGGGACGCGGCCGGTGGCGGCGTGTGGGTATCGTGAAGCGCACGCAGCGGAAGGCTGACGGTGAACGTCGCGCCGCGGCCCTCTCCCGCGCTGTCGGCGATGACGCTGCCGCCGTGGAGCTCGACGAGTTGCTTGACGATGGAGAGGCCGAGGCCCAGCCCTCCATGCCGGCGAGTCGTCGACGAGTCCGCCTGGCGAAATCGCTCGAACAGGTGCGGCAGGAACTCCGTGCTGATGCCCATGCCAGAGTCGCTGACGCTGAGCTCGATATGCGAGTTGACGCGGCGGAGGACGACGTCGATCCGTCCGAGCTTCGGGGTGAACTTGATCGCGTTGGAGAGGAGGTTCCACACGACCTGCTGCAGCCGGTGCGGATCACCATAGATGGGGCCTGCGCCCGGATCGAGGGTCACGCGGAGGCGTAACGACTTTGACTCTGCGGTGGGTCGGATCGTGTCGAGCGCCGCCTCGACCACCGCCGCGGGCATCATCCGTTGGACGTCGAGTCGGATCTTCCCCGACACGATCCGGTTCATGTCGAGCAGGTCCTCGATCAGCTGCGCCTGCGCACGTGCGTTGCGCGCGATCGTCTCGAGCCCCTTGCGGGTATCTGCATCGGCCGGCGTTCGATCGAGCAGCATGTCGGCCCAGCCGAGCACCGCGTTGAGCGGCGTGCGGAGCTCGTGCGAGAGCGTCGCCAGGAATTCGTCCTTCATCAGGCTGACGCGCTCGATCTCTGCGCGTGCGGCTCGCTCCGCATCCGCGAGCCGCTTCGCGGCTTCGTAGAGCCGGGCGTTATCGAGTGCGATCGCTGCCTGCGCCGCGATACCGACGACGAGTCGCTCCGCGCGCTCCGTGAAGATGTCGCAGGCGTGATGACCGAAGAACAGGCCGCCGACGACGTCGTCCGATCGCAGCTTCACCGGCACGGCGAGGTAGCTGCATACCGGTAGGTGGCCCGCCGGCATCCCGAAGTGCGGTGGCCATTTGCCATAACGAGGGTCCTCGTGGATGTTGCCGCTGCGGACCACGCCGTTGCCCTCGAACGTGGTCCCGAACAGCGGAGTCGCGCGCGGATGGCCGAACGACTCGAACGCGGATCGGGGCGCTCCCGACAGCGTGTACAGCGTGAACATGCCCCCGTCGGCACCTCGCGCCGTGTAGAAGAACGCGCCGAACTCCGCGCCGCTGACCTGCGTGGCCGCGTCCGTCACCGCTTGCAGCACCGCCTGGAGGTCGAGGTGCGAAGCGAGCGTCATCCCTGTCCGATTCAGGATCTCCAGGATCCGCGACTCCTCCTCGAGCGCGGCCTTCGTGCGCAGAATCTCGGCGTCGGCGCGCTGACGCGCCGCGAGGATGGCCTTCGCGTTCTCGAGCGCCGACGTTCGTAGCTTGCGGTCCTCTTCGTCTGTTGCCACTACTCGACTCCGAGCTCCCGGGCCGCCATTCGCGTGCCCTCGATGCGCGCACGGATCTTGGCGAATGCCTTGTCGCGTGTAGTCGAGAGATCGTCGCAGAACGGCGAGTACCCACAGTCGTCCGTGGTGCCGAGCTGATCGACGGGGATGTACTTCGCGGCCTCGAGCACGCGATCGCGCACCTCCTCCGCCGTCTCGACTCGAGGATCGATGGGCGCGATGACGCCGACGTAGATCAGCTGACCCGGACGCAGGTTGTCACGGATGATCTCGAGGGCGCGGATCCGATCGGGCTCCCCGGCGAGCGCGATGTAGAAGCGACCGGCCTCGAGCAGCAGCAGGCTCGGTAGCAGATCCGCGTAATCGGCATCGGCACTGTGCGTCGAGTCGCGGTCCCCGCCGGGACACGTGTGGATGCCGATCCGCGCGCGGGTCTCCGCGGAGAACCGGGACAGCCCGAGGTTGTTCAGATCGATGAAGCTCGCCAGCAGCTCACCCGTCGGATCGATCTTCAGGGCGAGCCGTCCCTCGGTGAAGTCGATCTGCACCGAGTCCGCGCCGCGCTCGAAGCAACCGTTGACCTCGGCGACGTGCTCGTCGAGTAGATCGATGATGAACTGGTCGCGCGAATAGCCCTCGATGCCCTCGGACGGATACAGCAGGCTGAGCGCGGACGGCGAGATCACGGCCTGCTTGAGCGGCGCCGTTGCATAGCGCTTCGCGATGTCGAGATACTGATAGGCGTGGCGCGCGTAGCGAAACGGACCCTTCGTCAGCCTCGGCATTCGACGCACGTGACCTGCGAGGAACGGGATCTCGAAGCCATCCGGCGTGGTGTTCGCGAGTCCTTCGACCGGGTAGGTCCAGAAGTTGTGAAACTTCCGCTGCTCGCCATCGGTGATGACGGGTGATCCGGTCGCCTCGAAGTGCAGGATGCAGTCGCGTGTCGCCTCCTCGTAGAGCGGCTCGAGGCTCGGATCGAGCCCCGTACCTAAACGCTCGATCGCCTCGATGAGCTCGAGCGGCCGCGGGATGCTGCCGATGGGTTCGGTCGGAAGGGGCATGACGATCGCTATAATGTGCCAAGACGTTGCCGCGGGAGCACTGTGCGACGCTCGTTCTCACCGCGCACTAGCCACTTCGGATAAACCTAAGCACTCCCATCGTGCGGACCTGGACACTGATCGCGCAGCTTGCAGCCGCCACACTCGCCGCCCGACCAGATCCGCTCGAACATGCTCTGCACCTGATCGAGCAGCTGCGCGTCGTCGGTGACGATGCCGAGCTCGAAGTTCCGGCGACCGGAACCCTTCGCGCCGAGTCCGGCACCGGTCCAGTTCGCGCTGCCGAGGTAGAGCAGCGCGCCGTCGACGATCACGGCCTTCAGGTGCACGCGCGGGCAGCGCGCGAGAGCGAGGCCGCCCGCGACCAGCCGCGGATGGTTCGCGATCTCCTCGCGGAATGGACCCGATGGCAGCTCCGCGTGCAAGAGGCGCAGCTCCACGCCGCGCGCCGCCAGCTCGTCGAGTCGCGACAGCACCGAGACGTAGTTGCTGCGCCGGCGATCGCGTCGACGGCCCGGTGCCGCACGGGCGTCCTCGACCATCAGTCCCTTCACGTTCGCGGTCGCGATCCACACGCTCGTGTGCGCCGCGAGGATCGCCGCGATGACGCGCTCGTAGTGCGCGCGCCCCGCGATCAGCTCCACGGAGATCGGGCGGGCGGGCAGTGCGATGTCGAGGGGCGCGGCTGGCTCGGACTGCGGCGCCG
>JACCRC010000042.1 GCA_013813765.1 Deltaproteobacteria bacterium | reverse complement strand
GGCTAGTACAGCTTCCACTGGGCCGCGAGACCCCGACTAAGCCCCGGATCCACTGCGGAGGTGGCTGGTACCACCCGTGCAACTTCCCCCTGGATGACGCGCTTCGCTTCCCGATCGGCTACTTGGCTCGCCACGGTCGCCTGCCTCGCCGTCCGGATGGCATGCACCGACGACGACGCCTCCGAGGATGCGGAGGACGGCTTCGTGGTCGAGGACGGCAAGGCCGACGACTTCCTCTCCCTGAAGGCGAAGGAGTTCATCGTCAGGGCAGACCATCGACGCGAACGGCAAGAGCGTGAGGGTCGAGGTCCGCATCTATTATCCGCGCCCCGGCTCGAGCAGCGATCCGGACACCGACGCCGGCGGCAAGCAGCTCGAGCGCGACATGTTCAGCTCGCTCACCGATCGCGACGTCATCGTGTACTCCGGCCACTCGGGCTCGCTGTATGGCTTCGCGCTCGCGAACTGGGACAAGACCGACGAGGGGGATGTCGATGATGTCGAGCTCGCGGTCGCGCAGCTCGCGCGCGACAGGTACCAGATCGTGTTCGCCGAGGGCTGCAACACGTACATGCTCGGCAACACGCTGATGCAGAACCCGAGCAAGCAGGGCAAGAACATCGACGTGATCACGACGACGTCGTCCTCGGTCTCGTACTCGCCGGTTCAAGACTTTCTCGCCCGTATGCTCGAGCTCGACTCGCAGGGCCGGCTGCGCCCGCGCACGATGACCGCGACGCTCGCGGATCTCGACCTCTACAGCGTCGGCGAGCCGTCGCCCTCGATGTACGGCATCCACGGCATCAACGACAACCCGAAGCTCCACCCGTTCGCGAATCCCGAGAACGCATGCAAGCGCTGCTCGTCGAACGCGTCTTGCGGCGGTGTCGGAAACTCGTGTGTCTCCGTCGGCACGAGCGGCCGCCGCTGTGTCGCTGCCTGCATGGACGACACCGGCTGTGGGGTTGGTTACAAGTGCAAGCCCGTTGCCTCCGCGTCGTCGGCCACGATCTACGGCAACTACTGCGTGCCCGCGACTCGTAGCTGCGAGTAAGCCGCCCGGCTACGCCGGCATCTACGGGATGAACATGAATCGGAACGTCAGCGATACGTTTGCGGGGACCGGCTTTCGCTGCGTGAAGCGCCCGTGACGTCCTGCTATAGGTGACGCATGAAGCGTCTCCTGTTCTCGGTTCTGCTCGTCGGCTGCGCGGCTCCCGTCGGAACGTCGGGTGCGATCAGCGCACCGAAGGACTCCGCACCGCAGTGCGCGAGCATCTGCCACGACATCGGGCTCGCGCTCGACTCCGTCGTCGTGATGGCGAACAACGTTGGCTGCGTGTGCGCCGCGAACCCGCCCCCGCCGGGTCCTGGTCCTGCGCCGGCACCCAACGCGCGCTCCGGTGCGGCGGCCGGTGGCATGGCCGCGATCATGCTGCAGCGTCAGCAAGAGCAGTCGAGCCGCAACGCGAACCGCTGATGTTGCACATCGGCTGTCGGTCGCTCGTCGTCGAGGACGAGGTTCAAGCTGCACGTATCCCGGTGCGCGTGCTGTACGCGACCACCGCGAAGCCGAAAACGGAGCGGTTCGGGCCGCACGAGCTCGACATCGCGATCGATGCACTGCCGCACGACCGCGCGTCGTTCGTCGTGGCTGATGGCACCGGGTGCGCTCGCGAACGTTCACGCGCGCGTGATGGCTCGCTCGTGCGAGCGCGATGCAGAAGCGCCACCGTTCTTCATCGAGAAGATCCTCGCCGGCTTGCCGGAGGACGCGCGCCTCGACTACGCGGTCGTGCCCGACGCGGGACACTTCGCGTTCTTCTATCCGGTGCCGCCGCTGCTCGCGACGTTTCCGCCCGGGCAGGATCCGCCCGGGTTCGATCGCGCCGCGTATCAGCCGCAGTTGTACGCGGAGATCGTTCGCTTCCTCCGCGACCGCTAGTCGTCCACGGGTTCCCAGTCGGCGTCGTCGAGCAGGAACTCGAACTGGGCCTGGGCCTTCGCGGCATCGATCGTCTCGTGCCACGTGTCCGTGGTGTTCCGACCGTTCGCGTCGAAGTACAGCAGATAGAACGCGCCGCCGGCGGGCGCGATCTCGACGTACGCCGGGACGGGCGCGAGCGCGCCATTCACGATGTGTCGTGTGTTACCCGTCGCCACGCGGACCCGTGCACGCAGGCGCATGCGCCGATCCTACCGGTTCAGCGGTGCTTGTGATCCGTCGACTCTTCGCCATCGTCGTCCTCGCCGGTCGGTGCGCGACGGCGGCTGCCGGTGCCTTCTGACTTCTCGTCGAGGCCGAGGCGACGGATCATCTTGTAGATCGACATGCGCTCGATACCCGCGGCGCGTGCGGCAGCGGAGATGTTGTTCTCGTGCGCCTCGAGTAGCGCCGTGAGGTAGCGGCGGTCGAACTCGTCGACGAGCGACTGCTTCGCGGTCTTGAACGGGACGTCGATGTCGACATCGCCGAACGTCTGCTCCTTCTTCGGCGGCGCCTCGAGACCACCGGTCGGGTGGTTCGGCAGGAGCACCGCGCGCTCGACGGCGTTGCGGAGCTCGCGCACGTTGCCGGGCCAGGAGTGGCGCTGCGCGCGGGCCGCGAAGTCCTCGGGCAACCGCGGGTCGGCGTGCGTGGAGTGGAGCTGGCGGAGGAAGTGCTCGATCAAGAGCGGCAGGTCCTCGCGGCGTTCGCGCAGCGCCGGGACCGACAGCTTCGCGACCGACAGGCGGTAGAAGAGATCGGAGCGGAACGTGCCGCGATTGACCTCGGCCGCGAGGTCGCGGTTCGTGGCGGCGACGATGCGGACATCGCACGCGATGACCTTCGTGGAGCCGATGCGGCGGATCTTGCGGGTCTCGACCGCGCGCAGCAGCTTGGACTGCACGTCGAGCGGCAGCTCGCCGATCTCGTCGAGGAACAGCGTGCCGCCGTGAGCGGCTTCGAACACGCCGCTCGTCGCCTTGCCCGCGCCGGTGAACGCGCCGTGCTCGTGGCCGAAGATCTGATCCTCGAACAGCTGCTCGGGGATCGCGGAGCAATCGAGCACGACGAACGGACCCTCGCGGCGCGGCGAGCACTGGTGGATCGCGTCGGCGACGCCTTCCTTGCCGGCGCCGGTCTCGCCCTGGATCAGCACGGTCGCATCGGACTGCGCGAACCGGTTGATCAGATCGAACATGTGGCGCATCGCCGCCGAGGCGCCGATCAGACCGTGCAGGCGGGACTCGTGCCACAGCGGAACCGACACGGCGTCATCGAGCGGATCGAAGACGATGGCGGACTTGCCGATCTGGATCGTCGAGCCAGGGGCGATGAAGCCGTCGACGATGCGCACGCCTTTGACGTGCGTGCCGTTCGTCGAGCCGAGGTCGCGGATCCGGTAGCCGTCGGCCTGGAGGCGCAGCTCGCAGTGGAGGCCGGAGACCTTCGGGTCGTTGAGGTTCAGATCGGCACCCGCGCGACCGATCATGATCGCGGGTTAGCGCGCAGCAGAAGTCGCACGGGCCGACCACGTGGTCGAAGGCCGCGAAGAAGAGCGGCGTCGAGGCGGTGATCGAGGGCTGGATCCAGGACGAGGGCCGGCACAAGGTGCTGACGGTCGCGGTCCGCGAGGCGGCCACCGGCAACGAGATCGACTCGGTCTCGGTGAAGCTGTCGCAGAAGGGCTTGTCGCCCGAGAACAAGACGAAGCTGCAGACCGAGCTCGACGGCGTGCTCGAGTACATCGAGGGCTCACCCGAGCTCGGGGGCTCGAACCTCCGCGTGATCGAGACGCGCAAGATGATCGGCGCGAAGCCCTCGCGCGCCGACGAGGAGTTCGAGATCGATCCCGACGCCGACGAGGCGGAGGAGGCCTCCGAGGAGCCGGCGATGAAGAAGAAGAAGGACGTCGCGACGACCGTCGACGCGAAGGATAACCAGGACCTCGTCTATCTGTTCGGCGAGCAGTCCGACGAGGGCCGGCAGATCGATCCGAAGGCCGCGCACGTGCCCGTGGCGACGCCGCGCTTCCGTATCGCGCCTGTCTCTCGACGAGCTAGTTTTCGTCGTCGAGAGGCAGGCCCAGCTGTTGTGTGGGCCGGTTGGGCTCGCTGCCATCGAAACGCACCGCACCGCTCTCGTCGGTGTAGTTCGCGGCGAGGCGCTGCGCGCTGACGGGATCGATGTTCCCGAGGCGTGTCAGCGCGAGCGCGACGATGTCGCTCCATGCGACCGACTTGCGGCCGCTGTCGACGAGCGTGGCCTCGATGTCGCGCGCGATGCGGCGGAGGTCCTCGTCGGCGACGTTCTCCCGGTGCGCGGCGATGCGCTGGAGCGCGCCGTATAGCTTGTCGCCATCGAAGGGCTCGACCGAGCCGTCGCGCTTGCTGACCTTGAGGCCGGGCGCGCCGAGCTTCTCGTACGTCGTGAAGCGACGCTTGCACGCAGTGCACACGCGGCGGCGGCGCAGCCCGTCAGCGGTGACCCGAGTCTCGGTCACGCTGGAGTCGCCGCTGCAATACGGGCACTGCACGATCGGATCGTAGCGCCTGATCTGCGATCCGCGAAGTTTCGGCCATCGCGCCTGATCCTCAGCGCTTGCACCGGTACTTGGCGAGGAGGCTCGGCGCTCCGCCGGTATCGGACATCCGGTAGAACGTGTCGCCGCGAACAGCGAGCGTCTCGGGGAAACCGACGCCGAGCGGCGCGAGCACCGCGACCTTCGCGGTCGCCGGATCGTCCCAGCCGCTGACGGCGTAGACGTTCGCGAGGTCGAACAGGTTCGAGCCGGCCCACAGCGAGCCGTCCTCGGCGAACGCGCAGTCGGCGAGCGCGCCGGGCCGCGTGATCCGAATCGCCTTGTCGTGGTGGACGACGAGCTTGCCGGCCACCTCGGTGAGGCAGTAGAGGTGGCCGTCGGCCTTCGACGCCGCGAAGCCCACACAGGCGCCCTTGCGGTGCGCCTCGTCGACGAGGCACAGGCCCTCGTAGTTGCGGCCGCAGTTCGTGACCTTCGCGCCGCACACCATGCCGTTGCCGGCGGGCGGGGTGTTGCCGTCGGTGCCCTTGTCGGGAAGGTCGACGGGGCCGAGCGGATACGCGTCGCCGACGAGCGTGAACGACCTCGCCGCGTCATCGTGCGTGTAGGCGCGGATCCAGCCGGAGGAGCTCACGGTCACGAGCTGCTCGCGTAGCCCAGCCGCGCCCTCGAAGTCCTGGCCCGACTCGCCGAGCGCGAGTGTGCCGCTCTCGGTGGTCTCACCGGTCTCGGGATCGACGAGCGCATACGCACCGCCGTTGCCGCTGTCGCTGACCACGGCGAGGGTGAGCTTGCCGCCGATCGTCAGCCACGCGGCACCCGAGGCCTCTGGAACCGACGAGCTATCGGCGTACTGCTGCTGGTGGCAACGCGGCTCGGCGATGACCGCGGACCCGGAGCCCTGCGCCGTGGCGGGCTGCTCCTTCTTCCCGCAGCCGACGAGCACGAGCGCGAGCAGTAGGAACCGGGTCACCTCCGCGCTATAGCATTCCGCGTCAACGATGTCCGAGCGCCGCTACCTCGTGAAGGAGATGTTCGGCCCCACGCTGCAAGGCGAGGGCGCGCACAGCGGTCGTGCGGTCGTGTTCCTCCGCTTCGCAGCGTGCAACCTCGCGTGCACCGGTTGCGATACCGACTTCGATCCCGAAGGTGCGGTGCGCATGGATGCGGCGGAGATCGTCGCGCGCCTGCGCGAGCTCGATTCGGGCGGTACGCGTCGCGTTGTCGTCACGGGCGGTGAGCCCACGCTGCAGTGGGACGCGCCGCTCTCCGACGCGGTCCGTGGCGCGGGTTTTCGCGTGCACATGGAGTCCAATGGCACGCGCCCGCCCGCCGGCGCGGTGGACTGGCTCACCGTGTCGCCAAAACCGCAGCACCACCCCGCGGGCCTCGCGCTTGCCGATGGTCTGGCAGCGAACGAGCTCAAGGTGGTCGTCGATGACACGGTCGACGAGACCGTGATCGATCGGTACGCGGCGAAGTACAGCTGCGAGCACTACTTCCTCCAGCCGTGGATGGATGCGCGCTACGAGCACAACCTCGCGCGCACGATGGCGCTCGTTCACGCGCGACCGCAATGGCGGCTATCTGTGCAGCTTCACAAGATAGTTGGGGTGCCGTGAGGGCCGAGATGTGGATGTCGCCTTTGGTCAGCCGCTGCAAAGCGCCTGACTGTCAGCTCGTGGCCGATGTGCGGTACTCCTCTCGTCGTGCCCCGCTTGTTGTTGCCGCTGATCGCATCGTGTTTCGTCCTCCTCGCGGCCTGTGGCGACGAAGGAAAGAGCCTGCCCGACGCTGCGGCAGCCGCTGACGCTAACCTCTTGGTGGACGTTGCGCCTCCCCGCGAGACGATCATGGCCACGCGAACGCTGCAGCCCGGCCAGTTTGCGGAGGGTGCGATGACCGGCGGCCCGAGCGACCTCGCACTGATCCACCTCGAGGCGCCGATCAACGAGATGGACTGGAACATCCACGGTCACGCGGGCACCGGAACACAGAACGTGTTCGAGGAGCTGAACAAGATGACCGTCGACTACTCGTTCGTTCCGTCTGCTCAGGCGGAGTGGTATTTGCTCGTCCGCAACAGCGGGCCGCAAAACATGGACGTGAAGATCACCGTGAAGCTCTACGGAGCGATGCAATGGGCGTGGCTATGAAAGCTGCGCTCGTGGCACTTGTTGTCCTCGGCGCGGGCTGCCCGAGCGAGGAGAGCATCTTCGGACCTGCAACCGAGTCCGTATGCCCGCCCGCTGGCACCTCGCTGACGTACACGAACTTCGGCAAGCCGTTCATGGAGAGCTACTGCACGCGCTGCCACTCCAGCGAGCTCGTCGGATCGCAGCGACAGGGCGCGCCGTCGTTCCACGACTTCGACTCGCAGTTCGGTGTGAAGGCCGTCTCGAAGCACGTCGACCAGACGACTGCCGCCGGCCCGGCGGCAACGAACGACGGCATGCCGCCCGACAAGCCCGCGCCGACCCTCGAGGAGCGCGAGCAGCTAGGCGAGTGGATCGCGTGCGGGATGCCGTGAGCGTCTAGGTCACTCGCCGCCGGCGTCGGGATCTTCGTTTCGCTTGGTCTTCACGGTCGCGCCACGCGTCGCCGGCTTCGCGGCCGGAGCGGGCGGCGGCGGAGCGGCAGTGGCCGCGGGTGCTGCTGGCGCCATCGCAGGCTCTGCGCGCGTGGCCTCGATCGGCTCGGCGGCGGGAGCCGCGCCC
>JACCRC010000036.1 GCA_013813765.1 Deltaproteobacteria bacterium | reverse complement strand
TGCGTGAGCAGCTCGAACAGCACGCAGCCGAGCGAGTACACGTCAGCCCGTGCGTCGACATCCACGAGGCCGCGCGCCTGCTCGGGTGACATGTAGCCGGGCGTCCCCACCGCCGCGCCCGCCGCCGTGACGAGTGGCTCGACGCCGCCGTCGTCGGTCGACACCACCGAGTCGTCGTCCTCGCCGGTGACCTTCGCGACGCCCCAGTCGAGAACGTAGGTCTCGCCGAAATCGCCGAGCATGATGTTGTCGGGCTTGAGGTCGCGGTGAATGAAGCCGCGCGTGTGCGCGAGCTCCACGGCGAGACACACGTCCGCGAGCGCGCGCAGCTGCCGCTGCAGCGGGTACTTGCTCGCGTCCTCCGCCTTGAAGATCTCGGCGAGCGTGATGCCCTTCAGCTTCTTCATCGCGAAGTACGGCCTGCCGTCCGCATCGCGCCCGAGCTCGTGGACCGGCACGATCGCCGGGTGCTCGAGCCGGCCCTGGATCCGCGCCTCTCGCATGAACCGCGCGATCTGCTTCTCGCTCGGCACGTCCGAGCGCATGCGCTTGATCGCGACGTCGCGGCCGATCTGATCGTCGTGCGCGTCGAGGACCTCGCCCATCCCGCCCTTGCCGAGCTGCTCGCCGATCCGGTAGCGCTGCGCGATCGGCACGAGCCCCATCGCCGACGGCGGCAGCGACGGTCTCTCCGCGGTCGGATTCGCCGTGTCGACCGCGGTCGCCGTCCCCTCATCCTGGTCCATGGCACCAGGATACGTGAACGTCACCTCAGCGATCGAACGGTGACCACGGCGGCGCGAGCCACGGCGCGCTCGGCTCGACTGGTGCGAGGGGCGTCGTCGGCGCCGCCGAGTGCGGACGGTTGTGGCCGAAGATCGCGTCCTCCGGGTGCTCGGAGAGGATCACGACGTCGTTGATCGGCAGCACGCCTTCGCCCGCGGGATAGCCGTAGCTGACCCAACCGGTGTTGGTGTCCTCGCTGCCCCAGCCCCACACCCACACGCCGAACTGCCCCTTCGAGTCCATCGTGCGAACGCCGTTGTTGCAGCCGTTCATGCCCTGGAAGTGGTCGACGGTCTTCACGAACGCGATCTCGAACTCTCCGTCGGTACCGACGGGCTGCCAGCCGGTGACCGGGCCGGCCAGGCAGTCGAGCGTGACGTCCTCGAACACGCCGTTCTTCGTCTTCCGAACAACGGTGAGCGTGGTGAACGGATACGTCGGGTCGGTGAAGAACACGTAGTGATAGAGGAACTGCTTCGGCGGCACGAGGCGCACGAAGTCGGCGTCGCCCTGCCCGCCTTCGCCCATATCGCCGGCGCCGCTCATGTACGTGAACATCGCGAACGGGTGCGTGTCGCCCTGTGATCGAACGCGAAACGGAGCGGCCGTGCGGATCTCGACCATCGCGCCCTGGTTGACCTTCGGCGGACCGACGCCGGGCGGGTCGTACTCGAGGTTCGTCTCGTCAACCGCACCGTAGATGCGATAGATGCGCGGCTCGCCGGCGGCGCGGCGATCGGCGTGCGGCGCGGCGATGTACTCGCTGCCGAGCGCTTTGACCGGAGTGAGCATCTGCTCGCCGTGATCGCCGCAGCAGCGATCGATCGACATGATCTGGTGGCCGCCGAACACACCGATCGGCTTGTCGGCGCTGATCGGCGATCCCGAGAGACCGTTCGCCTGCGTGATCTGTGCGTACTGGTTCTTTTGCAGCGTGAACGAGTACGGCTGGTTCGCGGTACCCGCCATCAGACCACCGCCGCCGATGATCGCCTGGTTCGGTCGCATCGTGACGTGCGTGTCGTCTTCCTTCGCGACGATGTTGTAGGACGGACCGGTGGCGAACTGGATCGGCGGCTGCGCACCGGGCGGCGGGTCATACGCGGACACCGCGATGTAGTTCGTCCCCCACGCGCTCGTCGGAATGAGGAGCGACGCGCCGGTCGCTGCCGCGCGGCCACCGCCGTACGGAAGCATCTGGTACGCGACGACCGGAAGGTCGGTGGTGATGCGGAAGGCCTTCCCGAAACCGTTGCCCGCGATCTGCGCGTCGGTGCCGATGGCGGCGGGCACGGGACACGTCACGTTGCCCATGAGCGGACCCCCGGCGGGTGCATACGCGAGGAACAGGATCGCGACCTTGCCCGGCGCGAGACCGAGTACCGGATCGTACGGTGCGTAGCCGAGCGACTGGCCCTGACCGGTGGGCAGCTTCGCGTACTGCGCCAGGTTCAGCTGCAGTCCGTTCCACTCGACGTTGATGTGAACCTGACCGGGAGACGTGTTCGCGACGAACACCGTGAAGCACGCGTCTCGCGGCGGACCATCCGCGGCGTCCATGTCGACCGCGATGTAGTCGCAGCCGACCGACGAGTGATTCTTCTCCGCGGCCTCGCATGCGTTCATGCACTTCCCGGCGTTGCACGCCTGTTCGGGCGGGCACTGCACGGCGTTGCCTTCGCAATCGATGACGGCGAACTTGTCCTCCGAGCAGCGCGGGCATGTCGACGAACCGTCGTCGTCATCGTCACCGCCTCCGGGGTTCTGCCGGGCACTGGGCCCGCAGGCGACCAGAAGACCGGTCGCGACGATGCATGCATAGAGCGAGAACGTCCGCGTCGAATCCCTCATCGCCGCGCACCGTACTCGTGCTCGATCGGCGCTCTCAAGCGCGGAATGAACGCGCCACAGGTATTCCGACCGCTGCGATCTCGAGAAGATGCACATCGCTGCGCGTGTTGCTCGAGACGATGCGCTAATTGCGCGAGGACGTGCTCAAGCGCCGTCGAGGCGGCGCTTCACGCCATCCTGCTGGGCGGGCGTCAGGAGGTCCGTGCAGGTCCCGGTGGCGGCATCCGTTCGCGCCTTGTCGAGACAGTCGAGTAGCTGCTGCGACCACGCGTCCTCGTGACACGCGGCGATCATCTTCGGTCGTGCGGCATCGAGCTGCGCGCGCAACGCGTCGCGATTCTCGTCGCTCGCCGCCTGGATCGACAGCGTCATCGAGCTCGCGATCGCGGACTCGCAGGTCGGCCCCGCGGGTCCCGACGGCGGCGGCGCAGGCGGCAGGTCCTGCGACCCGGTGCTGCCTGTCCCGCTCCTGTTCGGCGCGCCGCCCTTCTTCGGCATGCACGCACAGATCATCAGCGTCAGTGCAAACCCGACAGTACGCATCGCTGCGAACCTAACACGAGTCAGCGGCGCTTCTCGTCAGCCACGAAACGAACAAACGCTGCGATCAGTGCATCGAGGTCGCCGAGCGCCTTCTCGGCGGGAGACCGACCATCGCCTTGCTTCAATGCGTAGATGACACGCGTCCCGCCATCCACGCGCTCGAACCGCGCGAAGCCCGCGACCGCATCGTGCTTGCCGGTCCGCGGCTGCCACGCGACCTCGCGGGCAGCGTGGTCATAGGTGTAGACGAGCGAGTACGTCGACGAGCTGCCGAACTCGAACAGGATCTCCTGCGGCCGACCCGCGGCGTCCGTGGCGATCACGCGCGAGCGGCGTAGACCAGGAACCCACGCGGCAAGCGTGGAGGGATCCGTGAACGCGCGCCAGCACGCATCCGGATCACGAGGAACCACCGCCTCGACAGACTGCACTGCCCAGCATCCTACGCCGGCTCGGTGACGGCGAGGTGTCGAACTAGCGGCGCTTTGCGAACCGCGCACTGCCGCGCGACACCAGCCGCTCGCGCACGAGCGCGACGAGCTCCGGCTCGGCGACGTCGGGGTGCCCCGCGGCGAACGGCGGCGCGGGGTTGTACTCGATGCCGAGCTGGATCGCCTTCGCCACCTGTTCGTTCGCCAGTCGTGCGGCGAGCAGGAGGGCAAAGTCGATCCCGGCGCTGACACCGCCGCCGGTGATCCGATCACGGTCTTCCACGACGCGTCCCGGCGTGTAGATCGCGCCGTAGTCCGCGAGCAGCTCGGTGAAGGCCCAGTGCGTGGTCGCGCGGTAGCCGTCCAGGAGGCCAGCGCCCCCGAGCAACAGCGCGCCGGTGCAGACGGCCGTCATGTACTTCGCGTGTACCGCCTGCGCGCGCAGCCACGTCAGGATCTCCTCGTCGTCCATCAGTGCGATCTGGCCGAACCCACCGGGGACCATCACGACGTCGAGCGCGGGACAGTCCGCGATCGTCGTCGTCGGGAGAATCGCGAGGCCCGAGTCGGCGCGCACGGGCTGCAAGTCCTTCCACACGAGGTGCACGGTGGCGCCGGGGATCCGGTGAAGCACCTCGAACGGCCCGGTCAGATCCAGCTGCGTCAGCTCCGGGAACAGCAACAGGCCGATGTGCATGGCGACATCCTCTCAGAGTTCTGCGTGTACGCACCCTCGGTACATCGTCGGACGCGTCATGCGCTGTCCCGTCATTATCGAGGAGAAATCCAGTGCCCCCTGATACGATGAGAAGTGGGCATGAGGTGGTACTTCCCCGCGATCTGCATGGTCGCGCTCGGCATCGCGTGGGCACCGTCGGCGCAGGCAGGCGTGGTCACGATGTCGCCGAACCCGGTCGACGTCGGGGGAGTCCTTGTCGGTCAGACCGGCATGGCATCGGGCAAGCTGTCCGATACCAGCAACGAGAAGGTGGACCTCTCCGCGCCCATCAACTGCAGCGGTAGCGCCGGCACGTTCACGCTCAGCCCCACCCAGAGCGTCAACCTCAACGAGCCGAAGACGATCGACGTCACGTATGCGCCGACGATGCGGGGCACCCGCACCTGCCGGATCGACGTGTTCGAGGAGGGCACCACATCTCCGGTGCTGGGCTCGTTCCAGATCCGGGGCACGGGTCAGGACCCGCCGATCATCAACGTGACCGGAACGCGCAACTTCGGCTCGCTGCGCTGGAACGACGCGGCGGTTCCTCACACATCGACAAGAACCTTCACGGTCACGAACCAGGGCGACCTCGATCTCGTGGTGTCGGCGGTGACGATCGGCGGCGCGAACGCGGGGGACTTCGTGATCACCGCCGGCAGCGTTCCGCAGACCATCCCGCGTAACAACACCGCTCAGTGGACGGTGACGTTCAATCCCTCGGCGGCTGGCGGTCGCAGCGCGACGCTGACGTTCGCGAGCAACGCGGCGACCGCCGCGCCTGCCCTCTCGCTCACCGGCGAAGGTACGAACGCGCTCATCTCCGTCGACGACAAGGCGTTCGGCATCGTCAGCACCGGTTCGTCGAGCACGCTCGACATCAACGTCCTCAATCAGGGCGCCAACCCCAGGGGCCGGCTCGGCGTCACGACCGCGGTGATCACCGGCGGCAGCTGGTTCACGTTCAGCGCATGCGGCGGCGGAACGACCTGCACGTTCCCGACGCCACTGTCGATCCAGAACAACGCCACGGTCGGCGTGCGATGCAGCCCCGCGGCCGCCGCGCTCGCGAACGACATGCAGAGCGCGACGGTCACGTTCACGAGCGACACCGACAACGCAGCCTCGAATCCCGATCGCGTGTCGAGCCTGACCTGCACCGCGGGCAAGAGTGCGCTCGCGACGAACAACCCGTCGGTGATGTTCCCGAGCCAGCTGTTCATGACGCCGGCTCCCGCGCAGACGCTGGTCGCGATGAACACCGGTAACATCTCGACGTCGTTCTACCTGCGCCTGACCGGCGCGGGTGCGTCGAGCTTCACGGCAACCGCGACCGGCGGGTGCGGCACGGCAGCGGGCAACACCTGCACGCTCGCGATGGGCGCGTCGATCGACATCACCGTCAACTTCACGCCCGGCATGGAGGACGACATCGTCGCCGGCCTGGATCTCGTGTCGACCGCGCTGCCGTTCCCGCAGCTCTCGCTCGCGGGCCGCGGCATCGATCGCCACATCGCCGTCGCGCCCGAGGTGATGTTTGCCGACACGTTCCGCAACCCCGGCAACCGCGCCACGATCGCGGCCGTGCCCGTGAGGAACACCGGCGAGTATCCGCTGCGCGTCTCCGGCGTATCGGTGACGGGCGAGCCGAACTGGGCGCTCGCCGAGCCGGTCACCGCGTTCGATGTTCCCGGCATGGGCAGCCACGACGTGATGGTGAAGTTCACGCCCGAGGCCGCGGGCAAGGCTCCGAACGGCACGCTCCTGGTGATGAGCGACGACCGCACGTTCCCGACGTCGATGATCACGCTGTCGGGAAACGGCAAGGACCGCCGCGTGCAGATGGGCCCGCCCGCGATCGATCTCGGTGACACCGGCGCCGGCGTGCCCACGCGGCTGAGCGTGCTGCGCCCCGATGACCTGCTGGCGATCAGGAACCGGGACACCGACAACGCGTTCACCATCCGCGCGATCGAGATCGAGGGCGATCAGGTGTTCTCGATCGTCGAGCTCGGCGCCGACGAGGCGCTGCCCGCGGGCGCGACGAAGACCTTCGATGTCGTGTTCAATCCGCCGGGCATCGGCGAGTACGAGGCGACCGCGGTGCTCTACCTCGACGAGGATCCGACTCCGCACATGTCGATCCCGCTGCACGGCCGCGCGCTGTTCGTGGATGCGCACGGCGGCGGCGGATGCTCGGCTGGCACGGGTAGCAGCGCGGGGATGATCCTCGTACTCGGCGCGTTGTTCGCCGGGCGTCGCCAGCGCGCCGCCGCGCTCCTCGCGGCCTCGCTCGTTCCCGCCGCCGCGAGCGCGGAGCCAACACGCAACCTCCAGCTCACGCAGTTCGATCCAACGCCCACCACCGCCTCGTCGGCGGCGTCGCTGCAGCTGCAGTCGGCGGATGTCGGCCGCAGCGGCGACTTCATCGCGACCGCGATCGCGTCGTACGCGGCGAACCCGCTCGTGCTCGGCACCGTGCAGGACGACAACTCGGTGGTCGGGAAGCAGCTGATGGTGTCGATCGGTGCGGCGTACGCGTTCGCGAAGCGGTTCGAGGCCGGTCTGCGGATGCCGTTCTACACGCAGAGCGGCGACACCGTGATGGCCGGGATGATCGGCTCCGCGCCCGCGAGTGGTACCGCGCTCGGTGATCTCACGGCGCACGTCAAGGCGCGCTTGCTCCAAATGCGTCGCCTGTCGATCGGCACCGGTCTCGCGCTCACGCTTCCCACGGCGACCGGCGGCCAGTTCGCCGGCTCCGAGAAGCCGTCGGGCCGCGGCCTCGTGCTCGTCACCGTCGCCGCGACGCCGCGGCTCTCGTTCCACCTGAACGCAGGCGCGGTGCTGCGCACGAAGGCCGCGTTCGCGAACATCGAGCAGAAGAGCGGCCCGATCGGAGGTGTCGGTGCCACGCTGCAGGTCGCCGATCCGTTCACGGTCTCGCTCGAGGTGTTCGGCGACTCGAGCCCCGACGGCTATCGTGGCGAGCCGGCGCCCGGATCCACGATGGGCACCACCTCTGCACTCACGACCGTGGAGGCACTTGTCGCCGCACGCTTCCAGGTCGCCCGCACGTTCAGCGTCACGATCGGCGCGGGCCGCGGCCTCACCAGCGGCGTCGGGGCGCCCGAGTGGCGCGGCGTCGCGATGCTGTCGTTCACGCCGAAGGCTCGCGCGCGCGTGATCGTCGCCGGTCGCGTCGTCGAGTACGAGACGCTCGATCCCAAGGTGGCGGACTCTGACCGCGACCGCGTATCGGATGCCGCCGACAAGTGCCCGACGGATCCAGAAGATCGCGATCGCTTCGAGGACGACGACGGTTGTCCCGACTTCGACAACGACAAGGACGGCATCCTCGACGAGGCCGACAGATGTCCGATCGCCGAGGACCAGGACGGCTTCGAGGACACCGACGGCTGTCCCGATCCCGACAACGACAAGGACGGCGTCGTGGACGCCTCCGACAAGTGCCCCGATCAGCCCGAGAAGATCAACGGTGTCGACGACAACGACGGCTGCCCCGACGCCGGCGAGGCGCTCGTGATGAGCACGCCCGAACGCATCGAGCTCGTGCAGTCCGTCGCGTTCGAGGGCAACACCATCTCGGCCGAGAGTGGCAACGTCCTCGGCCAGCTCGCAGCGACGCTGCGCGCGCGCGGCGACATCGCACGCCTGCGGATCGTCGCGCACGTCCAGCCTTCGAAGTCGCGCTCGCGTGATCAAGCGCTCTCCGAGGAGCGCGCCACCAATGTCCGCGACTGGCTCGTGACCTGGGGCATCGAGGCGAGCCGTCTCGAGATCCGCGGCCTCGGCGGCACCAAGCCGCTGATCAAGCCCTCCAGCAAGGGCGCGGCGCAGATCAACGACCGCATCGAGCTCATCATCATCGAGCGCAACTGATCACGCGGCGTTACACGCTAACCAGCCCCGGCCACCCCCCTTGTGTCCCGGGCCGGCCTATGTCATTCATCTCCCCCCGTAAGCGATCGTGGCGGAATTGGTAGACGCGCTGGTCTCAGGTGCCAGTGGGTAACACCGTGGGGGTTCGAGTCCCCCCGATCGCACGGACCCTAAGCCGCCGCGGGATGTTCCCCCGGCGGCTTCCTCTTTTTCGGCTGACCGTCGATCCGACCGGTCGATCCGATGCGCGCTTTCGATCGACGCGCGCATGTCGGCGAGATTCCGCGCAGCGAGTCGCGGCACACCCGCTGCACGAAGGCGCTGCACCTCAACAAGGAGAGGATCAGATGAACAAGCTCGCAATCACGCTCGCACTCACCACCACCACGTTCTCCACGTTTGCCTTCGCGTTCGACAAGTATCCCGTCAAGGATCCCGCGCCCACCACCGTCTCGGAGGGCAAGCCCGAGATCATCGACGATCCGGCGGTACTCGATACGCTCTGGAAGTCCGAGGAGGGCCAGAAGCTGCAGCAGTACATCAAGCTCGACGAGCCGATCATCGACGAGATGGATCCGGGGGCACGCTGCGATGACATCTCCGCGAACAAGACGTTCAACGTGCCCGTGTACTCCAAGGAGATTGCCGGCTTCGGCCTCACGTTCGGACTCGGCGGCGGCATCGGCATCGTCGCGGACGCGACCAGCATGGGAGCCCAGGCGTCTTTCGGTCCAACCCTCCGCGTGTTCGGTCAGGACACCAAACCGCTCGAGCTGAAGCTTAGCGCGACGACGAAGAGCACCGGTCAGAACTCGGTCGACCTCCATGTGCTCGCTTTCGGGTACGAGCTCGACTCGTACAACATCGCGAACTCCACCTCGGCGCTCGAGTACTCGAACTCCGTCAACTGGAGTCTGCCAAATGCCGTCATGGGCACGTACGAGGACTCGTACGAGTGCAACTGGCTTCCGTTCCTCGATGAATGCACCGTGTCGTGGGGCACGACACCGCTTGTCGCAAACCTCGCCGGCATCTTCGTTCTGCGGGTCAACAGTCAGGGCGCGCAGGCCCACGCGCTGGCGGCCGCGACTGCGTACTCGAACGTTCATGCCAACGCCATTGTCGCGAGGGGTGATTACCGCATCATCGGCGCCGGAGGGGGGGTGATGAACTTCATGCGCGGACGGTTCTGGGCCAGCGGGAAGCTGATTCCGCACAACAGCCACTGGCTTGCGGCTGCCGAAGCAGACGTCAACATCGAAGATGTGCTCGGGGGGAAGGCGTCGGTGCGTGTCGAGCTCGAAGATTTCGAGGCCGCCGCCATCGACCATACGATCTTCAAGGTTGCCCCGATGTCGTTCAGCGATCTGTGGAACTACAGCTGCACGTTCGACAAGAAGTGGAAGTAGCCCAACCCACCGCGAACCAAGAGGTCTCCTATGCGCACCCGTTCGATCGTTCTCGGTGTCATCGCGACTCTGATCGCCGGCACTGTCGTTATCGTCGTCCCACGCGACACGGCAAGTCCGGGCGAAACCGCGCCGGCTGAAGCGTCGGCCCCCACGGCACGCGCGAGCGCGCCGCGAGAGCCCACGCGCGTAGCGCAGCCAGCGCTGGACCGCCTGCTCGGCGGGCTCGACGAGCGGAGCGTCGATCCGCAAGCGGCGCACCACGCCCTGATCGAGGCGCTGCAACGCGATCCGGCCGGGACGCTCTCGATGCTCGAGGCGCACCTCGCGGATGCGGATCCGAAAGGTCAGGCGGCCCGCACGATCGTGGGTGCACTGGTGCAAGTCGGTACGCCGGAGATCCAGGTGGCGCTCGTGCAGCTAGTCGACGCGCGCGTCGACGACACGGCGTTCGTGAAGCTGGTCGTCCCGACGCTGGGGTTCCTCGCGAAGCCGACGGTGGCGACCGAGGATGCGGTGCGGGCGCTGACCTCCGACACGGCACCGGAGGCGACGCGAATCAACGCCCACCTCACGCTCGGCGTGATGGCGTCGCGGTTCAGCGACGGCGACGTGC
Source organism: Deltaproteobacteria bacterium (assembly GCA_013813765.1). Lineage (GTDB taxonomy): Bacteria > Myxococcota_A > Polyangia > Haliangiales > Haliangiaceae > JABFXX01. The sequence continues at coordinate 17,994 of JACCRC010000036.1, read as the reverse complement.
CGCGCGGCACCGCGATCGTCGATGGGTACGCGGCTCGGCTCGCCGAGGCGAAGACGGTCGACGAGCGCGCACGCTGGCTGTCGGTGCTCGGCAATGCCGGCACACCGGAAGCGGCGCGTGCGATCGAGGCCCAGCTCGCGACGACCGATCCGGTCCTGCGCAGTCAGGCGCTCGAAGCATTGCGGCGCGTGGCGTCGCCGGATGCGGATGCGCAGCTCGTTCGCGCACTCGGCGACGGGGATCCGCGCGTGCGTGGCAGCGCCGCGTGGTCGCTGTCCTACCGGAAGGCGACGCCGGAGACGCTCCGCGCGTTGCTCGGCAAGCTCGCCCGCGAGCGCGACGAGAAGGTCGCGACTAGGCTGCTCGAGGTGGTGTGGCCGCGGCGGGCGGCGGATCTAGACGCCGTGCTGACGACGGTTCGTTCCGTCGCGAGTGGCCATGCGTCGCCGGAGGTCCGCCGGCATGCGCAGACGCTGCTCGACGCGAAGACGTAAGGCGTTATGCTCTCGGGGTTTGAACGACGCCGACCCTCCCAAGGGTGAGCCCACGGACGCGTACCCCGATCACATCGACACGGTCGATGTCCTCGGTGGCAAGGCACGCGCGGCCCGCGAGCGCGTGCTCGATGCGACCGGGAGCGGGAGCGGGAGCGAGCGCGAGCTGGTCCCCACTGGCGTGACGGGGATCAAGATCGGGCGCTACCAGTTGCTCGAGCTCGTCGGAAGCGGAGGGATGGGCATGGTCTGGGGCGCGTGGGATCCGCAGCTCGAGCGCCGCGTGGCCATCAAGCTGGTGAAGTTCACGTCGGAGGATTCGCACGAGCGGATGCTGCGCGAGGGACAGGTGCTCGCGAAGCTCTCACATCCCAACCTCGTGCCGGTCTTCGACGTCGGCGTGATGGGCGACCAGGTCTACCTGGTGATGGAGTGGATCCGCGGAGAGACGCTCCGCGCATTCGCCGCATCTGCGCCCGGGCAGCGCGCGCTCCTCGCCGCGTACCGACAGGCTGGTGAAGGCCTCGCCGCAGCGCATCGAGCCGGCGTGATCCACCGCGACTTCAAACCCGATAACGCGATCCGCGGCGACGACGGCCGTGTTCGTGTCCTCGACTTCGGCCTCGCGCAAGACGCGGGTGGCAGCACTGCTTCACCGCGTGCCGGCACGCCGCGCTACATGCCGCCCGAGCAGGCCCGTGGCCGTACGGTGACCACGGAGAGCGACCAGTACGCGTTCTGCGTGTCGGTGCGTGAAGCGCTCGAGAGTGCCGGTGGTATGCCGGGCTGGATCGCGGCGATCGTCGAGCGAGGTGTCAGCGAGGATCCCGCACGGCGCTTCGCGTCGATGGACGACCTGCTTTCCGCGTTCGCACGCGATCCCGCGCGACGCTGGCGGGCGGGCGCGATCGGAGTGGTCGCGATTGCCGCGGCGGCCGGCGCGTTCGCGTTCGGACGCGCCGGCGGCGACGACGCAGCTGCGATCGAGCCCTGCAGCAGCGGCGGTGCCGAGCTCGCGACAAGCTGGAACCCGGCGGTGCAGGATCGCGTGATGGCGCACCTGCGCTCGCTCGGCCCGGCCACCCTGCCAGAGGCAGATCGCCTCGTGAAGGATCTGCAGAGCTACGCCATGACCTGGATCGACCAGCACCGTCAGGTTTGCCTCGCGAACGCGCGCCTCGAGGTGACCCCCGCGATTCACGAGCGCCGCATCGAATGCCTCGCGCGCACTCGCTCGCAGCTCGCTGCTGTCGGCGAGCTGATGGGAACCGTCGACGCGAAGGGACTCGCACCCGCGCTCGTCGCGGCCAGCTCGCTGCCGGATAGCCGCGGCTGTGTGGACGAACCGGGGACCGTGCTTCCGCCGCCGGCCGCAACCAAGGAGCGCGTGAAGGCGATCGTACCGCTTGTCGAGCGCGCGCTTGTCCGCGCAACGGCGAAGCAAGCGGAGGCGACCCGCGATGCCACTGCGGCCACCGTGCAGGCCCGCGCGACCGGGTATCTGCCGCTCATCGCCCGTGCATTGCTGGTCGAGGGGCGCGCACGCAGCAACGAGTCCGACGCCAGCGCGCTGTTCGCCGAGTCAATGCGCCTCGCGCTGCGCAGCTCCGACGAAGTGCTCGCGGTCGAGGCCTATGCGCGCTGGATCTTCGCGCGGGTAATGCAGGAGGCTCCCGCGACCGATCACTGGGACGTGATGGTCGAGATCGCGGAGCGGCTCGGGCGCCCCGCCCGCTTCGCCCGCGCCCTGATGTACAGCAATCGTGGCATCGCCCGACTCGCCGCCGACGACCGAACAGGTGCACGCGCGCTGTTCGAGCAAGCGCTGGAATCCGCCGGCGACGCCGACGATGTCGAGCTCGTGAGCATCAGCCAGAACCTCGCGCAGCTCGAGCGCGAACCCGCGGCCGCACAGCGCCGGCTGCGCACCGCCCGCGATCGCCTCGCAGCCGCCCTCGGCGCCACGCATCCAGACACGCTCGTAGCGAAGGAACAGCTCGCGATGGTGACCCCGGATCGCGCGCAGGCGGCTGCCGAGCTCGATGCCGCATACAAGAGCCTCGAGCACTGGCACGGCTCGTACCCGGAGTTCGCCTGGGAGGCTGCCTGGATCGCCGACGAAACCGGAGACCACGCGACGGCGGCGACCTGGATGGCGCGCATCGGTGGCGACTCGCCGCCCATGACAACGATCGCTGCGGCCTATATCGCCCTCGAGAACCACGCGCCTGACGCAGCAAGGCGGGTCGCGGAGCTCGAGCAACTGGCGACGACGCTCGACCAGTCCACCGCGTGGCATCGCGCGTATGCGGCGGATGCGCTCGTGCTCCTGGCTCGCGCGAAGCCCGCGCTATGGGAGCGCGTGCTGACGCTGCACGAGGTCGAGCCACTCGTCATCTACTCGCGCCGGCTCGCGCGCGCGCGACGCATGGTGGCGGAGCAGTGGGCAGTGACGCGGCCGGATGCCGCGCGGCGTCTCGCGGAGCAAGCGCTACCCTGGTACCGCGGCGCGCCGGGCGACGCTGCGGTCGTCGCGCGGCTCCAGCAGCTCGTGGGGGCTAGTAGAACGCCGTGACGATCTTCTGACCGGCGAGGTCGTCCACGCTCGGCGTGTCGAGGTCGGTTTCCCAGCACGAGCGCGGTACACAGACCTCCCTGATCAGGTCCCACAGGTGGAAGACCTGATCGTCGAGGCGGGGACGGCTCACGCACGTCGCGCCTTCCTCGTTCCACCGCGCCTCGATGTCGGTCGGCGGCCTCACGAAATCGACGAGCCCCTCGTCGTCCTTCCATGCGATCCGGGTCCCGGTGCGCGTGAACGAGCGCCCGTTGCCGCAGTAGTCGGCGGCTAGCATCTTGAGCGCCGCCTGCCGGCTCGCCCAGACGCCCGTGCCGTTGCCCTGCGTCTTGCGGAGCAAGCGCAGCTTCGCGATCGTGCGACCGGCACATCCGAAGTTGAACCAGCTCGGATCCCAGCCCTCGTTCCGGTTCATCGTCAGAGCGTTCGCGTCGATGCGATCGCCTTCGAACACCAGCGTCTCGTCGGACATCATGCCGAGGAGCTGATCCTGGTCCTTGATGTTGTCGAACGGCTGCTTGGGCACTTCGCATAGCTCGCCCTCGACGAGCGAATTCTGGGGCACCCAGACCATCGTGTAGACCTCGATCGGATCGGGCTCGCCGACGGCAGTCGCGACCTTCCGGACCCCGTCGATGCGGATGTTGTAGATCGGCGAGCCGCTCTGCAGCACGTGGACCTCCGAGCCGACCAAATTCTCGCCTTGCAGGAGGTCACCGCGCAGCGGATTCCGGCCGAACAGCCTGCCCTTCTCGACGTGGAGGTCCCATGCGGTCCCCTGGGCGTCCCAGATCTGCGCGCGGTGCCGCTTGCTGTGCCTCGAGTACTCGCCGCTCGTCTCGAGCGACATCTTGTTCTGGTCGACTTCGCCGAAGAGGTTCGCCTCCCACATCCCGTTGCGTGGAAGCTCGTGCGAGTTGCTTCCACAGATCGTGACAGGACAGCGGAAGCCACCGTAGCTGACGGCGACGGAGGTATCGGGCTCGGGCGCGCACGCCGAGGCCACGACGAGACTGACTAGGAGAGTGGTTCGCATCTTGATGGGTGCCCTAGCAAGCAGCAAACCGCTCATGACAGCAAGCGATCACGGGGGTCTACAAGTGCGTACGATTCGTCTCAGCAGTTCGTGTGGTCAGTTCGACCGGTCAATTCGTTCGTCGACGACCGAGGTGATGTTCAAACCGCCGATGTCGGAGGATGTGAAGACCATTCCCGACGTTCCAGGCTCGGCCCGGCCGGGCGAGGTGTTGCTCGTCGTTGGAAACGACCAGCTCATCACCCATCGAATCATCGGCGGCGAGGTGGTGATCGGTCGCTCGTCCGAGTGCGACCTGGTGCTCGATCATCGCGCGCTGTCTCGACGTCACGCCGTGCTGCGCCGCGCCCCGACATTGACCGTGCAGGATCTTGGATCCACGAACGGAGTCCGGCTGGGTGGTCACACTCGCCGCGGCGGCGAACCCTCACCGTTGACTGCCGGCGAGAGCTTTCACATCGGACCGTTCTCGTTCCTCGTGGTCGATGCCGAGGTCGCAGATCCGTCGACCGATCGCAGCGGACGAGATCGGCTGCTCGTCGACGATCCCCGGGTCGAAGGCGTGTCGGCGCTGGTCGCCGAGATCGCGAGGAGCGCGGTCAACATCCTGGTGCAGGGCGAAACCGGCGTCGGCAAGGAGGTGCTCGCAAGCACCCTGCACCAGCTCAGTGGCCGAGCGGGACCGCTGTCGAGCATCAACTGCGCCGTGCTCTCCGAGTCTCTGCTCGAGAGCGAGCTGTTCGGTCACGAGAAGGGAGCGTTCACCGGCGCGGCGATGCTCAAGGAGGGCCTGCTCGAGGCAGCAGCCGGCGGCACGATCTTCCTCGACGAGGTGGGCGAGCTGCCGCTCTCGCTCCAGGCCAAGCTGCTGCGCGCGGTGGAGTCGCGCGAGGTTCGTCGGATCGGGTCCACGCGCTCGATCCCGATCGACGTTCGGATCATCGCCGCGACGAACCGCGATCTCGCCGCCGAGGCCGCCGCGGGCCGGTTCCGCCAGGATCTGTTCTTTCGTCTCGACGGCGTCAGCCTGCGGATCCCGCCGCTGCGCGAACGCAAGCACGCGATCGGTGGTCTCGCCCTTCATTTCATCGACGAGGCGGCGCGCCGGTTCGACCGGCCCGGTGTGCGCGCGACACCCGAGCTTCTCGTGGCCCTGACCGCGCACGACTGGCCCGGGAACGTTCGCGAGCTGAAGGCCGTCATCGAGCGAGCCGTGTTGCTCTCGCGCGGCAGCCAGCTCGGTAGCCGACACCTCGCATTCGCAGCGGACACGACGACGACGAAGGCGAGTCCGCCTCCGCCGCAACGCGCGCGCAAGGTCGTCGACATCAGCGAAGAGGACCTCGACTTCCTCGACGACAAGCAACGCGCGGATCGCGCTCGAGTGGTCGCCGCGCTGGAGGAGTGCGTCGGCAACCAGACGCGAGCGGCGAAGCTCCTGGGCATCGCGCGCACGACCCTCGTCAACAAGCTCAGCGCTTACCGGATCCCCCGCCCCCGAACCTGAGCGGGCCTACGTGCGAGCTCCGAGATCGCGCGCGATCTCGAACTGCACGACCGCCGGCATGGTTCGCGGGGCGACGACACTTCGCGGCCCGACCAGCGCGATCGTCACCGGGTACGCGTCGCCGCGATACTGGTACGTCTTCACGTAGTGCAGCTCCTCGTGAGTGTCGTCGGTCTTGACACCGCCGTTGCGATATCCGCGCTCGCGTAGCGCATCGACGTCGACCGCGCGCGTTGCGAGTTGCTCGAGCTCGTCGCGAGAGCCGTGCGGAGGCGCCGTGCGGGAGAGCTGATCGAACCGTGCGCTGGTCTGCCACGCGCGCCACGCGACGACGTCGCGCACCTCGGGATCCGCGACGTGGACGAGCGTCACGCTCTGCTCCGGGAGGATGTCGACGGCGGCGCCATCGTGCGAGACGGTGTGCTCGCCAGCGAGCGCGAACATCTCGTCGCCGCTCCGCCACACGATCTGTCTCGCGCGCTCGCCGGCAAACCATCTCCGTACCGTCGCGAGCGGCGCCGACCACCCGGTCACCATCAGGGATTCGATCGCGCGGTCATCGAGCTGGCGAAACCGATCGAGCGCGAGGCCGGCGCACCGAGGATCGCTGCCGGCCTGCGCGAGCGCACCCGGGACGTCACGCACGCGCCGTTCGAGCGCGACCTCGGCACGCTCGCCGCGCGCAGTCCAGTGCCGGCTCGCTTCGAACAGCTCGAGGATCGCGAGCGGATGCTCGATCCGCGCGAGCGTGTCGATTGCATGCTCGGCCCGCGCGTGCGAGCTCGTCGCGATCTGCTGGCCGATCAGCCGCGCGGCGTCAGCGCCGCCGAACCGCGCGGCGGCTTCGTAGACCCACGCATCCCTCGCCTCCCCGCCGTGCTGGGTCCACGCGGTGATCAGCGCGGCCGACAGCTCGGCGAGCTGCGACGGCGTGCACTCCTCGACGAGCCGCGCGCAGAGACCGAGCGGCTGATTGCGGTCGATCTCGGCAGCCAGCCCGCGAACGAGCTCGCCGCTCGTCAGTGGCAGCGCTGGGATCGCGATCGGCGCGGTCGCGAACCCCGGGCCTGAACCGCGCACGGCGCGGACCGCGGCGGCGACCTCGTCCCAGGACCTACGTGGCGCGGCGCCGACGCGCGGAAACGCCTCCAGCAGGGCACGCGACAGGGCGTGGTCGCCGGGCTTGCCGAGCACGAGCGAGGTCAGCGTCTTCGGGCACGCGAGGTCGGCGAGCCGCGCGTCCACGCCTGCATAGCTGCGCCGCTTGCCGAGGATAACGACCTCGAGCGTGCGGACGAAGCGCGTCGACGGATGCGTCGCGATCGCCTCGATCAGCCGCTGCGCGTGCTTCTCGTCGTCGGCGATGAGGCGCACGTGATCGGCGAAGCCGAGCCGCCACGTCTCGATCTTGACCGAGGCACCGAACGCAGCGAGCGTCCCGACGAGCGCCTTCAGCTGCGCCGCCTTGGGCTTCACGCCGGTGGCCACGAGCGGACCACGCGGATCGCCGACGCGCCGCAGGTGCTCGCCGTACGCGAGGAGCGCCGCCTCATCATCGGGCGCGTTCTCGATCGCGGAGACCAGCCGTGCCTCGTCCATGCGGCGGTTGTACCGAAAACGCAACAATGAGTCTGCGAATGGAGGCGCCGTCGCGCCGTCCACCTCGGCCTTCACGACAGAAGCGCAGCGGCGAGGCGCAGGGCCGTCGCCGCCCTCGACAGTGCCGCCGCGTTCCGCAGCGCATCCGCCTGCTCCTGACCGGCGGCGTCGGCCTCGAGCTCTGCCGCGTGCACCTCGATCGCTCCCGCGAGTGGCCGGTTCGGGACCGTGGGAACCGCGCCGACCGGCTCGGGACTCTCCACCGCAAAGCACGCGAACAGACAGCCTCGGGCGTACGCTGCAATCACGGCGGGATCGACGCGTGCGCGCGTCAGCTCGATCAACGTCCGCAGCAGTCCCGCGGCGCGGCGATCATCCCAGCGGTGAATGCGCTCGATCAGCGCGCGCTGGGCTCGTTCGGCATCCGCGCCGGCACCGAGATCATCGTCCGCGTGCGGAATCGCGGCGACGCGTGCATCGCCTTCGAGCTCGCGTGATCGCGCGTGTTCGGCGCGCGCGACCGCATCGGTCGCCATGGCGGCCTCCACGATCTGCTGAGTCTGCGCATCGTCGACCGCACGCAGCTCGGCCACGACAGTGTGCTGCTCGTGCACCCGTGCGTCCTGCGATCCGCGCTCGATCGTGATGCGCTCGACGAGGTGGCTGTCGAGCACGAGGTATTCCCACCTCCAGAGATCGTCCTCGTCGCTGGCCGTGCGTGGCTCGAGGCGCCTGGTGACCGCATCGCCGTCGATCACGAGGAGCGCGTCGCCGCGCTGCACGACGATGATCCGCTCACCCGAACGCCACAGCACACGCCCAGTGTAGCCCGCGCGCTCACCTGGATCGGCGTAGGTCTTGAAGATCCAGCAGCATCCGCGGTGCGGCGCTCAGCAACTTCCCGAGATCCGGGTGGCGTGACCGATGCATCGCTCTCGGTACGAATCGAGAAGAGATCATGGAGACCACCCGCTCACCTCACGTCGAGTACGACCCGCGTCGTCGGAGCCGGTACCTGTTCCTCGGCATCACCACCGCGATCCTCGCGGCATTTGGGGCGGTGTACGTTGCTGCGGTCTAGCGCGATCGTCTTGACCCTCGCGGGGGCCCTCGTCGGGTGCCACGCCCAGGCCGCGCAACCGAAGACGCTCTCCAATGTGTCCGCGGTGCGGACCGGCACGGCCGTCGTCGGTACAGCCGCGGCGTGCGAGATCAGCGGCCCGAACATCGTCGGGAACGATCACGACAACGACGGCCGTGCAGACTCGTATCTTCGCTACGACCTGCAGGATCCGAGCGGGATGAAGATCCGGGTCCTCACGTGCGGCAGCCTCGACCTCGAGCGCGATGGCCGCACGCAGTGGCTCGCGACCAAGGGCGCGGCCAGCGGCACCCACTGAGCCGCGGCGTTTCGTCGTAGAGTCGGCGCGGGAATGGCGCGGCGCCGGTTCAGCTATCCACTCAGCTTGGCCGTGGTGGTCGCGACGCTGATCGCGCTCACGGGCGGCTGGATCGCGTGGTGGAACTACCGCTCGGGCGTCGGCAACGTGCGCGAGCTCGCCGCGACCTTGTTCGAGGGCATCTCGCGCGAGGCCGCGGGTGAGACCGCGGCGTTCGTGATGCGAGCGCCGCCGGCGGCACAGGCGCTGGCCGGGCTCGGTCGCGGCGATACCGACGCCACCACCCAGCAGGACCTCGCGAAGCGGTTCGAGGCGGTGCTGCGCGCGAATCCGTCGTTCAGCTGGGTCAGCTACGGGCACCGCGATGGGCGCTTCACCGGCGTGTACCGGCCAGCGCCGGGCAGCATCAAGGTCAACCTCAGCCAGATCGTCGACGGCAAGACGCAGCGTCAGGAGTACGACGTCGCCGACGACGGGACCTGGACGAACGAGCAGAAGGCCGACGACACGAACTACGACCCGCGCACGCGCCCGTTCTACACGCTGGCCGCGGTGGGCACGAGCGGCGTGTGGACTCCGCCGTACGTGTTCGAGGGACAGAACGTTCCGGGCATCACCTATGCGCTGCCGAACGTGCGCGGCGACCAGCTCGACGGCGTGATCACGATCGACTTCGACCTCGCGCGGCTCACCGAGCTGACGCGGAAGCTGCAGCTCAGTCCGCATGGCCGCGTCGTGCTGGTGTCGAGCGAGGACATCGTGCTCGCGCATCCGACAGCGCCCGTCGTGCAGATCGTGGCGACCGGCGCGGAGGGCAAGCAAGCGCTCGTCAAGATCGATGCGCTCGAGGATCCGGCGGTGAAGACGCTCCGCGCAGCCGGCGCCGGCGCGACGAGCTTCTCGCTCGACGGCGATCGATACCTGGCGCGCTCGCAACCGATCACGATCCCCGGCGGACCCGCGTGGCAGGTGCTCGCGTACGCGCCGGAATCGGACTTCACGGCTGGACTGCGCGGGCGCGTGATGTTCTCGCTCCTGATCTCCGTGATCGCAGTTGTCATTGCGATCATCGTCGCGTGGCTGCTCGCGCGTCGCGTCTCGGGTCCGCTGATCGGGCTCGCGGGCGAGATGGAGAAGGTCGGGCAGCTCCACCTCGATGATCAGACCGACCACTCGTCGATGTTTCGAGAGATCGACATGATGAACACCGCACTGGTGAAGATGAAGGGCGGCCTGCGCTCGTTCGCGCGCTACGTGCCACGGGATCTCGTGCGAACCCTCGTCGCGTCGGGCCTCGATGCGGAGCTCACCGGCGAGCTGCGCACCCTGACGATCTTCTTCTCGGACCTCGAGGGCTTCACGTCGCTCGCGGAGACCAAGAAGCCCGACGAGCTGGTGAAGTTCCTCGGCAGCTACTTCGATGACATCAGCAAGATCATCGCGTCCGAGCGAGGCACGGTCGACAAGTACATGGGCGACGGCATCATGGCGTTCTGGGGAGCACCGTCGAAGGTCGAGGATCACGCGATCCGCGCGTGCACCGCGTCGCTGCTGTGTCAGAAGCGCGTCGCGGAGCTCGCACGGCAGGGCATCCACCTCGCCACGCGGATCGGGCTCGCGAGCGGTGAGGTGCTGGTCGGCAACATCGGCTCGACGGAACGAATGAACTACACGGTGATGGGCGACATCGCAAACCTCGCGTCGCGAATCGAGGGCGTCAACAAGCAGTACGGCACGCAGCTCCTGATCAGCGAGTCCACGTACGAGCTCGCGAAGAGCGCCGTCATCGCACGGCCGGTCGATGTCGTCGCGGTGAAGGGCAAGACCCAGGGCGTACCGATCTACGAGCTGCTCGCCCTCGCGTCGGATGACAACCAGGAAGCGATCACGCTCGCCGCCGAATCCACCCGCGCGCTCGACGCGTACCTCGCTCGCAAGTTCGACGAGGCCGCCGCGCTGTGGGGGGCGATCGTCGAGCGCCGCCCCGGCGACACCGCCGCGACGGTCATGCGAGACCGTGCGCGTGCGTTTGCCGCTGCGCCGCCGCTAGCCGACTGGGACGGCATCTGGGTCGCGACCTCGAAGTAGGAGATGTCCCTGTGAACGGCGGTCCTGACAGGCTGGAGGCACCCGTCAGCGGTGATGCGCGACGCGCCAACTGGCCGAAACCTCGTTGACTGGGAGTCAGCTGGCGTTAGCCCTGCGCAGAACGGGCCTACACCCGCGCTTGTTAGCCTGGTTGCCATGCTCTCGCTATCGAAGTCGTGGCCGCTGCTCATCGGCCTGGTGTTCTCCGGATGCGTCCAGATGGTGGAGTCGCCGGAGGGCGTCACCGAGGAACCCGTCCCAGCACAGGAGCAGGAGGACGAGGACGTCGGCGCGACCGACAGCATCAACCTGACGATCGACGCCGGCCTCGATGTCGAGGAGCGCGTGTTCCTCGCGAAGCTGAACGAGTACCGCGCCGCGAACGGCCTCGCGCCGCTTCAAGTCTCGGTCGCGCTCAGCCGCGCCGCCGATGTCCACGCCCTCGACATGGCCGCGCAGAACTACTTCTCGCACGACAGCAAGGACGGCACGACGTGGAGCGCGCGCGTGAAGCAGTACTACAACTACGCGACGTACCTCGCCGAGAACATCGCCGCGGGTAACGCAGGTGGCGACGCGACGTTCACGCAGTGGAAGAACTCTCCGGGCCACGACGCGAACATGAAGGGCACGAGCTACCGCGTGATCGGCATCGCGCGCGCGTACAACGCCGCCGCGCAGTATCGCTGGTACTGGGTGACCGACTTCGGAGGCTACGTCGACGAGGTGATGACCACCGAACCGGGCCCGGGTCCCGGCCCCACCCCGCCGCCACCTCCTCCGCCGACCCCGACGAACCTCCTCGCGAATGGCGGCTTCGAGGTCAACGACCTCGGCCAGGGCGTGCTGTACACGGCGGTTCGCACGACCGGACGCTGGTTCGCGGGCTCGCAGCAGGGCACCGCATCGATCACCGGCGGTGCGCTGCGCATCGTCGACGCGCTGGTCGGTTACATCGGCGTGGCGCAGCTCGTCGCGGCGACGCCGGGCAAGACGTACACGGTCAGCGCGAAGGCGCGCCGCGTGAGTGGCTACAACGGCCAGATCATCTATCTCGACTTCCTCGACGGTGCCTACAACCGGATCCGCCGCTCCCAGATCTCCGGCGGCTCGGGGACGACGTTCCACACCGTCACGGGCTCGCAGGTCGCGCCCGTTGGCACCGCGTTCGTGCGCGTCGCGCTCTACGGCTACGCCGGCAACAACGACTGGTACTCGACCTACGACTGGGACGACGTTTCGCTGACGGCGCCCTAGTCGCCCCACATCCAGAACGCGATCAGCTTCTGCTGGTCGTCGAGGAGCGTCGCGTGGCGATCGAAGATCACCTGCCAGTGCGCAGCGCGCTCCGTGTCTCCGATCGCGGTCGCGAGGTTTCGATACCAGCCGATATCCTCGAGGAACTGGAACGGGATGTTCTTCAGCGTGAAGGTGGTCGAGTCGCTCGTGAACATCCGCACGCCGGCGGCGACCTCGGCGCGATGGGTCTTTACCCGCGGCATCACCGCGAGGAGTCCCTTCTGCGTCGTGTTCCAGGAGATGCGGCAGTCGCGAAGCACGGCGGCGAGCTCCTCGCCATCACCGCCCTGGGCGGCCCTCACCGCAGGTAAGAGGCGCGCCTTGCAGTCGGCGCTATAGCTGCCCATCAGCACGCGATCCACGTCACGTGGGATCTGCCCCCTGCGCAGCTCCACCATCTCGTCGAGGCCGGGGTGGACGTAGCCGCCTGGGCGGTCAGGCAACGTCGCCGACGGGTCGAGGAGACCGAGCGCGAGCTCGTTCGTGTAGTTGTCGCGGCCGTTGGGCCGGACGGCGTGGGCGCGCTCGAGGAGCCCGCGCGCCCCGGCGAGGTCGCCGCGGAACGCCCGCAGGCCCGCATTCGCGGCGAGCAAGCTCTGTAGCTGCCCTTCCGATAGATCCGTCCTTCCGAGCGCGAGGTGCGCGGGGGCGAACCACGTCGGTTGTGTGATCCCGAACGCCACGATGTCCGCGACGGTGTGGCGATACCAGTCGGGCCAGGGCGTCGCTGGATCGACGACCCGTCGGACCTCCTCGACCAGGTGCTTCGCGTCGTAGTCGCCGTCGTCCACGGTGAACGTGATCGCTGCGAGCGCCGCGCCTTGATCCGCCTGCGGTAGCGCGAGCGCCGCGAACACCCGGCAGCGCTGGTTGGTGAGCCGACCCTCGATCTTGTCGAACGCTCCCTTGTCGCCCGCCCAGCTGCGGAACAGCGCGGCGAGGCAGCGCATGTTCAGCACGCTCCGCTGTGCGTCGAGCTCCGTGTAGTACTTCGAGCGCTCGCGTTTCTCGTAATCCGGGACCCGCGCATCGGCCGCCGCCGCCGCCTCTCTCCAGCGCCCGGTCGCGATCGCGAGCACGCCCTCGACGTACGGCCGCGCGTCCCTGCCCCGCTCGTTCCATGCGTCCTCGAACTTGCCGAGAAATGCGAGCGCTTGCGATGCGAGCACGGGCTCGCCGCACGCGCGCGCCACGACAACCGCTTCCTCGAGCCGCACCGCGGTGGACAGCTGAAACGCGGTGCACTCGCCGCGCAACACGTCGAGCGCGAGGCGGAGCTGGAAGACCTCCTCCGTCCTCTCGAAGCCGCGCTCCAGCTTGTACGACAGCTCTTCGAGTGCCTTCTCGCGCGAGCCCGGCATCGCTGCGGCGATCGCGACGGCGTCGGAGTTGCCGAGCGACCTCCTGACCCGATCGACATCGTGAGCGTAGGCTGCCTTCATCGCCCGGTTGCCAGCCAGCCGCAGGGCGCCGTAGCCGACGAGGCCGAACACCGCCGCGAGCAAGAGCGTCTTCGCGATCCCGTTCGGGCGCGGCCGGGCCTGCGGCTTCACCGCGATGATGTGCGCGTCGTCCCCGACCTCCCAGCCAATTCCCGCGTCGCGATAGCCGGCATCATCCTCTGCGCGACGCGACGCGGTTCCGACCACGAGGACCTCGTCGCCCGCGCGCACCGTCCGGGTGCGGATCTTTCGCACCCAGCGGATGGCCGTCTGGCTTCCGTGCTCGACCGTGACGGGCCCTTGGATCGCGACCTTTTCGCCCTCGTGGTCGAGCGTCAGCTCGGCGCTTCGCTCGGAGGTGCCTTCACGGATGTCCTGTTCGGAGGTCGAGGCCGTGCCTGTGGCCAGCTTGCCACGCAGGACCACCGAGCCGGCCTGCAGCGGTGTCACCTCGGCGAGGCGCGCCGCAACCCAATCGCCGACCAGCGTCCGCTCCTTCCGGCGACGGACCAGCGCGACGATCCCGAGCGAGATCGCGACCACCGCGGCGAGGAGGAGCTTCCAGACGACCGCGCCATGCACCACGAAGAGGGGCAGCTCCACCGTCCAAGTATCCCGCCGGATCTTCTCGACGGGGCAATCCGGACGGCTTTTCCGTGTCGGGATGCAGACTTGGTAGAGATCGTTGCTTTACTAGCCGTTCGCCACCGGTCTACCATCGAGACGCGGTTTTGAGTTTGCGATGGCCAAGCTGATTGTCATCTCCGGGGAGGAGCGGCAGGAGTTCGAGCTCGCTGCCTTCAACACGATCGGCCGCCATCCGGACAACACGATCCAGATCCTCGATCGGATCATCTCCAAGGAGCACGCGCAGATTCAGCGCGCCGCCGATGGCCGCTACCTGCTGCGCGACCTGCGCTCGCTCAACGGCACGTTCATGCGCGGGGAGCGCGTCGCGGATCACTACCTCGCAGATGGCGACGAGTTCACGATGGGCTCGACGCGCATCGTCTTCGTCGACAAGCCGAAGGCCGACGACGTTCTTCAGCGCGTCACGATCGCGCCCGGCCTGACCGAGAGCCACATCCGCGGTCGCATCCAGGCCAACACCGGCGACTTCATGCCCGAGCGGCAGATCGCCGACGACAAGAACCTCCGCCGCGACTACGAGCGCCTGCGCATCGGCCACGAGCTCGCCCGCGCCGTTGGCAGCGAGCTCGATCTCGACAAGCTGCTCCCCAAGATCCTCGACAAGGCGTTCGAGCTCGTCGGCGCCGACCGCGGCGTGATCCTCCTCTCGGACGACAAGACGCACGAGCTCGTTCCCCGCTTCGTCAAGACGCGCTCGGGCAAGAGCGATCCGAACATCGTCCTCTCGAAGACGGTGATGGCCGAGGTCGTCAACAACAAGGCCGCCGTCCTCTCCAGCGACGCGACGATGGACGCCCGGTTCTCCGGCGCCCACTCGATCATCATGCAGGGCATTCGCTCGACGATGACGCTCCCGCTGCTCCACGCGAACGAGTTGCTCGGCATCATGCACCTCGACTCGCTGTTCACGTCGAACGCGTTCACCGAGAAGGACCTCCAGATCTGCACCGGCATGGCAGCGCAGGCCGCGATCTCGATCCAGAACGCTCGCCTCGCGAGCCGCATCGAGAAGGAAGCACAGACCCGCGCTCAGATCTCTCGTCTGATTCCACCGAGCGTTGTCGAGCAGGTCCTCAAGGGCGAGCTCGTGATCGAGAAGGGCGGCCGCGTCACCGAGGTGACGATGCTGTTCTCCGACATCCGCGGCTTCACCACGATGTCCGACGGTCGCCCGCCGCAGGAGATCGTTAACACCCTCAACGAGTACTTCGAGGTGATGGTCGACATCCTCTTCAAGTACTCCGGCACGCTCGACAAGTTCGTCGGTGACGAGATCATCGGCCTGTTCGGCGCGCCCATCCAGATCGAGGACGCGCCGTTCAAGGCGGTCTCGTGCGGCATCGCGATGTTCCAGGCGCTCGAGGAGTTCAACCGCACGCGCGCGTCCGAGAACCAGCCGCCGCTGCGCATCGGCATCGGTATCAACACCGGTAACGTGATTACCGGATCGATCGGCTCCACCCGCGCGCTGCAGTACACCGCGATCGGCGACGCGATGAACGTCGCCTCGCGGCTCGTGAACGTCGCCAGCTCCGGCGAGATCATCATCTCCGAGGACACGTACAAGCACATCGCCGGCCGCGTCGAGGCCACGCAGCTGCCCCCCGTGAAGGTGAAGGGCAAGGCCGACGAGCTGAAGGTCTATCGCGTCACCGGTCTCCGCAACGTCCAGACGCCCGTCCCGGGCGAATGGGCGGGCCCGACGAACGGCTAACCGCGGCCACTAACCGCCAAGCTCCGCGCATTGCCGTGCCTGCGCACTCTGCCCGCGCACTGCCCGGGCACTGCCCGCGCACTGCCCGCGCGCTGCCCGCGCACTGCCCGCGCGCTGCCGTGCCCGCGCACTGCCGTGCCCCAGAGTTAGCGCCAAGGACGCCAAGCCGCCAAGCACGCCAAGCCCAGAGACTTTTTTCGCTTCGCGAAACAAGCTCTCGGGTTCGCCGTACTCACCGACGTTGCGTACTCGCCGCACCTCCGTGGTCACGGCCGCGCGTTCACGGCCGCTCGCCGCACCTGCGCGTTTCACGGCCGCGTTCACGGCCGTGTTCACGGCCGCTCGCCCACCTCCGCGGTCACGGCGCGCACGCTGGTTCGTTGGGGGTGTCCCGGTGCTTGATGAGCACCTGCGATAGCGCTGCACGCGCGCTCGTGCGTTCGATGCGCATGCGCTCCGCGGCCCTCGCCCTGCTCGTCGTCCACGCCCTCACCCTGCTCGTCCTCCCTGCCCTCGCCGCTGCGGACCCGTGGCCCGCGAAGGGCCGCTGCATCACGCCCTGGCCGAGCAAGCCCGCGAGCGCGTGCATCCAGGTCTCCCCCGCCGACGCGAAGGCGATCCAGAACCTCATGGTCGGGTTCGCGGGCAAGCGCGGCAACAAGAAGGCGAAGGCGTTCGCGCAGCGACCAATCACCGACGCTTTCATCGGGCCCTACGCGATGATGGGCTACCAGTTCGCCGACTACAAAGGCGACACCCTCGAGCTGTTGGCCGTCGAGGATTCGTCGATGGGCACCGAGACCGGCTTCAAGTTCGTCGTCGGTCGCGACACGCCCAAGGCGCGCTGGAAGGTGCTCCACTTCGAGCACTACCGGAAGCAGCTGCCGCGCCCGAACTAACCGCCAAGGTCCGCGCACTGCCCTGGCCGCGCTCTGCCGGCCTGGGAACCGCGATGCCCGGGCGCTGCCGTGCCGGCGCACTGCGGTGAGCCGGAGGTAGCGCGAAGCACGAAGACGGCGAGCGCGAGGCGCGGAAGTTTTCCTTCGCGAAGCGAAGAAAAGTTTCAGGGCTTGGCGTGCTTGGCTTCTTGGCGTGCTTGGCGCTAACTCCGGGGCACGGCAGTGCCGGCGTCATGCAGTGCGGGGGCATGGCGTTGCGGGCACGGAAGTGCGCCCGCACGGCAGCGCCGGGGCCATGGCGTTGCGGGCACGGCAGCGCCAGCGCGCGGAGCTTGGCGGTTAGCCGGCGATCGTCAGGCCCATCTGGGCGCGAACCGTGAAGAACTCTTCCGAGATCGAGTAGAGCACCAGCTCTTTGATCTTGTCCTTCACCTGCGGACCACCGACGACGACCGGCTCCGCCGACACCATGCGCGCCGCGACCTCGAGATCGCCGCACACCACGAAGCCCGCGCGATGCGACACGGCGTCGACCGCGTGGCCCCACTTGGCGAGGTTGATCTCGGGAGCCGCCTGGATGAAGCGCTGCACGACCGCACCGAGCTGCTCGAGCACCTGCGGAGGCATGCGCTTCTGCATCTCGGGGAGGTACTGCTGCACCAGCTGCACCATGTCGGGCGGCACCGGGAACCGCGGCTGCACCATGACGATCGCGCTGAGCACGACCACCTTGAGCTCCGTGTTCGTCGGCAGCAGCATCTTCAGGTAGTACTCCGGCCGCATGAACGTCAGGCGGCGGGCGGAGAGGAACGCGATCTCGCGCTCGCTCTTGCCCTGGAGCAGGTGCGGACGCACCACGAACGACGGGCATAGCTCGGTCTTCTCGATCGCGTTCGCGAGCTGGATGTCGGCCGGCTTGTTGTCCTCGACGAGGAACACCTCGGGGAGCGGCACGTTGAGGACCTGCGCCACGTAGTAGAACAGCTTCGAGAACATCAGCGGATCGCCCGGCAGCTGCCGGCGGTCCTTGCGCTTGATCCCGAAGTCCTTGTGCGGGAACGCCTTCATCGCGGCGACGCCCTGCCACGACGCCCCGAAGATCGCGCTGATGTAGCGGTTCTCATCGGGGTGGACGAGCTTGGCCCACGTCTCGCCGCTCATCACGTTCTTCGCCTTCACGAGGCCGCGCGGCTTGTACTGCTCGTAGAACTGCAGCTCGTCCGGGTCGGCCTTCTTGAGGAACGCGAGGGTGTTACAGACGCACCAGGTCTTGTCGTACTGGTGCGC
>JACCRC010000034.1 GCA_013813765.1 Deltaproteobacteria bacterium | reverse complement strand
CTACTCGGGATTCCTCGGGCAGCCGCTCAAGGCCGCCGAAGTGCTGCGCAAGGCTCGCCAGCGCGCACCGCACGTCGTCGAGCTCGTCACCGATCACGCGGCCGCACTCGCGGCAGCCGGTGAGCTCGATGCCGCCCAGCGCGCGGTCGGCGAGGCGCTCTCGACGGTGCAGGGAGCCAGCCGCACGGGCCTCTTGCAGCTGCGCGCGAGCTTCCGCCAGCAGCTCGGTGACGACGCATCCGCCGTCGCCGACCTGACCGAGGCGTACGAGCTCGACAAGGAGACGTTCGGCGAGCAGCTCGTCAATGGTCTCGAGCGACTGCGCGGCCGGGCCGAGCGCGACGGCGATCTGCCGACCGAGCGCACCGCCACGCTCAAGCTGTCGCAGCTCCTCACGGCGCAGGGCGACATCGAGCGCGGCCGCGGCTTCCTCGTCGCGTGGATCGAGCGCGACGCGCGCGATGCAGAGCCGCTGTACATGCTGTGTGACCTCGACGAGTCGATCCAGCACTGGGAAGGTGTCGCCGCCGCGGCGACTCGCCTCGCGTACGTGACCGAGGGCGATGCGCAGGTGCAGGCCGCGCTTCGCGCTGCGTCGGCGGCGACCCAGGTGGGCCGTCCCGCCGATTCGGTGCCGGTGCTCGAGGTCGTGCACCAGGCGCAGCCAGGCGTGGAGGTCCTCCGTGACAAGCTGCGCGAGATGTACGAGGCGGCGGGCGAGTACCGCCTGCTCGCCGGCGTCCTGCTCGCCGATGCCGACCACGGCAGCGATCCGCAGACGCGGTACGCGAACTACAAGCGCGCCGCCGAGCTCTACCTCTATCAGCTCGAGGACGCTCCGTCCGCGCAGGTCCCGGCACAGAAGGCGCTCGAGCTGCAGCCCGAGGATCACGGTGCGTTGATGCTGAATGTCGACGTGCTGATCACGTCGGGAGCACTCGAGGATGCCGGCCGCACACTCGAGGCCGCGATCGCGGCGCAGAAGAAGCGCACGCCCGAGCTCGCGGTGCTCCAGCAGCGCATGGGCCGCGTGGCCGCGATGCAGGGTGACAAGGACGGTCAGCTGAACTGGCTGAAGAAGGCGTTCGATGTCGACCGCAAGAACGCCGAGGTCGCCGCGGAGCTCGCGCAGCTCGCCACCGAGATCGGTGACTACGAGCTCGCCCTCAAGCCGCTACGCGCGATCACGCTGATGGACAACCCGGCGCCGGTCACGCGCCCCATGGCCTTGCTCTGGGAGGCCAAGATCGAGCACGCACGCGGCAACCGCGCGAAGGCCGAGCTGTGGGCGAAGAAGGCGCTGCGTGAAGACCCGGCGTTTGTCGACGCGCAGCAGTTCCTCGACGAGCTCGGCGGCAGCTAGATCCCGAACACCTGGTAGGACGCGCGACGGCCGCCCGCACCGAGCACGATGATCTGATCGATCTTCTTGCGGTCGCCGTCGAGCAAGACCTCGACCATCGGGTTGCGGGGGTCGATCTGCTTGCCGACCTCGGTCGACTGCCACCGGCCATCCGAGAACCGGATCAGCACGTGATCGATCAGCGACGCGCCCTCGGTGGTCTGGAACCGCAGCTGCGTGAACCGACCCTTCTGCGCGCCGACGGGGATGACGTCCCGGCCATCCGCGATCCGGGTCGCACCCGACAGAGCCACCCACGCCGGGCGGTAGTGGCGCTGGCCGTTGATCTGCTCGCGCTCGCGATCCATGCGGAGCTCCTGACGCTCGCGCCAACCGTTGTCGATCAGCCGCGCAGGGCGCGCCATCGCGACGCCGGCCTGCGACGCGCCGAGCACGAGGGTGGTGATGAGTGCCGTGAGCTTCTTCATGTGTCTTCTCCCAAAAGAAAACGGCGCACCGTACTGGCTGCGCCGTGTTGTGGGTCAACGAGGGACTAGCGGCTGATGAGGTTCAGGTCCCACTCCGCGCCAGACGCGGCGTTACCGAGGCCCCACGTGCCTTCGACGTGGCGGCCACCGCCGAAGGTGAAGACGCCCTGACCGGTCGTGTCCTGGATCCGCGCGGCGGGCTGGTTCCACCGGAAGTGGAGCTGGTTGCCGTAGATCGTGCCTTCGATGGTGCCTTCCTTGCCCGGGTACGTACCGGTGACGCGGTTACCGCGCTGCGTGAGGTAGATGTCGCCGTGCACGCTGCTGTAGTGACCCGTGACGTCCAGAACCGGAGCCGGCTGCTCGAACACCGGCGGGCGATTCATCGTCTCCGACTGCGCGAGGACCGAGTACGACGCACGGCCCAAGGACTCGCCGACGATGATGATCGAGTCGATGCGGCTACGACCGCGGAGGTCGAGCTGAATGGCCGGGTTGCGCGTGGTCATCCACGAATCGACATGCATGACCTGCCTCGAGCCGTCCTGGAACCGAACAAGCACCTTCTCGACGTACGCCCTGCCCATGTTCGCGCGGAGCGTCAGCGCAGAGGCGCGCATGTTGTTGTCCAGGCGGAGCACGTCGCGCCCGCTCGAGAGGTCGAGGTAGCTCGCGAGCGAGACCCACGAAGTCGAGCGCGTCGAAGGCATCGCGTACACCGGCGCCTGCGTGTAGTCACGAATGACCGGCGCAGAGTACTGCGTGTGGTCACGAATGACCGGCGCAGAGTACGGGGTGCCGTACGAGAACCGCGCGTTCGCGTTGAACGAGACGGTCGGGGACGCCATCGCGGCAGACGAGGTACCGATGATGGCAGTGATGATGGCGGCCTTGATCTTCGACATAACGAGACTCCCTTTGATGAAGCCAACCGGCTTCGGTTCGGAGTAAGTGCAGAGCGCGGGCCAAGCGTTAAGTTGCTGTAAATGCCTCTGAATCGGCCTAGCTTGGCTGCACGACCCGCAGGAACCTGCAGAATCCGCAGCGCGGGACCGGATGTGCCCGAAATTGCGAAACGTCCGGAAGTAACCACGTTGTTTCGGAGACTTAGGCTACGTTCGGCGCATGAGCGATGCGGTCCGCTACGAGTCTCGCGATCAGATCGGTGTGATCACGCTGAACCGTCCCGACAACCGGAACAGCATGACACCGGAGCTCCTGGACGCTTTTGCCGACGCGAGCGAACGCGCGCGCACCGACGCGAGTATCCGGGTCGTGATCGTCACCGGGACCGGGCCGTGCTTCTCGAGCGGTGCGGACTTCAAGTCCACGCTGCAGCGCGAGGGCGACCATCGAGAGCCGCACGAACGATCGTTCGCGATGTACGAGCCGTTCCTCTCGTTGCTCGAGCTCCGCGTGCCGGTGATTGGCGCACTCAATGGTCACACGGTCGGCGGCGGCTTCGGGCTTTCGCTGGTCTGCGATCTGCGCATCGGCGCACTCGAGGCAAAGTACGGCGCGAACTTCGTGAAGCTCGGGCTCGCACCGGGCATGTCGATCAGCTACCTGCTTCCGCGCCTGATCGGCATGGCACGCGCCTCCGAGCTCTTGCTCACCGGGCGGCTCGTCGCGGGTGACGAGGCCGAGCGCCTTGGAATCCTCAACCGCGCGGTCACGGCCTCGGAGGTGTTGCCGAGCGCGCTCGACCTGGCGCGCACGATCGCGGCGAACGCTCCATTCGCGGTGCAGGAGACCAAGCTCGCGATCCGCCGCGGCCTCGGGCTCGACGCCGTCGGTGCCGCGCGAGCCGAAGCGCACGTTCAGGCGGCATCGATCGCGATGGATGACGCGCGCGAGGGAATCTCCGCGTTGCTCGCGAAGCGCGAGCCAACGTTCACGGGGCGATAGGCGCCGGCACGGTACCCGCGGGCGCGCACGCATGGAGATCGGTACGCGTCGCGCCGCGTGCTGCGAACGCGATCGGTCCCCACGGAGAATCAGTGGTGAGCGTGAACCACCCGATCTCCGCGTCCGCGAGATCCACGGCCCGGTCTCCGACGATGTAGCCGATCTTGTCGCCCTTCACGCGCGAGTAGAGGCACGTGCCGCTCGCGACCTTCGTGTTCGGTGTGATCGGCACCGGCTGCGCGGCCGGATCGGCGTTCGGACGGTGCACCTGCCCCGGCGGCAAGCGCTTCGACACGAAGCCGCGCACCGAGAGATCGCTGTCCTCGTAGCTCACCTCGGTCCAGCCATCCTCGAGCTCGCGTTGCGTGTCGAGGAAGTAGCCGTTCGCCATCACCGCGATCTCGTCGGCGGCCCACCTGGGCTCGTCGCGGATCACCGCTCCGGGCGTGACCATCAGCGTACGGCGGCCCGAGGGAAAACGGCCGCGGTATTCGTGCTGAGGTCCCGACTCGCCGAGCATCGCGTCGGGGACCCACCCCTCGATCTCCAGCGCACCGTGATAACGGATCTGCGTCCACGTGCCTTTGTGCGCGAGCCGCTTCACGCGCGCGCCGGCTCGCAGGCTCGCATGCGCGTCACCGCGACCGCCGTCGCCACCGGGGCCGCGCGACATCCGCTGATCCTTGCGCACCACGGCGAACAACCGGTTGCGATCGGTCCACAGCGAGAAGCGAGCGTGCTCGAGCGGCACGGCCACGCGCACACGGCTCGCGTGCTGGTCGATGATCACGACCTCGATCGGTTTGCCGCCGCCTGGGTTCTCGATCGGCGTACCGCCGAGCTCGAGCCTCGCTTGCCCCGGCGCGAGCCACGACACCTCGCCACCTGCGACCGGCGTCAGCGCGGCGATCGGATCGATCGGCGGGCGCTCGGGGTGTACCGGCGAGCGCGGCGCGCCTGGATCCGTGATCGATGTTGTGGGCCGCGTGGTCGCCGCCGGCGGTCCACCGCACGCGGCGAGCACGACGAGAGCCCAGCACTTCACACCACGATTATCGACGATGCGCCGGCTCGGTGCACGAGTCCCAGCTCGGCGGTTGCGATGGATCACGTCCGACACTCTTCGCGTACATCGACGACACGCCCCACGGGCTGTCGATGTAGATCATCGCCCAGCCGTCGTCGGTGAGCCGCCCGCCGAGCCGCGTCTGAGCCTCGAGGGTCACGCCGATCACCTCGCCCTCGCTGTGCGCGTAGAGGCACGTCCCCGCGGGGATCTCGTGCTTCACCGCGTGCGACATCCCGAAGCCGTGTCCCGAGCCGCTGCCGAGCGAGACGAAGTCGTCCGTCTCGCCGAGCACCTTCGCGGTCTCGATGAAACCGCGCACCTTCACGTGGGGACGCGTGGCGACCACCTCGGTGTACGCGCCGCTCGCGCCGACTCTGCCGACCACGAATTCGTCGGCCTTCACGGTCGCGAGCACCGGTGCCGCAGGATCCGGAGCACCGCGTAGCTGTGCGCCCCGACCAAGCCGCAATAACGGGCCCTGATCGCGGGCATCCGATGCATCCCCCGCACGAGCGATCCAGACATGCCCGATCGCGGCGCCGTTCACCCACCCCTCGACCGAGAGCAGGGGATCGACGATGGCGACGGCGCGCAACCCGCCTCGTGTCGGCGCGGCTTCGAGGGTCACGCCTGGCTGCACCTCGACCGGCATCTTCTTGCCAGCTTGATCCACGAGCGCGACCGGTACGAGCACCGTCTCCGCGGCATCGTCGCGCGCGACCCACACCGCATACCGCGCCTTGTCGTCCTCCACCACGATCCGGATCTTTCGCCCGTGCTCGCCGAGCACCTGGATCACCGCGGCGACTTCCTCTGCCTCCGTCGTTTCACTTCCGATCGGCGCGCCATCGCGCGTGAGCCACGCGAGTCCCCACCTCCGGATCAACACGCGATGCGAGATCCGTTCGAGGATCTGCGGGTCGCCAAGCTCCGCGGGCACCACCTTGTACGGTGCGCTGGGAATTACGAAAGCGGATTCAGACGAAGCCGGCCGCGTCGGAACGGTGCCGTTCGCAGGCAGGCCCCGGCTACACCCGGCAAGGCCGATCAGCGCACATGCTCCGAGGAGCGAAGGGATCACTGCTCGACGGTATCCAACCGGCTCGGAACTTATCCAGTTCCCGCGTAACGACCTACGCGGCGAGCCAGATCCTGCCGGTTGCCAGAACGTGATTTCAGTCGCTTACGACGCACTGCGTCTCGCCCGGCTCTTGCAGTCTTCTGGCGGCGATGGAGATCGGCGTCATCACGAACCCGAACAGCCGCAAGAACCGCAATCGTCCGGACCGGGCGGAGCGGCTTCAGCGCATTGTCGGGCACATGGGCGAGGTTCACGAGACCTCGTCGATCGACTCGATCAAGCCCGTGCTGCGGGACTTCCTCCGCAAGCAGGCCCGCTACTGGGTCGCCGACGGCGGCGACGGCGCGCTCCACTGGATGCTCCGCATGGGCATGGAGGTCCTCCAGGAGGAGGAGTTCGTGGGCTCGTCCACGCGCCTCCCGGTCACGCTCCCCACCAAGGGCGGCACGATCGACTTCGTCGCGAACAACGTCGGCATCACCGGTGATGCCGAGGGCATCCTCGGTTCGCTGCGGCGCTCCGTCGAGCGCGGCGCCACGATCCAGGAGACCGAGGTGGACTCGATGGTGATCGACGGCGTGCAGCTCGTCGATGGCGTCGAGGTCCCGTTCCGCACCTACGGCTTCGCGAGCGCGGCGGGCGGTGTCGGCCAGCGCTTCTACGCGAAGTACTACAACTACGCGGATCCGAACCCGCGGACGATCATGCAGATCGTCGCGAACACCGTCGCGTCCGCGCCGATCGCGCTCACTCCGCTGTCGCGGCTTCCGCTCGGCAACCTGTCGACGTTCGCGAAGGAGATGTTCGAGCCGACCGCGTGCAAGGTCACGCTCGACGGCATGCGCCTCCCCGGTGAGTCGTTCACCGGCGTTCACGTCGCGTCGATGTCGATCAACCTCGGCAACGTGCTCCGGTTCTTCGGCAAGGCCGACGTGCCGGGCCTGATGAACGCGATCGTCGGCACGCCGAGCCCGTGGGCGATCCTTCGCAACATCCCGCGCATGGCGCGTGGCGAGGAGATGCGCGGCCGCGACATCCTCGACCGCCCCTGCCGCGAGATGAAGCTCGAGGCCGTCGGCGACGAGCTGATGGCGCCGATCATCGACGGCGAGTTCTATCGCAACGTGAAGTCGATCGAGTACCGCGTCGGCCCGCGCGTGCGGATCCCGAAGGTCGTCGCGTCCAAGGCGGCGTAGCTCTCGCTTCGGCGTTTTGACTACTTGCAGCTGACGAGCGCCGGGCCACCGCCCGTGACGTTGCACTTCTTGGGTTTCGCGCAGCGCGCCGCCTGGCAGGCAGCGTTCTCCGTCTTGAAGCACTTTCCGGAGACCTGGAAGAAGCACGAGTTGCGGTCGCCCTTGTAGCGCCAGCCGCCCCAGCTCCTCGAGCCCTTGTCGTCCTCGCCGCTCGCCTTGGCCTCCCGCCGCTGCTTCTCCTTGGCCGTCGTCGGCTCGTTGGAGGTCTTCTCGGAGCCGCCGCAGCCGAGGAAGAAAACGGCCGTCAGCGGGAGGATCGTTCGCAACGACATTCCGTCGGATCATGCCATAGTCCAGGCGTGTCCGATGACGACCGAGCCGTGATGGAACGGCTGGCCGCGCTGGAGGCCGAGGTGAAGGCCGACGCGGCGGCAAAGCAAGTGCGCCGCGAAGCCGCGCTTGCAAAGGTCCGGGACCTCCGCGCAGCGCAGGCGGCCGAGAAAGCCGCGCTGACCGCGCGCCAGGCCGAGCTCGTCTCGAAGACCAAGCCGAAGCCGGAGCCGAAGCCGAAGCCGGTCGAAGAGGAGGACGATGATGCCTCCACGGGCAGCGACATCACGAACGCGCTCGCGCTCGCGAAGCGGGCGCAGGGCGTCAAGGCCGAGCTGACGAAGACGCCCAAGCAGGGCGACAAGTCGTGGGTCAAATCAGCGCTTGCGTCCACCGTGCTCGGACCGATCGGCTGGCTCTACGCCGGCTCGCTACGCGAAGCGATTCCAGGCTCCGTGGCGTGGCTCGCGTTCGCGGCGATCGCGTCCAAGCTGCCGTGGATCCTGCTCATGCCCGCACTCCTCGTCCTCATGCCGCTGTCGGGCATCGCGGGGTTGCTCTATGCTGTTAACTACAATCGCAAGGGTGAGCGGCAGCGGTTGTTCGGGGACAAGGACAAGCAGAAGCAACTGGCCGCGAAGAGTAAGTGAGTGTGGTTGGGCTAACGCAACCCTCACCCGACACGTAAGCTGCACCCTACTTTCTTCGACGGCACCGTCGATACGATGACCACGTGAAGCACTCTCTGACCTTCCTTGTTGTGTCGGCCGCGCTCATGCAGTCGGCCGCGGCTGACAAGTTGAGGGTCGCGATCGTCCCCGGCATCGCGGTGAACCTCGATGCCGCGCGCGTCGATGCGCTGAGCCAGGAGCTCGCCGATGCGCTGGAGGCCGAGCTCGACATCGAGGCATTTGGCGGGCTCGAGGTTCGTCGGCAGCTCCCGCCCGATGGCATCCCGCCCGACTGCGTCGCGACGCCCACGTGCGTGGCCGATGTCGCGCAGCGTGTCGGCGCGCAGCAGCTTCTGTTCGTCGTGATGGTCGACACCGGCACCGGCGGTGCGATCCAGGTCGACACCACGTGGATGGAGCCCGCGAGTGGGAAGAGCGCATCGCGCCCCGCGATCGACATCGCCACGCTCTCCGATGCGCGTGCGCGGTTCGTCGCGTCGGCGCCGCAGCTGCTCCCCGACGCGCCGGTGCGCCCGAAGCCGAAGCTCGGCGGCGGTCCCGTCGGCACGATGAAGCCCGAGGTCCCGCGCCACTTCACCACGCCCGCGCGGGTCACCGCGGTCGTCAGCGGCGTCGGCTTCGGTCTCGGCATCGCGATGGGCCTGCGCGCTCGCTCGAAGTACAACGACTGCGATGCGAGCCCGAACACTTGCACCGAGAGCCAGCGCGATTCGATCCGCACCACGGGATTGATCGCGGATGCCGGCCTCGCGATCGGCATCGGCTGTGCGATCGCCACCACCGTCCTGTTCGTCACCTCCGGCCAGGAAGCGCGGATGGTCGTCGCGCCGACCACCGAGGGGAGTGGCGGCACGGTGACGTGGCTCGGGAGGTTCTGATGACCGTCGAGGTCGCCGATGATCTGCCCGAGAACAAGCTGATCGGCGAGATCCTCGCGAACCGCTACCAGATCGAGGTCAAGCTCGGCGAGGGTGCGATGGGCACGGTCTACCGTGCGAAGCACGTGAAGGTCGGCCGCGCGTTTGCGGTGAAGGTCCTGCATCCGCACCTGCTCATGGACAGCAAGGTCTCGCTGCGCTTCGATCGCGAGGCCGAGCTCGCGGGCCGGTTGCGGCACGCGAACGTGATCGGCGTCGTCGATGTCGGCGAGACCACCTCCGGCCTGCGGTACATGGTCATGGACTTCGCCGAGGGCAATGACCTCGCGTCGATGCTGGACCAGGCACCGATGCCCGCGGAGCGGATCATCCACCTGACGCGGCAGTTGCTCGAGGGCCTCTACCACGCGCACGAGCAGGGTCTGATCCACCGCGACTTCAAGCCCGAGAACGTGATCGTCGAGACCGACATGCACGGCTCCGAAGTCCCGCGCATCGTGGACTTCGGTATCGCCATCCTCCGCGAAGGCGGCGATACACCGGATGGCCAGGGGCGCCTGACCACGAACGGTCTCGTGCTCGGCACGCCGCACTACATGGCGCCCGAGCAGGCGGTCGCCGATCCGATCGATCACCGCATCGACCTGTTCGCGCTCGGCATCGTCATCTACGAGATGCTGTGCGGCAAGCTGCCGTTCGACGGTACCGGCGCCGAGGTAGCGCGCGCGAATCTGTTGCTCGATCCACCGGCGATCGCGCAGCGTGTGCCGCACCTCGAGGTCGACCCGCTGCTCGAGGCGTTCGCGCGCCAGCTGATGGCGAAGAAGCGCGAGCAGCGACCTGCGACGGCGAAGGCCGCGCGCGAGCTACTCGACCTGATCAACAAGGATCGCCCTGCCGCCGCCGCAGCGCTCGGCGTACCCGTGAGCCTGAGCGCGCGCTCCCCGGCG
The DNA here is from genome assembly GCA_013813765.1 of Deltaproteobacteria bacterium. Taxonomy (GTDB): domain Bacteria; phylum Myxococcota_A; class Polyangia; order Haliangiales; family Haliangiaceae; genus JABFXX01. The sequence goes on along the minus strand of JACCRC010000034.1, from coordinate 31,963 downwards.
GTGACGCAGGATCAGACGCCGGTCCCGCGCCACCCGTACACGGGCAACGACACGTTCCCGCCACCGATTCGCGCCGCAGTCGAGAACGCGACGACCGAGCCGGTCCCGCCGATCGAGACGAAGATCCCGAAGTCGCAGCGCGAGGTCTCGACCGCCGTCACCGGCCCGCTCGCGTACGACGACACGCTGCCAAAGTCGGGCTCGCGTCGCTTCCTGTTCGCCGGTCTCGCCGTGCTGCTCGTCGGCGGTATCGCGACGTTCGCGCTCACCCGCGGCGGTGACGACGACAAGGACACGCGGAGCGCGCCGCCCGAAGAGAAGGTCGTCGTGGCGACGACCCCGAGCGAGCCGCCACCGGAGCCGGTTGCCAAGGAGCCGCCCGTCGAGGTGAAGACCCCCGACGTGGTGAAGGATCCGGCCGTCGACGCGAAGCAGCCGCTTGTCGAGGTCAAGACGCCCGAGCTCAAGAAGCAGCCGGCCACCCAGAAGCAGCCGATCAAGCAGGATCCGAAGGAACAGAAGGTCGTCCCGCCCGGTACCGGTAGCGACGGCACCGTCGTACCCGTGCCTGAGGCCAAGCAGCCGGATCCGCCCCCGATCGCGACGAAGAGCGACGCCGCTGCGATCGCGGCGCACTACAGCGCCGTCGGGCAGAAGCTCAAGGCGCTCGGTCCCGCGGCGACCGACCTGTGGCCGCGCTACCGACTGATCCGGATCCAGGACGTGATGGCGTCGCCGGAGAAGCGCGCGGAAGCGGCGCAGATCCTCGGCAAGCTCGAGCGCGACATCGCCGCACTGCCGAAGTGATGCGATACCACTACGGCGCGAACAGGTACGCGACGTCGACGCACGTCTTCGTGTTCGACGTCGCATCGGCGCCCGCTGCGAGCACGCACAGCGTATTGAGCCCGCGAAAGAGACCGGGCGTCGTCGGAAACGCGAGCATCGTGGTGCCGCTCGCGGGGAACGTCTGCATGTACGGGCCCTGGATCTCCAGACCGGTATCGTTGGTCCAGTAGAACTGGAACGGCTTGAGCGGCGTACCGACGACAGAGAGCATCGGACGCTCGGACTTCACGATCGCGGGTGGGTCGACGAACGCGGGACCGCGGAACATCGAGCCGGCCGATGCGACCGTCGCCGTGCTGCCCGCGTCGTAGCGCGCGCGTCCCGCGGCTCCGTTCCCGGTGCCGGTGACATCGACCGCACCGAGAGTCAGCGTGCCGCCGGCGCGTGCGTAGACCACGCCACCGGAGCCGCCGCCGCCGGGATTCCCGCCCGGCATCGTGCCCGCCGCGCCCTTCGCGGTGACCGCGCCCGCGACGAGATTACCGTCGGCGATCAGCGCGATCGATCCGCCGCCCGCGCCACCGGCACCGCCCGCCGCACCGAGCGACATGCCATCACCACCGGCACCACCGCTCGAGCGGTTCGGTCCGCCACTGGTCATTCCATCGATCGAGGTGAGCTGCTCGGGCGCGTTGAAACCACCCCCACCGCCCGAAGGCAGACCCTTCGCCGGCCCGCCGCCCTCTCCGCCCTGCGAACCACCGACAATGCCGCCGGGCCCTGCCGTTCCACCAGCGCCACCGGCCGGCCCGGGCGTCATGCCGCTGCCGCTGAGGTTGATCGAGATCGACGGCGCGATCGTCAGCGACGACGTCGACCGGATGATGATCGGATTCATCTGCCCGCCGGGGACGGTGAGCGTCGCGCCGGCTCTGATGTTCACGAACGAGTACTCGGTGGAGCCGGTGAGCGAGACAGCGCCCATCGTGTCGAGCTCGCCGAGTCCCTTGATCTGGAGCTTCCCGCCGAGCTTCTTCGTGAGCATGGAGCCGCCGGAGGTCTGCACGACCGTCACGTCCATCGCGATCATGTCGCCCGCGGCGAGGCCCATGTCGACCGGCAGCGTGACCGGTACCGCGAGCCGCTTGCCGTTGCCCTCGACGACGATCTTCGAGTTGTCGACCATCAGCATCGGCACCTTCGGTGCGCCCGCGGCAGGCGTGATCATCACCATCGCGCCCTCGGCGACCATGTGCGAGCCGTCGATCACGAGCACCGCGACGCGGCTACCGTTGGCGCCGGCACCCTCGACGAGCACCGAGGGCTTGAGGTCCGTGACGTCGAGCATCGACGGGTCCGCATCGACGAGCATCTCGGCATCCGGAGCTGCGTCGGCTTGCGGGGGGAGATTGCTCGGGTTGTAGAGCAGCGAGCAGCCGCCCAGCGAGGTCGCCAGGAGGGCCCGCGCGAGATGCGGCCACATGTGGTCCATCATAGCGGGCGGGCCTCGCCGGGGGGTGTGGTGCACGGCACCTGGTAACTGGTTGTTGTGCTTGCGTAAGGACAGACTCCCGGGTGATCGTAACTGTGCATGGTCGCGTGTCTGCTCTGTTCGTCCCCGCGCTCGATCGGGGTCCTGTGTACGTCTCACGGAGTCGCGATCGCCTCGCCCGGCATCACGAGCGAGCAGATCTTCTCCCGCGTGCAGACACCGAACGCCGCCCTGGTCGATGCGTGGGGTGTTGCTCACGCGCTGGCTGACGGTACCCGCGTCGGTCGTGATCCCCGCGTCGACATCGCGGTGCTCCACGCGTCGGTGTCGAGCGAGCACGCCTCGCTGAAGGTCGTCGATGGCACGTGGCATATCGTCGACAACACCAGCCGCAACGGGACCGAAGTCGAGGGCACCCGGATCACCGACGTGGCGCTGACCGGTGGGAACACGATCCGCCTCGGCGACGTGAAGTTCTACTTCTGGCCCGACGCGCTCCCGAAGATCGAGCCGCCTCGCGGTTCCGGTCGCACCGCGCCCACGCGCCGTGACGAGCTCGTGTTCTCCGCGAAGGTCACCACGCCCCGCGGTCACCAGCTCGATCTGCGCCAGCGCGTCGACGGCGGCGTGCTGCGGATCGCCGACTCGTCGATCGAGCTCGCCGCGATGGAGTTCGGCCTCTTGCAGCTGCTCGTCGAGCGGCGCCGCACCGTCAGCGATGCCGAGCTCGCGTATGTCGCGTGGCACGAGATCGCGGATGCGCTGTCGTTCCGCTCCGTGCAGGCCGACAGCGAGAACGTGCGCGAGCTCGTTCACCGCGTGCGGCGCAAGCTCGCGAGCGTTTCGGCGGACGACTTGATCGAGAGCAAGCGCGGCGTCGGTTACCGGCTCGCCGGCGAACCGGGCTGAACGGTGGCCAGGTGGGCGAAGCGCCTGCGGCGCCTCGGGCTCGCGTGGCGAAACGGTCTCGAGATCGCGCGGGCCGGTCGCCTCACCGCTCCCTATGGCGCGCCGTTCGAGGTCGTCCACGAGGAGAAGCTCTATCGCCTTCGGCGCTACGAGAAGACGCCCGATGCCGGCGTCACGCCCGTGCGCGCGCCGCTCTTGCTCGTGCCGCCGCTGATGGTCGCGTCCGAGGTCTACGACATCTCGCCCGACGTCAGCGCGGTCGCTGCGCTCTCGCGGTGGGGATGCGATGTGTGGCTCGTCGACTTCGGCCGGCCCGAGACCGAGGAAGGCGGCATGGACCGCACGCTCGACGATCACGTGCGCGCGGTCTCCGAGGCGATCGATCGCGTACGCACGGCGACCGGTCACGACGTCCACCTCGCCGGGTACTCACAGGGCGGCATGTTCTGCTACCAGGCCGCCGCGTTCCGCCGATCCGCCGGGCTCGCGAGCGTGATCACGATGGGGAGCCCCGTCGACCTGCACCGCACCGTGCGGCTCGGTGAGGACACGACCGAGCGACTCGTCGCCGGCCTGCGCGCCGCGCTCTCGTGGCCGCTCGCGCGCATCGAAGGTCTTCCCGGCTTCTTCACGTCGACCGGCTTCAAGCTGCTCTCCGCGCGCAAGGAGGCGATGCAGCTAATCGACTTCGTGAAGAACCTGCACGACCGGACCGCGCTCGAGAAACGCGAGGCAAAGCGCTTGTTCCTCGGTGGCGAGGGCTTCGTCGCGTGGCCAGGCCCCGCGTTCCGCAAGTTCGTCGACGATCTGATCGTCGGCAATCGCATGCAGTCGGGCGGCTTCGTGATCGACGGCCACACCGTCACGCTCTCCGACCTGACGTGCCCGATCCTCTACATGCTCGGCAGCCGCGACGAGATGGGCCGGCCCGCCGCCGTGCGCGGGATCCGGCGCGCCTCGCCCAAGGTCGATACGATGTACGAGATCACGCTGAAGGCGGGGCACTTCGGCCTCGTCGTCGGCTCGACGGCGCTGACCGTGACGTGGCCGAGCGTGGTGGCGTGGATGCGCTGGCGCGAAGGCGCGGGCCCGCTGCCGGCGGCTGCGATCGATGCACGCGCGCCAGAGCCCGAAGGTCAGCCGGCGGAGACCGACAACGAGGACGACGAGGCGCACGACGAGTCGACGCTCGACATCGCGCGCGAGATCGTCGAGAAGACCGCAGCCGCCGCACTCGAGCGCGTCAGCGAGCTCACCGAGGACGTCGGCAACTACCTCGACAACGCGCGCTGGCAGGTGCCGCGGCTCAATCGCCTGCGAAATCTACAGGACGACTCGCTGATCTCGTTCGGGCGCTCGCTCTCGGAGCAGGCCGACAAGATCGGCGACCGCACGTTCTTCCTGTTCCGCGGCCGCGCCTTCACGTACGCCGATGCGAACCGCCGTGTCGATGCAGTCGTGCGCGGGCTGATCGCGTGCGGCATCAAGCCCGGCCAGAAGATCGGCGTGATGATGAAGTCGCGCCCGAGCCACCTGACGGTCGTGTGTGCGATCAACCGGCTCGGCGCCGTCGCGGTGCTGCTCTCGCCGGAGACGCACGACGAGATGCTCCCGAAGGCGATGGAGCTCGGCGATACCGAGCTGTTGATCACGGATCCCGACAGCGCCACCCGCGCGCGCGCCTCGATCGCGGGCAAGGTGCTCGTGCTCGGCGGCGTCGGCGAGGTTCCGTGGCAGCCGGGGGTGCCGCGCACGCTTCCTGCGGGCGTGATCGACATGGAGTCGATCGATCCGGCGACGGTCACCCTCCCTGCTTGGTACAAGCCGGATCCGGGCCGCGCGCGCGACCTCGCGATGGTGTTCGTGTCGTCGGGGATCCACGAGCCACCGCGCGCCACGCGGATCACGAACCGCCGATGGGCGTTCTCCGCGCTCGGTGCCGCGGCCGCCGCCACGCTCACCACGCGCGACACCGTGTACTGCTGCCTGCCCCTTCACCATCCGTCGGGCACCCTGGTGTCCGCGGGTGCCGCGCTCGTCGGTGGAGCGCGTCTCGCGCTGGCCTCGAAGTTCGCGCCGACGACGTTCTGGGACGAGATCCGCCGCTACGGCGCGAGCGTCGTGTTCTACGCCGGCGAGATGTGCCGCCGCCTCGTCGATGCGCAGCCGGTGCTCGGCGAGCGCAACAACCCGGTTCGCCTGTTCGCCGGCTCCGGTCTGCGCAAGGACGTGTGGCGCCGGCTCGTCGATCGGTTCGGTCCGGTCGGTGTGCTCGAGCTGTACGCCTCGACCGAAGCGAACGCGGTGCTCGCGAACGCACGGGGCAAGAAGCTCGGCTCGGTGGGCCGCCCGTTGCCTGGTAGCCCGGAGCTCGCGGTCGCCGCGTGGAGCTTTCCCGACGACGACTTCGAGCGCGATGGTGCTGGCCGGCTGGTCCGCTCCCGACTCGACGAGCCCGGCATGCTCGTCGCGAAGCTCGGCCAGCGCGCAGGTGCCGACGTCGCGCACATCGATCCGCGCCGCGTGCTCCACGATGCGTTCGAGCCCAGCGACCTGTGGTTCGTCACCGGCGACATCGCCTCCGTGGACACCGAGGGCGACTTCTGGCTCATCGATCGTGCGTCGCACATGATCCAGACGCGCCTCGGTGCCATCGCGTCGACCCGGATCGAGGACGCGCTCTACGAGACTCCCGGCGTGGCGCTGTGCATCGCGGCCGGCCAGCGGGATCCCGCCGATCCGAAGATCGAGACACCGATCGCCGCGCTCCAGCTCCAACCCGGCGTGAGCATCGAACCGCACCTCGCATCGATCTCGGCCGCGGTGGCGGCGCTCCCCGAGTACGGCCGCCCCCGTAGGATCCGTGTCGTCGACTCGCTGCCGTTGACCGATGGCTTCCGCCCGATCAAGCGAGGCATCCGAGATCTCGACGTTTCCGACGGACCCGGCGTTTACGCCTGGGATGCCCGTGCACAGCAATACAGGCCCACTGACGCTTCTGCTCGATCCGCGCGCGGAGCGTGATAACACTCCCCGCCATGGGGTTCTTCGACAGTCTGGGCAAGGGTTGGGAGTTCGTCAAAGCCGCGTTCCGCATGGCTGGCGAGAACAAGAAGCTGCTCGCGCCGTCGCTGTATGCGGTGCTGATCCAGATCGTCTACTGGGTCGCCTGGGTGATGGCGCTGGTCGCCGCGAGCCCGCACTGGTCGGACGGCATGTGGACGTTCGTCGGCTTCGTCGCCATCCTCGGCTCGTTCACGATCTTCTACTTCTTCTGCGGCGTGACCGTGAACATGATCGATGTCCACCTCCGCGGTGGGCGCCCGTCGATGCGCGCCGGCATGGCCGACTCCGGCAAGAACTTCATCGCGATCTTCTTCCTCTCGATCGTCTCGACGATCGTCGACATGTTCGTGTCGGCGATCCGCGACGAACAATCGATCATCGGACGGATCATCGCGGGCATCGTCGAGTCGATCTGGACCACGCTGACCTGCCTCCTGTTGCCCTGCATCATCATCGAGGACGCCGGCTTCGGTCAGGCGATGAAGCGCGTGCGCTCGCTCCACAAGGGCCACCTCCTCCTGATCGGTGTGGGCGAGGTGGGCATCCGCGGCATCACGAACCTGATCGGCTTCCTGTGGTTCGGCCTGATCTTCGTGCTCGAGTTCTACGTGATCATCCCGATGTTCACCGGCTCGACGGCGTTCATCGTCGGCATCACCGTCGGCGGAACGATGTTCTCGCTGTTCGTCGCGTTCTCGACGTACCTCCGCATGGCCTACTACACGTGCCTCTACCAGTGGGCATCCGCCGTCGAGAAGGAGGGTCAGAGCGCCCCCGCGCCGCTGCCGCTCGCGATCGCGCTCGGTCACCGCAGCGCGTACGACAAGGCGGCGTGATGAGCACCGCGCTGGTCACCGTCGACCCCGCGCGGCGCAGCGTCGTCACGTTCACCGCCAATGGTGATCCGTGGCCGACGATCGGTGCGTGGGCGCAGAAGCACAAGTTCCTGCCCCGCGCGCCGCAGACCGGTGCGGTCAAGCTGTTTCAGAAGGGCAGCGGCCTGTGGACAGCACCGATGCGCGCGCAGTTCACCCAGCGTGGCGATCAGATCGAGGTGCAGGCCTGGGTACACAACCCGCTGATCGCTCGCATCATGGCGCTGTTCATCCTGCCGCCGGAGATGAACCTGAAGTCGGGCGGCTTCCGCGCGGTCATCCCACGCAACATCGCGCGCAAGGCGGTCAACGAGCTGCTCTCCGAGGTCGGCGCGGAGCTGATCGCCTAGGTGAGTCGCCGGGCGTCAGCTCGCCGCGATGCCCTTGACTCCGCTCGTATCGGCGCCCGTGAAATTGACGTTCGCCACGATCGCGCCCGTCAGATCCGAGTTGCGTAGGTTCGCCTGCTTCAAATCGGCGCCGGTGAGGTTCGCGCTGCCCAGGTTCGCGCCGGCCAACTTCGCGTTCCACATATCGGCGTCGCTGAGGTTCGCCTTCTCGAGATTGGAGTTCTCGAGATCAGCCTCGTGAAGATCCGCACCCGCAAGGTCCGCACCCGATAGCCGCGCGCTGCTGAGACGTGCGCCGCGAAGGTCGGCGCCGCGCAGCACGATGCCCGACAAATCGTGTGCCTCTGTCAGGTTCTTGACCTGGCTGAGATTGGCACCCGACATGTCGACGCGCGTCAGCCGGCTGCCCCGAAGGTCCGCGTCTGTGAAGTGCACGACGTCGCGCAGGTTGGCACCGGTCAGATCGGCGTCCACCAGCACGGTCCCCTGGACGTTCGAGCCAGAGAGATCCGCATCGACGAGCTTGGCCCCCGTGAAGTTGCAGAGCTCGAGCGATGACCTCCGCAGCGCGACACCGGAGAGGTCGGAGCCTGAAAGGTCCGCGGACTGAAGTTGGACGCCCGCGAGGTTCGCGTTGACGAACCGTACCGAGCGGATCCGGGCCTCCTTGAGGTTGAGGACGTGGCGCAGGTCGGTGTTCTCGAGGTTCGCCCCGGTCAGATCCGTCTTCCGGAGATTCGCGCCCTTGAGACGTGCGTTCGTCAGCGTGCAATCGCGAAGATCCGCACCCGTCAGGTCGGCATTCTCGAGGTTGGCGCCGGTCAAGTTTGCGCCGCGAAGGTTCACGCCCTGGAGCTCGGCTCCCTCCAGCGAGATCTCGACGAGGTCCGTACCCGCGAGGTTCGCGTCGCGGATGTTGAGTGCTCCGCGGATCGAGGAGCCGGCCAGCTTGGCACCTGCGAGATTTGCATCCGCGAGATTGGCGCGCCACAGGTCTGTCCCGCTGAGATCAGCCTTGGCGAGATCAGCGCGGCGCAAATCCGCGCCCTCGAGCTTGGAGCCAGAGAGGTCGACATCGGTGAGCTGCGCGCGAGTCAACTTCGCATCTCGCAGAATGGCGTCCTTGACGATCGCGCCGCGCAGATTGGAGCGCCAGAGGTTCGCGCCTTCGAGAAACGCCCCGGTCATGTTCGCCATGGTCAGGTTCGCGCCGCGCAGGTTCGCGCCGGTGAACCGGGCCCTCTGCAGCGATGCCTCGGACAGGTTCGCATCGGTGAGGTCAGCGGACTCGAAGTCCGCACCGTCCGCCTGCGCGGACTGGAGCTTCACTTGCACCAGGTGCGCGCCCCGTAGCCGTGCGCCATCAAGCTTCACACGCAGCATCGACGCCTCGCCGAGCTTTGCCTTCTCGAGAACTGCGCCCGAGAGCACCGCATCGGAAAAGTCGGCGCGATGACCGTCCGCTCCCTCGAGATTGGCGCGCGAAAGATTCGCCTCGACGCAGCTGGCACCGCGCAGGGTCGTGAACCTGAGTGTGCCGCCGGCGATCTGGGCTCCCCCCAGGTTTGTCTCGCTGAGGTCGGCACCATCGAGGCGGGCTTGCTCGAGGCCCACCGCGTGGCGGATGTCCGTGTTGATCAGCGTGGCGCGCCAGAAGTCAGCACCGGCGACGTTGGCCTGTTTCATCCGCGCTTCGCGGAGATCCGCATAGCGGAGTACGCAGCGTTCCAGATTGGCGCGCTCGAGGTTCGCACCCACCATCGAGGACTGCTGGGCGTTCGCGCCGGCGAAGTCCGCGCCCGTCAGATCCGCGCGATTCAGCTGAGTGCCGCGCAGCTCGCTGCCGGTGAACTTCGCGCCGGGCATGCTCGCACCACTCAGCTCCGCCCCCATCAGGTTGCAGCGCGCGAGATGTGGCACGCCACCCGCTGCAGCGGTTACGGCGACCGCCGGCGATGGCGTGGTCACCTGCGCGACGGGCGTCTTCGAGACCACCGGAGTGCTCGCGACGACGCTGGTCGTGCCCGGCGATGTTCCGGGCCGACCGAACGCATTCGGCGAAGTGCCCGCCGGCTTCTCGGGCGCCTTCACTGCAACGCTCGCCATCGGTTTGGGCGCGGTCTTCAGATCCTGCGGAGAGCTCATTCCGACCAGCGTACCTGGAACTCGATGTCGGTACTGGCGAACGTTTGCCAATCGCTCGGTTATGGGAAGGGTACCGGGAGTGGCCCGGGAGTCACTTGGCCGGGCCAGGTGCGAACGCCGCGGCGAGCTTCTCGGGATCTTTCACGCCGAGCCCGGCGATCGTCTCGCGCTGCGTCTTGTCGCCCGCGATCCAGCGTGCGATGGCGGCGAACACCAGCATGCCGGACTCGTCGGCTAGTGCCGCGGCCTCCGCGAACCGCTTGCGTGCTAGCTCGGTGTTGCCCTTCGCGCGCGCGACGCAGCCGTCGACCAGCAACGCCCACACGCGTGGTGTCTTGCTGTTGATCTTGCCGAGCTCACGGGCCGCTGCCGTCGCCCCTCGCAGGTCTCCGCTGCGCAGCGCCATGCGTGCGCGCGCGTACACGCACTGCGACTGCACCGTGAGCACGCGCATGATCAACGCGCGCTCGCACCGCGCGAGTTGTTCGCGCAGCTCAGCGAACTTCGCGCGGTCATCGGTGTACAGCGCGACCTCGATCTCGCCGATCAGGGCGTGAAAGTGCTGGATGTGGAACGTCGTCGAGACTGGCACCCACGTGGCCTTCGAGAGCTCGTCGCGGGCGCCTTCGGGATTGTCCTCGGCGAGCCACATCGTGATCGCCGCGCGCCGCATCGTCGACGACAGGTACTGATCGCCGCGCTGCTGCGCTTCGGTGACGTACTCCTCGTATCGCGCTCGCATGGCGTTGTAGTCGCCGATGCTGCGCAGGTTGAACATCACGAACAGCTTGACCGAAGCCATCTCCCACGCGGTGCCCGGCACGTGGCGCATCTGGGCGGCCCCCTTCAGCAGCATGCCGGTCGCCTCGGTGGCGTCGCCTTGGATGTAGAGCGAGATGCCGGCAGAGCCGTTGGTCAATGCCTCGAGGTACGGGTTCGGTATGTCGCCGTTGATCGCCAGCGCGCGCTCGCGCAGCACTTGCGCACGCTCCTGGTTGCCCTGCGTCGCGTAGAAGGTGCCCTCCAGCGTCAGCGCGCGCGCGATGTGCGGGCGGTGGCCCGACTTGAGCGCGAGCAGCAGCGCGCGAGTCTGGAAGTCGGAGCCGCGCATCGAGTCGACGACCGACAGGCCCGTCGATGCCACGGCGAGCACGTCGAGCTTGAGGATCTCCGCGTCGCTGATCTCGTGACGCTCGCGGAGCTTCGCGCCGAGTCCGCGCAGCCGGAGCTTGATCCGGCCACGCACGAGCGACCACATCACGGCCTTGGGCGAGGATGGCGAGTGCACACCGATCTCCTCGAGCAGCGCTTCGAGGACCTGGACGCCGCGGTCGATGCGGCCGGTGATCAGCAGCTGCTCCGCGACGTGCCGCTGGCAGACGAGGCGCATCGCGCGCTCCGCGCCCTCCGCCGCTGCAGCGTACGCTTCTGCTGCTTCTGCGCCGCGACCTCCTGCGGCGAGCGCCTCGCCGAGGCGGAACTGGACGCGACGGCGATCATCGGGGTTGCGGACCACGAGCTCGATCGCCTCGCGCCACAGCGTTGCCGCTTGATCGAACGCGTGTGCGCGCTGGCTGTGCTCGGCTGCCTCCTCGGCGTAGTGCGCAGCGCGCTCGGCCTGGCCGGCGTTGAGGAAGTGGCGGAACAGCTGGTGCGGATCGCGCGCGCGAACCCCTTCCTCGAGTGCCACGGCGAGGCGGCCGTGCAGCGCGATCTTCTGACCTTCGTCGAGGTGGCCGACCACGGCCTCGCGGACGCGGTCGTGATACGGCTCGAGTGCGAGCGTGCGGCCGCGATGGATCTCGCGAGCGAGGTTCGCGACACGCAGCGCCGCGGCGGCGCGTGGCAGCGTGGTCGCGTCGAGCTTGGCAGCGGACATCGCGACGTCGAACGAGATCGGGGCACCGGCGACGCAGATCGCGCTGAGCAGCCCCATCGCATCGGCGTCGAGGAGCTCCGCGCGTGCGAGTAGCGCGTCATCGAGACTGACGCTCGTCGCACCGGTGTCGAGGTGCTGGAGCAGCTCGACGAGGAACATCGGATGGCCGCGCGCCTCGCGAGCTGCGCGAACGAGATCGACGCGCCCCGCGAGTGCCAGGCCGAGGCGTTCGGCGAGCATCCGGCTCTCGTCGGCGGAGAGCGGCCCGATGTCCGAGCGCTCGACCGCCAGGCCTTCGAGGCGCTGCCGGATGTCGTCGACGCGCAACGCATCGCCCGCCCCGCCGTCGCGCATGGTCGCGATCACGAGCACGCGGGGCGCATCAGCGCCGCGCAACAGATCGCGGAGCAAACCGACGCTGTCGCTGTCGGCCCAGTGCAGATCGTCGATCGAGATCACCACGGCGTGCTCGCGCGCGACTCCGACGAACAGCGCACGCAGTGCACGGAACACTCGGCGGCGTTGCTCGTGCGGCTCGCCGAGGTCCTCCGTGACCATCCGCGCCGACGAGATCGCTTCGATCCGGCGGAACACCGGGAACGCGCGCGGCAGGAGCGCGGCGTTCTGCGGCAAGAGCTTCACCACCGCCTCGCGCGGCAGCGAGAGCAGATACTCCGTCAGTCCATCGATCACGCCGTCGAACGCCTTGTACGGCACCGACTCGCGCTCGTAGCAGCGTCCGCGAAGCACCAGCGCCTTCGCGTCTTCCACGAGTGCGTGCGTACACCAATGCGCGACGAGCTCGGACTTGCCGATGCCTGATTCGCCGACGACGAGGTGGACCTTCGGTTGCTGGCGGCTGCGCGCGCACGACTCGCTGAGTGCGAGCATCTCGGGCTCGCGGCCGACGAACACCGACCGGCCCGACACCGCCGAGCCTCGGGGTGCCGGCGTGGACGCGCGCGCGATCGCACCCAGCCGTGTCGCGATCTCGGCACCGTCGGGCCGTGCGCTCGCCTCGATCTTCAAGAGGTCGCGGCACAGCTCCACGAGATCGAGCGGCGCATCGGGTGCGAGCGTCGACACGAGAGGCGCGTCGACCTGCTGCTTCGTCATCATCACCTGCAGCGCATGCCCCGCGTACGGCACCTGCCCGGTCAGAGCCTCGAACATCATCACGCCCACCGCGTACCAGTCCGCGGCCGGCGTCACGTGCGTGCCCAGCGCCTGCTCCGGCGCCATGTAATCGATCGTTCCGATCGCGCGACCCTCGATCGATTGCTTCGTCACGTCCGTCGTCGTGACGAGGCCGAAATCGAGGACGACGACGCGCTCGTCCTCGTCGACCATCACGTTCGACGGCTTGATATCGCGGTGCACGAGCCCCGCGTCGTGGAGCCCGCGCAGGCCCTGCACGAGCTGCGGCAACAGCAGGCGCAGCCGCCGCGGATCGCGCTCGACGAACTCGAGGAAGTGACGCCCGCGCACCAGCTCCATCGTGAAGAACCAGCGCTCGCCGTCGCTGACCAGCTCGCGCAGCGCCGCGAGGTTCGGGTGCGCAGTCGATTGCAGCGCGCGGAACTCGCGCTTGAACCGGAGCAGCGTGTCGCCATCGGCATGCGTCAGCGTCTTCAGCGCGACGGTCTCACCCGAGTGCTGATCGTGCGCCTCGTAGACCTCGCCCATGCCGCCGCCGCCGATGCGACGCCGCAGCTTGAACCGACCGGCGAGGGTGCTACCGACGACGATCATGCAGTCCGCCAGCGTACCGCAGAGGTGGGGTCATCGATCGATGGCGGTGGTCGAACGTTGCGGTAGAAGGTTCTACGGAATTCCCTGTGTCGTCCACGAACACACTGTCAGGTCGCTAGCAGGAACACGAGGACGCCGATCGCGCACGTCAGCAGTGCGATCAGCCCCATCAACAGGGGCGAGCTCGTGCTCGGCGGCGCGCTCAGCGTGCGCTGGCTCGGCCGTTCGGTGATCGCGATGGTCGCGATGTTCGCGATGTTCGCGGAGCTCGGGTGGCCGTTCGCCGGCGTCTGGAAGGCTGACAGCGACGGCGTGCTCTTGCGCGCGGCCGATACGTGTGACTGGCTCGAGCGGATCTTCGATCTCGACTTGACCCGCGAATTCGATCCACGCGCGAGGTGGGGCACCGATCCGCCAAGGCGCGCAAGCCCCGCCTGCGCGTGCGGGACGAAGCTGAAGTAGGCCTCGGCCAGATCGTCGAACGTCATCAGGCTCTCGCAGTCATCGCACCGGCACATCGGCGGCTCGTGCGGGGCCGACCCCATCTCACCAACATCGACGAGCAACAGCTTCTCCTCGTCGCACTCGGTGCAGTGATACGGAACCTGGAAGCTCTTCACGACGCCGTGGCCGGCGAAGTTCTTCACGAGGTTCAGCTGCGCGACGATCGCAGGCGAGCACGCGACGAACACCGGTTGGATGCCCTTCGTCTCGAGCCGCGCGAGCCAGTTCACCCAGTCGCGGGTGCCGCACGAGTTGATGCGCTCGAGGCCGGAGAGGTTGATCAGCGCTCGACCTGCGCTCACCTTGCCGACGAGCTCGTCGAGCTTGTTATCCTCGTCGAGGATGCCCGCGAGCAACACCATGCACTCGTCGTTGCTGTTCTGAACCGTTGCGAGAAGCCGCTCGTTCATGGTGGCCGGACTCCTGTAATGGACGTGTTCCCCAGTACAACATATACAGAGCTGCTCGTCGGATATCTCACGGTTAGCTTTCCGATTTTTCGGGTACTCCGATCAGCGACACGCTCCTTCATCGCCGCCCGCGATAGAACACATGTGGTGTCCTCTCCGCGCGGAATTATCCGCCCTCCGCGGCGCCCGCCGGGCTGGGAAGCACCCGGTCCCGCACCCGCCGGATCGCAAGGGCGCCCCGAGCTCGAGCCGATGGCGGACGAGGATCTGTGCTTCCTCGCGGGTGACTGGCGCCTGTTCCAGAAGCAGCGCGGTCACCGCTGGAGCCTCGACGATCTCGTCACCGCGTGGGTCGCGACGCGCTCGCTCGATCTCGCGTCCCCGCTGCGCGCGCTCGATCTCGGCTGCGGTCTCGGCAGCGTGCTCCTCATGGTCGCGTGGCGGCTGCCGAACGCCGACGTCACCGGGATCGAGGCGCAGCCCGATCGCGCCGCGATGGGCCGTCGATCGATCGCGTACAACGGCGTCGAAGGGCGCTGTCGGATCGTCGACGGCGATCTGCGCGACGATCGGATCACCGGTTCGTTCGAGCTCGTCACCGGCACGCCGCCCTACTTCCCGATCGGCACCGGCACCGAGTCCGAAAAAACGCACGCCGCACCCGCGCGCTTCGAGCACCGCGGTGGCGTCGAGGACTACCTCGCGATCGCCGCGCGCCGCGTGACTCCGACGGGCACGATCGCGATCTGCACCTCGGCGCTCGAGCGCGATCGCGTCGCCAACGGTGCGCGCTCGGCCGCTCTCGCGCATCGCGAAGCCTGGGCGATCGTACCGCGTGCCGGCAAGCCGCCGCTCGTCTACGTCGACGTGCTCGCGGCCAGCGGCACGCTCGAGCATCACGAGCTCGTCGTGCGCGATCGAGAGGGCACGTGGACGGCGGACTTCCAGCGCGTTCGCACGGATCTCGGTATGCCGAGCACCGCACCGCGCTGATCTAGTAGAGGTGCAGCGCGAGGCCGAGCAAGTGGCCCACCATCGCAGTGTTCACGAACGGCGCTGGAATATGGGCGACGGGCACCCTCGTCCGCGCGTGCCCGAACCACTGCTCGGTCGCCTCGTTACACGGCACGTAGATCGACGGATGCTGCACGAAGTCCGTGTCCCAGTTCAACCACTCCTCGGGGGTCATGCGCGCGCCCGGCCCCAGGAACCACAGCCTCGTACCTCCCATCCCACCCGTGATCTCGCCGCTCATCTGACTCGCCGAGTAGCTCGTGGTGTCGCTGAGATACTTGAGCCGTGGCGAATTGTTGCGGTAGATCCATCCGAGCCTGAACAGGATGTTCGAGGACGCCCAGCGCTCGTTCGCGAGCCGCAGACCCTCGCGGATGTTCGCGTCGGTCGCCTCGGCCGCGCACCCCGTGGGCGAGTCGTCGAGCACGTAGAAGTAGACGTCGAAGACCGTCGCCGGAGTGGGAATCGGCCGGACGATGACCTCCGAGGTCTCGACGGACTCTTCATCCATGGGTGCCTCGTCGATACAACCGGCTGCGAGAACGAACGCGAGTAATGCCACTGTGATGAGCTTCATGCCGGATAGATGCGGGCCGGCGCGGATGTGACAGGCGGCGAACCGGTGGAGGATGTAGGGGCGAGAGGCGCCAGCCGATAGCGGGGCGCGATCAGCGCGTCAGCTTCTCGAGCGCCTTGCGGGCCTGCTCGCCGATCGACCAGGCGGTGCCGGGTGGCCGGCACGTGTCAGTCGTCATCTCGGTCAGCACGGGGAGCGCGCGCGGGTCGCCGCGTTCGCCGAGCGCGTACGCCACCCGAAACCGGATCAACGCCTCGCCATCGCGAACGAGGCGGAGCAGCGACTCGAAGTCGCCGACGACGCCGAGCGCTTCTGCGATCACCGCGCGGAGCTCGGCGTCCGGCTCGATCGGTAGCCGAGCGAGCAGCGCCTCTCGCGCCTCGGTGTCCTTGCGGAGGCGGAGGCAGACCAGGGCCGCGCGCCGGAGGTTCCAATCGGCGTGCTCGATCAGCTCGATCAGCCGCGGGGTCGCGCTGCCGTCCTGCCGGGTTCGCAGCATCATGATCGCGCTCTCCCAGGCGGGTCCATCGAGCAACGCGGCCAGCTCGGTCTCGCTCAGCGTGCCGGCGTAGATCGCCGTCGCGGCGACGGCGGAGTCCTTGTAGGTCGCCAGCTTGTTTGCGAGCGGAGAGTCCTTGACCTCGCGCAGCGCAGCGAGCTTCACCTCCTTGTCGCGGCTGTCGAGCAGCGCCGGTAACAGCGGCTCGAGGGCGGCGCTATCGTGCTTCGCGAGGGCGGCGATCGCCGCGACTTGAACGTTGGGTGTGTCCGTACGAATCGCGGCGATCAGCGCAGCGAGCGAGCGCTTGGTGATCGTCGGTAGCCGCCGCATGGCCGCGGCACCGGCGGCGCGCTTGGTCGCCTGCACGCCGGTCAACGCCGCGACGAACTCGGGCTCGCGGCCCACCATGCCGACGCCGAACCAGACGTTGTCGAAGTCCCACAGGATCTCGTCGAGCCAGCGCCGGTACCACGCGGCGAAGTCGCGATCTTCCGGGTAGTAGACACCGTCGAGATCGCTCACGTAGACCACGCGACCACGCCTGGGTCCGTCGAGGACGAGCAGCGAGTAGTTCCCGCAGCCCTGGTCGGTGAGCGTCATCGCGGTGATCCCCAACTTGCGGGCGACGCGCAGGCCCTCCTTCCAGCGCGCGAGCGGCATGAGGCCGTAGAACGGTCCAGCGCCGGAAGCGCCGACCTCGAGCACGAACCGACGGTAGCTCGCAGGGAGCGTGATCTTGCGGCTTCGCTCGAACGCCTTGACCTCGGCGAGCGACGCCGGCGGCGCGAGCTCGAAGCTGTGCGACTCCGCGCCGAAGCAGGTCTTGCCCGATCGCCGGACCTCGGCGAGCTTGCTTGCGAGCGACGCGACGACGTCACGGGGTTCGGCACGCCGCTTCACCATCCGATCGTACAACGGCCGTCGCCGGGACCGACCGTGAACCATACGGTAGAGTCGACGGATGTCTGGAGGAACCGTCCACGTCGAGCGCCATGGCGCTGTCGCGGTGATCACGCTCGACCGCCCTGCGCGCAGGAATGCGCTCGATCATGCGATGTGGTCGGCGCTCGGCCGGGCCGCCGACGAGCTCGCCGCGCGGTTGCCACGCGCCGTCGTGCTCACCGGAGCGGGCGATGCGTTCACCGCCGGAATGGACGTGAACCCCGACAACCCTCAGATCGGCCAGCTGGTCGCGGCGGTCGCGGCCGGTGATGCCGTGGCGCCGCGCGCGATGCTCGAGGGCATCCACGCGGTACTCGATCGCCTGTTCGCGCTCCCCGTGCCGATCATCGCGGCGGTCGGCGGGCTCGCCTATGGCGGCGGCGCCGAGCTCGCGACGCGGTGCGATCTGCGCGTCGTGGATCCGGCGGCAACGATCTGCTTCTCCGAGGTGCGCCTCGGACTCATGCCCGATCTCGGCGGCGGGGTGGCACTCGTGCGACTGCTCGGCCCCGGCCGCGCCGCGGATCTGATCCTCACCGCACGCAAGCTCGACGCAACCGAGGCCCTCGCGCTCGGTCTCGCCAACCGTGTCAGCGCGCCCGGCGCCGCACGAGCGGAGGCGATCGCGCTCGCCGAACAGATCGCGGGCAACGGTCCGCGTGCGGTGCGCGCGGCATTGAGCATCCTCCGTCGCACAACTGACCTCCCCTGGCGCGATGCGGTCGCTTCCGAGATCGACGCAGCGGCGCGACTGATCGCCACCGGAGAATGTCAGCAGGGCATCACCGCGGTGCTCGGCCGCACCACGCCGCGCTTCGCCGACCCAGAATAGTTCAGCGCCGGGTCCAGGTCGCGGTCCCCTGACTCGCGTCCACGATCGCATCGGACGCGAGCCACGCGCGCCCTTCAGCGCGTTCGCGAAGCTCGGCGTCGAAGAATGCAGTCGCGGCCGAGAACAGCCAGCTGCGCATCTCCTGGCATCGGACACCGCTTGCGGTCGCAGTGCACGAGGCGAGCTCTCCCCCGAAGAGCGTGTGAACCGCACCCGGGTCGTCCACGTAGAGGAGGTACTTGCCGCCCGCCGGCAAGAGCGGGAACAGCGAGGTCCGATTCGCCGGCTCCCCGTCTGCCACGTTCCCGTCACGCTGGCCGGTCGCCGCAAGCACGGGAATCTCGACGGTGGGAAACGACTCGCTCATGAAACCATCGCTCAGCGGGCCCTGCGGCGACATGGCGACGACCGCATCGATCCGCGTCTGCCGACGGGAGACGAGCATTGCCGCGTCGCACGGCGCCGCGCCGCTGGCGGCGAAAGGCCACGAGCAATAGTAATTGCGCCGCGCGCCAGCGGCCATCATGGCGGCGCCGGCACCTGCGGAGTGACCGAGGTATCCGATGTGATCGAGGTCCAACATCCCCTGGAGCTGCGGGGTTGTCGCGAGCTGCTCCAGCCGGTCGAGGACGTGGGTGACATCGTGCGGCCGATCCCAGTTGATCTTGAAGCCGCACTCGCTCAGGGCCGGGTCATAGCCGACCTGGGCGCAGAGCGCGGTGTAGGACGCCGCACTGCGCGCCCCGTGCGCGATCGCAACGGTCAGAAATCCGGCGCGCGCAAACATCTCCGCCCACTCCGGCAAGCTGGTCAGCGCGTTGGTCTTGCCGTCGCTTCCGCCATGCGAGACGAGCACGATCGGCATCGGCCTGGGAGCCGTTCGCGGCACGTAGAGCGCGAATGGAACATCGCGCGGAGCGCCAGTGACATCGATGTACGTCAGAGGAGCCGGCACGCGGACGTCGTACTCGTAGCTGCCGGCCGCTTCGTACAGGCCGGTCACCGCGGGAGCGTCGGTCCCCCCAGAGGCATCGACGCCTGGCGCTGCGTCGTTCCCATCATCGCCGCAGCCGGCACCGACCAGAGAGAACGCGAGGAGAGCCATCGCGATTCGCATCCGCCTATCGTACCGCCAGCAAGATGTGCCGCGCGAGCTCGACCTGACTGTGGCGCCAGGGCACGGTGGCCGGTTTCCCCCATACACCGTTGCGTCGGACTACTCACGAGATGCAGGTCGGGGCATGATTCGAAGCACACGCCGAGCCGCTTCGTCAGGTCGCGGTGACAGCGACGTATGTGAAGAGTTGGATGAGCACTGAACCCAACGCCCCACGGGATTCACATCAGACGGTGGCCCCGAAGTCATTGATCCGGGGGGTGTCCGCATGAGGATCGACAGCACAGAGCGGGTGAGTCTCGAGGCCGCCGCGGCCATTCCGGCGACCAAGCGTACGGAGCAGCTGCTGACGATCACGAAAGCGATCGCCGACGCCACCACGACCGAGCACGTCGTGACAGCCGTGATCGAACGAGTCGCCGATGCCCTGGAGACATCGACCGCCGCGATATGGCTGCTCGATCACGAAGCGAGCTGCCTGCAACTCGCACGCGCTCGTGGGTATGCCGACGCCGTTGTCGATCGTCTGCGAACGCTGCCGACTGACCGGCCAGGTCTGATGCCAGCGACCGACGTCGCGCGTACGGGGAACCCGGTCTGGATCCACTCACAGAGCGAGCTGCTCGCGGTCTACCCGCACCTCACGAGCGTGACGACGAAGGGCCGCAACTACAAGGTTGCGTGCCTGCCCATCTTCACGCACGGGCGCATGGCGGGTTCGGTCGGGCTGACATTTGAATGTGAGACCGTGCTCGATGCCGAGCAGCAGGCGTTTCTCATGCTCGTCGCGCGATCGTGCGGACAGGCCCTCGAGCGCGTTCGCTTGTTCGAAGCGGAGCACGCGAGCCGACTCCAGGCGGAAGCGGCGTGTGCGAGCACGGAACAGCTGCATCAGCTCGCCGCACGCGTGATCGCCGCGCCCGATAGCTCGGCCGTGTACGAAGCCGCCCTCGATACGATCTCGCATGCGCTCGGGACGCAACGTGCCGCCGTGCTCCTCTACGACGCGCAGCAGGTCATGCGCTTTGTCGCCTCGCGTGGCCTCTCGGAGACGTACCGCGCAGCGGTCGAGGGTCATTCTCCGTGGCAATCCGACGTGAGCGATCCCGCACCGGTGGTCGTCGAGGACGTGCGGTCGGTCCCAGAGCTCTCGTCGTACCTGCCGCTGTTCGAATCCGAAGGGATCCGTTCGCTCGGATTCTTTCCCCTCGTTGATCGTGGCCGCCTGGTCGGCAAGTTCATGGTCTATTACCCCGAGGTTTTCCGCGTCGACCCGCGCATGCGCGACATGGCCATGGCGATCGCCAACCATGTTGCCGCGGGGGCCGCGCGGTTCACCGCCATGCAGCAAGTGCGCGAGCACGCGAATCGGCTCGAACAGGTCGCATTCCGGCTCGGTCAATTGCAGAGCGCGACATCGAAGCTCGCGACCGCGATGACGATGTCGGAGGTCGCGGATGTCGTCATCTCCATCTGCGAGTCGACGCTCGGTGCGTCGGCGGGTGTGTTCTACCTTCTCGACGGTGAGCATCTCCGTCTCGCCGGTTGGCGAGGCGTCCCCGCTCCCACGGAGCACTGGCAGGTCCTCTCGCTCGACTCGTCCACCGCGGTCGCGGCCGCCGTTCGCCAGCGAGCGCCGGTGTGGATCGATCGTTGCGACCGCCTCGTCGAGGAGCTTCCGACGGTGGGCGACTCGCGCAACTCGGCGTCGTCGGGCCTGGCCGTCGCCGCACTGCCGCTCCTTCACGGCGACCGTATCGTCGGAGTCCTTGCGACGAGCTTCACGGATGCTGCGAGGCTCGATGGCGACGCTCGGCAATGGCTCGAGATGTTCGCCGTGCAGTGTGCGCACGCCGTCGAGCGTGCCCGATCGTTCGAGTCGGAACAAACGGCGCGCGCGGAGGCCGAGACGCTCTATCGCATTGCGGACGTCATCACGAGCAGTCAGCTCGATCTCGACGCCTTGGTCCAGCGCGTGACCGACGAAGCCACGAGCCTCGTCGGTGCGAGGTTTGGCGCGCTCTTCTACAACCTGATCGATCAGCAGGGCGAGTCGTACGTCCTCTACACCCTGTCGGGCGCGCCGAGGGAGGCGTTCGCGAAGTTCGGCCTCCCGCGAAATACGCCGGTGTTCGCGCCGACGTTCCGCGGAGAAGGCGTCGTGCGCCTCGACGATGTCACGGCGGATCCGCGCTACGGCACGATGTCACCGCACCACGGAATGCCCAGGGGGCACCTGCCCGTGAAGAGCTATCTCGCCGTGCCGGTGATGTCTCGCTCGGGCGAGGTCCTCGGCGGGTTGTTCTTCGGACATCCAGAGCCGGGGAAGTTCACGGTGCAGCATGAACGCATGGTCAAGGCGATCGCAGCGAGCGCGGCCGTGGCTGTCGACAACGCCCGGCTGTTCCGGATGACGGTGGAGGCAAAGGAGATCCAGGTGCGTCGCGCGCTGCATGCCGAGCTGGGCGCGGAGATCGGAGCCGCCTTCACGGAAGGCGGAAGCCTTCGGAGCGTGCTGCGGCGTTGCTGCGGGCTCCTCGTCGAACGACTCGATGTCGCGTTTGCCCGTGTTTGGACCGTCGCCGCCGACGGCCGCACTCTCGAGCTGCAAGCGAGCGCGGGACTGTACACGCACCTCGATGGCCGCCACGCTCGCGTGCCGATCGGCTCGTTCAAGATCGGTCTGATCGCGGAGGAGCGCGAACCGCACCTCAGCAACGACGTCTTGAATGACCCACGCCTCAGTGATCCCGAGTGGGCCAAGCGCGAGGGGATGATCGCGTTCGCGGGTTATCCACTCGTCGTCGAAGACACGCTGGTTGGCGTGATGGGCATGTTCGCCCGTCGGCAGTTGCCGGCGGAAACGCTGGAGGCGCTGGCGTCCTTCGCGCGAACGATGACGATCGGCATCGGACGTCTTCGCGTCGAGTCCGAACGCGAACGGCTCGTCGGCGAGCTGGCGCAGACGGTTCGCTTCAACGAGATGTTCGCGGGGATGCTTGGCCACGACCTCCGGAACCCGCTCGGCTCGATGATGACGGGCGCGCAGCTCGTGATGACACGCACCCAGGACGAGCGCATCGTCGCGCCGCTCGCGCGCGTGTTGTCGAGCGGACACCGGATGGCCCGCATGGTGGATCAGTTGCTCGATTTCACGCGTGCCCGGGTCGGCGGAGGACTCGCAATTCACCCGCGCGAGATGGATCTGCGAGTGCTCGCTGGACAGGCGATCGAAGAGGTCGAGCTCGCGAACCCCACCTGGAGCTTCGAGATCGACATCACCGGAGAGGTCTGTGGTGAGTGGGATGCGGATCGCCTCGCCCAGGTGTTCTCCAACCTCGTCGGCAATGGCGTCCAGCATGGCGACGCGAGAGCGCCACTGCGAATCAAGCTCGATGGTTCTCGAGCGGACCACGTTCGCGTCGATGTCTCGAATGCCGGGACGATCCCCGCGGAGCTCGTTCCGAAATTGTTCGATCCGTTTCGAGGTACGCAGCACAAGCGTAACGGAAGCCAGGGCTTGGGCCTCGGCCTCTACATCACCCAGCAGCTCGTGCGAGCACACGGAGGCGAAATCCACGTCACCTCCTCGGCCGAAGCAAACACCACGTTCACCATCCACCTGCCGCGAGCCGGCGCGAGACCCCAGCGGGAAGACCCATGACCATCCTGATCGTCGAAGACGAGATAGACGCTCGGGAAACGCTCCGGGATGCGTTCGAGGATGCCGGATATTCGGTGGGCGTCGCGGCCAACGGCCTCGAGGCGCTCGCGATCTTGCAGTCAGAGACCCCCAAGGTCGTCCTCCTCGATCTGGTGATGCCGATGATGACGGGCAACGAGGTCTACGAGGCGATGCGGCGGGAGGCGCGATGGTCATCGATTCCCGTGGTGATCACGACCTCGGATCCGTCTCGGGCGCCTGATGGGACGTTCGTGATGCGCAAGCCGCTCGATCTGCGCAAGCTTCTCCTCGTCGTGGAGCAGATCGCGAACGCGCCACCGGCGAAACCCTGACGGCAGCACGGGGAGTGCGGAAACGGCCCGATATCTACCAGATGTCGCGACGGATCCTCGATCGTGTACCGTTGCTCGATGAAGCGGATCTGGGTCATCGCGGCGTTCGCGGCCGCGTGCGGTGGGAGCTCCAGCGACGATCTCGATGCCCCGGGCGGCAGTGACGGTTCGGTCGATGCTCCGATCGACGTGCCCGGGTCGATGGGCTGCGGCGCGCCGAGCCCGGCGACCGGCGCCGTGACCGAGACGATCATGGTGGGCGGCATCGCACGTACGTACCTGCGCGTGGTCCCCACCACCTACGATCCGATGCGCAGCTATCCGTTGATCTTCGCGTGGCACGGCCGCACGGGAAACTCGTCGACCGCGCGCGCGTACTTCGGCATCCAGGCCGCCGTCGGCGACAACGCCATCGTCGTCTATCCCCAAGGGCTCACGGTCTCGAGTGATCCGGCCGACACCGGCTGGGTCCTCACCGCGACCGGCCGCGACGTCGCGCTGTTCGACGCGATCCAGGCCGCCGTCACGACCGGCTACTGCGTCGGGCGCACGTACAGCATGGGCCACAGCTTCGGGGGCTACATGTCCAACTCGCTCGCGTGCTATCGCGGCGGCACGGCTCCGACCTCCGTACGCGCCATCGCCGCGATCGCCGGTGGTGGTCCGTTTGGCACCTGTAGCGGCGATCCGGTGTCCGCGTTGATCATTCATGGCACCGGCGACACGGTCGTGGCGTTCGCGGAGGGCACCAACTCGCGGGACATCTGGCGCGCCGACGCATCGTGCGCGACGACGTCGCAACCGATCACACCGTCACCGTGCGTCGCGTTCGATGGATGCGCCGCTGGCCTCGCCGTTCGGTTCTGTGCGCACAGCGAGATGGCGGGTGGCGGCCATGGCTGGCCGGCGTTCGCCGGCGGTGCGGCGTGGAAGCTGTTCCAGGACTCGCCATGATTTCAGCGGCGTCCGCGCCACTAAACCGGCTTTGTGGCCGTCGGGGACCGTGCTAAGGAGGCGAATGGAGGGCTCCAGCGGGAGAGAGGCGCTATCCCTGCGAGATCGTCTTACCGCGGTTCCCGACCCAGTCTCCTTGCTGGACGCGATCTTCGCGAACGCGCCCTTCGCGCTGCAGATCTTCGACCGTGCAGGCCGTTCGATCCTGACGAACGGCGCGTTTCTCACTCTGTTCGGGTCCGAGCCCCCCGCAAGTTACAGCGTCCTCGATGACGAGATCGCGCGTCGGTCCGGCGTCCAGGGTCTGATCGAGGCCGCGTTCCGTGGCGAAACGATCACCATCCCGACGACCTGGTACGACCCCCGGCTCCTCGGGAACGAGGACGTCACGGAGGGTAACCTCGTCGCGATTCAGGCGACGTTTTTGCCGTTGCGGGACTTCGAAGGAGCCGTCGGGCACGTTGCCGCGGTGTTCAAGGATCTGACCGCCGAGATGCACGCTCGGGATCAGCTCCAGTCCGAACGGGATCTGATGACGCTCATCATCGAGCAGAGCGGTGATGGGATCGTGGTCGCGAACCAGGATGGCGTCATCGACATGTTCAATCCTGCCGCCGCGCGCCAGCACGGTGTGCAAAAGCTGTCGGTCACGCCCGACGAGTGGGGACGCGTCTACGGTCTGTTCACGGAGCAAGGTGCGCCGTTGCCGCTCACCAGCACGCCGCTGTATCGAGCGCTGCACGGCGAGAAGATCGAAGGGGAGCGGTGGCGGGTCCGCCGACCTGATGGGACCGTGCGAACGCTGTCCGGCACCGCGTCACCGCTGACCCGTCCCGACGGAACGCGCGCGGGCGCCGTCCTGACCACGCGGGACGAGACCGATCGGATCGCTGGCGAGCAAGAGCGCGCCGAGCTCCTCGCGCGGGAGCGTACCGCGCGTGCCGACGCCGAGCGTGCCAACCGTACGAAGGACGAGTTCCTCGCGATGCTGGGCCACGAGCTCCGCAACCCCCTCGCGCCGATCAGGACCGCGCTCGATCTTCTGGACTTGCGCAGCACCGATGCTCCGAGCCGGGAGCTTCAGGTGATCCGTCGCCAGGTCGACCACCTGACGAGGCTCGTCGACGATCTCCTCGATGTTTCACGGATCACGGGCGGCAAGATCGAGATTCGCCGGCGCAACGTCGCGATCGACGCCGTCGTGCAGCGCGCGGTCGAGATGGCGAGCCCGATGTTCGAGCAGCGCCGCCAGCGCTTGACCGTCGACGTCGCGCCAGCGGATTGCATCGTGGTGAGCGGCGATGCGGATCGACTGGCGCAGGTGTTCTCAAATCTGCTGACGAACGCGTCGAAGTTCTCGCCTTCGGAAGCCACGATCGCCATGCGGGCATATCGTAGCGGCGAGGAGGTCGTGATCGAAGTCGAGGACTCCGGCATCGGGATCGAGCCGTCGATGCTGGATCGCGTGTTCGACGTCTTCGTCCAGGGAAAGCTGCCGAGCACCGCGCGCGGTGGTCTCGGGCTCGGGCTGGCCATCGTCAAGAGCCTCGTCGAGCTGCACCACGGGCAAGTCTCCGTGCATAGCCCAGGCCCGGGGCGTGGCAGCACGTTCTGCGTTCGGCTGCGCGCGATCGAGGACCGCATCCATTCACCTCCGACCGACCCGGGGCTCCGGCGCTCCACGAGCTCGAGGAAGGTCCTCGTGGTCGATGACAACGTCGACGCGGCGGAGCTTCTGGCCGCGTTGCTCGCGAGCGCCGGGCACGAGGTGATGGTCGCGCATGATGGGCCGAGCGCGATCGCGCTGCTGGATCGATTCACCCCGTCCGTCGCGGTGCTCGATCTGGGACTACCGGTGATGGACGGCTACGAGCTGGCCGCCGCGTTGCGGCAGCGCCTCGAGCCATCATCGCTGGTGTTGATCGCCCTCTCGGGCTACGGACAACCAGACGATCGCGCGCGAACCGCAGCAGCGGGATTTCACGAGCACCTCGCGAAGCCGACGAATCGACGCCGCATTCTCGACGCGGTCGAGTCGGTGCCCGCAACCGACGCTTGACTCACGACTCGTTGCCAGGTCGCGAGCGGATCTCCGCCGTGGTGGCGCCGACGACGGGTGACAGCGCGAGGTAGGATGCGCGCGCCATGAACCGCCACCTCCGCATCTCGCTCCTCGCCCTCGTCGCCGCCTGCGGGGGTAGCCCTCCGCCGACCCCGCCGTCCCCGAAGGCGGACTCGCCTGTCGTCGCACCCGTGGGGCAGCGGCCGATCAAGGGCGGCGTCAAGCGCTACAGTGCGGCGACGCTGTTCAAGAACGAGGGCGTGTTCGCCGCGGGCTTCTCACACGACGGCTCGAAGATCTTGGTGTCGATGGACACGTCGGGCGTGTTCAACCTCTACGCGCTGCCCACCGCGGGTGGCGCACCGATTCGGCTGACCACGTCGACCGAATCGCAGTACGCCGCGGCGTACTTCCCTGCCGACGACCGAGTTTTGTACTCGCAGGACGCAGGCGGTAACGAGCTCGATCACCTGTTCGTGCTCGATGGAAAGGACGCGAAGGACCTCACGCCGGGCGACAAGGTCAAGGCGGAGTTCCTCGGGTTCTCCGGCGACGACAAGTGGTTCTGGGTCGCGACCAACGAGCGCGATCCCAAGGCGTTCGACCTCTATCGCTACGCTGGAAAGGACTACAAGCGCGAGCTCGTGTTCACGAACACCGAGGCGTACGACCTCGGCGACGTCAGCGAGGATGGCAAGTGGCTCGCGCTGTCGAAGACGCGGACGAACGCGGACAACAACCTCCTGCTCGCCGATCTGACGAAGCCGAAGACCGCGCCGAAGGTGATCACGAAGCACACCGGCGACGTGATGCACCGGGTCCTGGGCTTCCATCCGGCATCGAAGCAACTCTGGTATCTCACCGACGGGCACGGCGAGTTCACCCAGGCCTTCTCGCACGACGTGGGGGACGGCACGAAGAAGCCGCAGATCGCCTCGTCGTGGGACGTCGTATCGGTGGGGTTCTCGGAGAACGGCCGCTATCGCGTCAGCGCGACGAACGAGGACGCGAAGACCGTCCTTCGCATGTGGGACATGACCACGACCAAGGAGGTCGCGTTGCCCGCGCTGCCGAACGCGGACGTCACCGGCCTGTTCTTCTCGAAGGACGAGAAGAAGATGGGCTTCTCGCTATCGAGCGACCGCACGCCGCGCGACATCTGGGTGGTCGACGTCGATGGTGGCACCCCGAAGCAGCTCACGCGCACGCTGAACGCCGAGGTCAACCCGGACGATCTCGTCGACTCGCAGGTTGTCCGTTACACGAGCTTCGACGGGCTGGAGATCCCGGCGATCCTCTACAAGCCGAAGGACGCGTCGCCACAGAACAAGGTGCCGGCGGTGGTGTTCGTGCACGGCGGTCCGGGCGGCCAGTCGCGGCGCGGCTACTCGGAGATGATCCAGCACCTCGTCAACCACGGCTACGCAGTGCTCGCGACCAACAACCGCGGCTCGTCGGGTTACGGCAAGACGTTCTTCCACATGGACGACAAGAAGCACGGCGATGTCGACCTCAAGGACACGATCGCCGCGCGGCCGTACCTCGCGAGCCTCGACTGGGTCGACGGCAGCCGCGTCGCGATCATGGGCGGCAGCTACGGGGGCTACATGGTCGGCGCCGCGCTCGCTTTCGCGCCGGATGCGTTCGACGCCGGCATCGATATCTTCGGCGTGATGAACTGGCTACGGACGCTCGAGAGCATCCCGCCGTGGTGGGCGTCATTCCGCGAGGGCCTCTACGCCGAGATGGGCGATCCGGCGACGGACAAGGCGCGGCTCACCGCGATCTCGCCGCTGTTCCACGCCGACAAGATCAAGAAGCCGCTGCTCGTCGTCCAGGGCGCGAACGATCCGCGGGTGCTGAAGGTCGAGTCCGACGAGATCGTCGCCGCCCTCAAGAAGACCGGCGTGCCGGTCGAGTACCTCGTGTTCGACGACGAGGGCCACGGTTTCGCGAAGCAGAAGAACTCGATCGCCGCACAGGAGGCGTACCTCCGGTTCCTCGACAAGTACCTCGCGCCGAAGTGATCGGGGGCTGCCTGCACTGATCAGGACTGGCCGCGCCGGCGTTCGGGCCAGCGCGGTGGCGGTACGAACAGCTCGAACAGCCACATCAGCACCCGATCTTCGATCATCATGCCGGAGTGATCGGTTGCATTCTGGTGGCGGAAGCGCGCTTCCAGGAGCCGCTGGAGCGCGACCGCCATCTCGCCGCGATCGAACCACACCCCGTGTTCGGGGCAGGCGTCGATCTCGGTCTCGGGCGCGCCATGCGTGTGCTCGACCGACATCGGTCGTGCGCAGCGCAGGCAGCGCAGCGTCCCCTCCGTCGTCACTAGCGGGCCGATCGGCTCGTCCCCGGGGACGTCAAGCTCGGCCAGCATCCGCCGGAGGTCGACCTCGTCGAGCCACGCGCCGTTACACCGCGCGCAGGTGTGTCGCGTGCACTGCGCGCCCGCCGTCGCGGACAACGCCGCGTCAGGTCCGCACCGCGGACACGAGAGCAGCTGATTTCGATCGACGCGGCGCTCCATCGGACGAGCTTACAGCTCGTTACTTCTTCGCGCTCGCGGCCATCGCCTTCACGAGCTCGATCGATTCCTTGATGGTCGCGGACACGCGGTCCGGTGCGGGCAGCGGCACCTTGGAGACTCGAGAGATCGTCGGTAACCACTCCTTCGCGAGCTCGGGTCCCTCGTCGGTCATCTCCTTCACGAGCTCCTCGAGCTTGGCCCTCGAGACGTCCCCCGCGGCAATCTTGGTGCGCAGCTCGGCGGAGGTCTTCGCGCCTGCGCGCGTGGCGACGTCCATGCCGATGCGCGGGTACGGGATCAGCAGGACCTCCTCCGTGGGTTCGTGATCCTTCAGCTGCCAGGTGATCCGACCGGGCTCGCGCTTGCCGCCCGCGGGCGAGACGTACAGCAGGGCGTCGTGCATGTGATCGACCGTGATGTTCAGCGTGCCAATCGGTCCTGCCCAGCGTGCGCCCGTGGTCAGCCGGTACGCGAACAGGCCCATCCCGCTCGCCGGCACGCTGTAGCGATCGTTGACGAGCGGCGCCCGATACGCGACGACGAGCTCGACTTTCTCCGCCGCCGCGAGCTTCATCGGCCACGTCCAGTGCGACTGGGTCTTCGTCTTCTTCGTCACGACCCTGAGCTTCTTGCCGTTCGCCGTCACCGCGAGGGCGACCTTGCACGGCGGGTCGATCGAGCCCGCGTCTTCGCCCACCGCGCACGGGAAGCCGACGACGAGCGAGGTCGCATCACCTCGGTTCTCGATCGTGACCGCTGCGCGAACAGTGGCCGCGCGGAGACCGATGTCGATCGTCAGCGTCTCGGCGACCATCGCGATGTTGGCGTCAGTCACCGGCGCCGGCGTGGCGCCGCTCGACATCGGGTGCGGATCGGCGAGCGCCGCTGGTGACAGGACGACACCACACATCATCAGGGCCGTACGCATGTTCATGGGCGCAGCATAACGCCGGGCCGTTGTACCGTCGCGCACGCGCGTTCGCCCGCTCGACCTCGACAGCCGAGTGAGCTCCTTCGAGCACGCACATGCCGCTAGTTGATCTTGAGTTGCCAAGTCAGCACGTTTCCCTTGCGATCCAGGGATACCAACGACGTACCCGCAACGTCGAAAGCAAGGTCGAGAATGGTATTGGCCGGGCCATCCTTCAGGGTGTCGATCAAGGTTCCTGTGCCCAGGTTCCAGACCCGAAGCTCGCCATTGCCATGACCAGTGACGAGAAGGTCGCCGCGCATCGCTGCAGCGTAGGCTGCGTTGCTTGCACCTTGTTCCCGCGCGCCATCGCCCTCATACAGTGTGCGTTGCAGAGTCCCATCCTTGGCCTTCCAGAGCTGGACGCCAAGGTTCTCGCTCGCGGTCACGAGCAGGTCGCCTTTCTCGGTAAAGCCGAGAGAGGCGACGTTGAGGAACTCCGGTGACAGCTCGATCCGCGAGTTGGGACGTGACGCGCTGAAGATACGAACTCGATTTCCACCGCTGGCAACAAGCTCACATGCTGCGGAAACCCCGACAGCCTGAATTAATTGGTCGGGGTTGGCTTCGGCAACCTCTGTGACCTCGCCATCACTGAGGTTCACCCGCACGAGCTTGTTGTCGCCTTCGGTTGCAACAACCAGGCAACCATCGCCAGCAGAGAATTCAGCGAGATGTGGATACAACCCCTGAGCGACTCGCGAGGAGCGGTCTCCGTTGGCTCGATAGATATCGATGTGATCGGGGGCCGCATTTTCGTTGACCGCAAACAACTTCCCCGACGGTGATACGGCGATCGCCATGTCCTTGCTGGTAGCCAGTTGAGCACTGGTTCGGGTGGCGAGATTCCAGCGTCGCACGCGCCCACCTTGCGGCCAGGGTCCCGAGCTGAGGACGGTGCCATCGGCAAGAAACCCGACTGCATCGGGGGCTTGCTCGGTTGGGGCGGTCTGCGGGTTATCCGTGATCGAGTGACGACCGAGAACGTTGGGGCCACGGATGCCGTGGTCGCCTTCCGACTTGCCGGCTGGCGCCACACTCGGGTCTTTACAGCCCAGCCACAACGGAACGGTGGCGAGACACAACGTACGTTTCCACACCGACGGTCGGTACCATATCGGCCACACGTTGTTCATCCCGAGCTGACTACCTCTCGCGACCGAGCTCCGCCGCTGGCAGCTCAGGCCCCGAGCGTTGCGAGGCTCGCGACGGCGCGTGCCTCGAGGCTCGTGCGCCGCGAGCTCGATCGCCTCGCGATAGTCGCGCGACGCGGCCTCTCGATCTCCCGCCTGTTCTCCGCGGATCCGTAAAAGCTCGGGCAAGTACGCCACCCGCTGAGAACGATCCCACGCTCGCTGCGGCACGTCGCTCCGTTTTTCGTTGGATCGATCGGTGTACCCTCATGGCCCATGAAGCATGGGCTGGGTATGGGAAGCGTCTCGCTGTTCGTTCTCCTGCAAGCAATCGGCGTCGGGGCCTGCGGCGAGGAGGGCGGAGAGCCGGGTCCGGGGACCGGTGCTTGTTGCACGGGGACGCAGTGCACCGTCGTCAGTGCGTCGGCGTGCTCGTCGATGGACGGCACCTACAAAGGCAACGACGTCTCGTGCGGGACGAACACCTGTGGCACCTCGGGCCAGACTGGAGCCTGCTTTGGAAGCGGCAACGCGTGCACGATGACGACACGGGCGCAGTGTCCGCCTCCATCCGAGTACGCCGGCGAGGGCACGATGTGCCCGGCTAGCTGAGCGAGCGGTCCGGTTTCTCGACGAGGAATCGCGATGGGGGTGCAGCATTTTGCGGCACCGTTCTCGTTTGTCAGATGCGGCGAGTCCTGGCAGCGTCGCGGTGATGTCGAAGAGATCGTGGGGCGTGATCGTGATGTTGATGGTGGCTGCGGCGTGCGGGACGTTGATCAAACCTCCGGATCCGGATCGTCGTCTCGACATCCGTAGCGCGGGCACGACGTTCGATGCCGATCGCGGCTACAAGTTCGTCGTCCTTCCCGAGGAGGACGCGAACGTCGTGCGGATCGACGTTCGCTATCAGGTCGGCTCGATCGACGATCCGATCGGCAAGGAAGGACTCGCGCATCTCGTGGAGCACCTGCTCACGGTCGTCGAGGTCACGCGCGACGGCGTGAAGACCTCGCTCGACGGCGAGCTCGGGCGGGTCGCGCTGTCCTACAACGCGCGCACCGAGTACGAGGCCACGGTCTACGAGGCGCTCGCGCTGCCTGCGGCCGTCCCCGACGTGCTTCGCGCCGAGGCCGAGC
>JACCRC010000019.1 GCA_013813765.1 Deltaproteobacteria bacterium | reverse complement strand
GAAAACCGCGACGGCAGCGCGAAGCCCGCATGGCCTGCGCTCGCTGCGCCTCTCGCCCGATGGCAAGGTTCTCGCCACGGCGGCAGAAGACGGCGCGCTGATCGTCTGGGATCTCGCGACCAAGCATCAGGTCATGCTCGCGGGCCACACGGGACGGGTGCGAAAGGTCGTGTTCTCGCGCGACCAGCGCGAGCTATTCTCCGTCGGAGATACCACGCTTCGCGCGTGGGACCTCTCGACCGGCAAGCAGCGCGGGTCCGTCGACATCGGAGGGCCGGGGTGGGATGTGGGTCTGCTCACCGACGACGTGATCGTGAGCCACAACGAGGCGACGCCCAACGAGCTCGCCTTGTGGCGCACGAAGGACTTGAGCCCGGTGACGCCGGCGAAGGCGCGGACGCGGTTCCACGATCTCGTCACGGAGGCGGGCCACTACCTCGCGAGCACCGACACCGAGGTCCAGGTGTTCGATGCCACCGGCCGCGAGGTCGTCAGCACTCCGTTCTCGAGCCCGAGCGGATCATCGATCGCAGCGGGGAAGCTCGCGCTCACCGGCGCCACCGCCGACATCGGCCTCTACGAGTTCCCGTCGCTGAGGCCGATCCGGTCGTGGAATACCGGCGCGTTTCAGACCAGCGTGCGACTCCGACCCGACGCGAAGCTGATCGCGAGCATCGCGTCGCGCACCGTGTATCTGTGGGATGCGGCGGCCTCCCGCTTGCTCGCCGAGCTCGAGCTGCCGGTGCTGCTCACGCAGCTCGCGTGGTCGCCCGACGGCACGAAGCTGGCGCTCGCCGGCGCATCCGGTACGGCGTGGATCTGGGATCTGACTCCGACGGATCCCCGCGAGCTCGCCACCTACGTCAGGTGCGTCGCTCCATGGGAGCTGCAGGGCACGCACCTCGTCGCCGTGCCGTTCGATCCAGCGAGCTGCGCCGTGCTTCCGCGCTGATCGCGTACACTGGGCTCCATGTCCGTGTGGGCCTGGATCGGAATCGGGATCGGAGCGTTCCTCCTGATCGTCGCGGTCTACGATCTGCTGCAGAAGAAGCACGCGATCCTGCGCAACTTCCCCGTGATCGGCCACGTGCGTTACATGCTCGAGGCGATCGGACCGGAGCTGCGCCAGTACATCGTCACGCAGAACGACGAGGAACGTCCGTTCTCGCGCGATCAGCGCCGCTGGGTCTATGCGTCGTCGAAGCGCGAGAACAACTACTTCTCGTTCGGCACCGACAATGACATCGAGCGGCCCGGCTACATCCTCGTGCGCCACAGCGCGTTCCCGATCCACACGCCGCACCCGGGCGAGCCCGGCTACGACGGCAACTTTCCGCTCGCGTGCGTGCGCGTGCTCGGTGGCGTGCGCGGCAGGAAGCATGCGTTCCGCCCGTCGTCGATCATCAACGCGTCCGGAATGAGCTACGGCTCGCTCTCGCCCGCTGCTGTCGAGGCGATCAACCGAGGCGTCGGGCTCGCCGGCGCGCTGCAGAACACCGGCGAGGGCGGCATTTCCGACTATCACCGCAAGGGTGGCGAGATCATCTGGCAGATCGGCACCGGGTACTTCGGCTGCCGCGACGATCAGGGCCGGTTCTCGATGGAGCGCCTCCTGGAGAGCGTCGGGTCCGCGAAGGTCAAGGCGATCGAGATCAAGCTCTCGCAGGGCGCGAAGCCCGGCCTCGGCGGCGTGCTGCCGGCGGCGAAGATCACGCCGGAGATCTCGCGGATTCGCGGCATCCCGATGGGGCGCGATTGCATCAGCCCGGCGAACCACACCGCGTTCTCCGACGTCTCGAGCATGCTCGACTTCATCGAGCGGCTCGCCGACGTGACCGGCCTGCCCGTCGGCATCAAGTCGGCCGTCGGTGACATGGGTTTCTGGCGCGACCTCGCGAAGCAGATCGGCAGCACGAAGCGCGCGCCGGACTTCATCACGATCGACGGCGGCGAAGGCGGCACGGGCGCGGCGCCGCTCGCGTTCACCGACCACGTCGCGCTGCCGTTCAAGCTCGGCTTCACGCAGGTCTATCGCGAGTTCGCCGAGGTCGGCGTGCAACACGACGTCGTGTTCATCGGATCCGGCAAGCTCGGGTTTCCGGAGACGGGCCTGCTCGCGCTCGCGCTCGGTTGCGACATGATCCACGTGGCACGCGAGGCGATGATGGCGATTGGCTGCATCCAGGCGCAGCGCTGCCACACCGGTCACTGCCCGACCGGCGTCGCCACGCAGAACCGCTGGCTGATGCACGGCCTCGACCCAACGCTGAAGGCCGCGCGCCTCGCGAACTACTTCGCGACGTGGCGGAAAGATCTGCTGCATCTCGCGCACGCGACCGGATATGCGCACCCGTCGCTCGTGCCGCTCGATGCGCTCGACCTCGTCGACAGCAACACCCACACGCGCTCGGCCCGCGAGGCCTACGGCTACCAGCCTGGCTGGGGCCTACCGCTGGCGACCGAGGTTCAGGCGATGCGCGCCGCTTGATCGCGGCGATGTTTCGAGGGATGAACGCGCCCCTATGGCTGGCAACGACATCCTGGTCTGGATGGATATGGAGATGACCGGCCTCGATCCCGCGAAGGAGCGGATCATCGAGGTGGCCACCATCCTCACCGATGGCCAGCTCACCGAGATCGCCGTCGGTCCCGACCTCGTGATCCACCAGCCCGACGAGGTGCTCGCGGCGATGGACGACTGGAACAAGAAGCATCACGGCCAGTCGGGGCTGATCGAGCGCGTGAAAGCCTCGACGGTCACCGACGCTGATGCAGAGATCGCGACGCTCGAGTTCATCAAGCAGCACGTCGGCGCGAAGGACCGGCCGGTGCTCGCAGGAAACTCGATCCACCAGGACCGCCGGTTCATTCGCCGATACATGCCGGCGCTCGATGCGCGGCTGCACTACCGCATGGTCGACGTCTCGACCGTGAAGGAGCTCGCACGCCGGTGGTTCCCGCAGATCACCGCGAAGCAGCCCCCGAAGAACGAGACCCACCGCGCCCTGGATGACATCCGGGAGTCGATCGACGAGCTGCGGTTCTACCGGGCCAACGTCTTCACCTCCGCCCCGCCCGCCCGCGCCACGACCGAGCCAGGCGCCGGGACGCCTCCGGCTGCCGGCTAGGCGAGCTTCCAGCGGCTCGTAACCCACTGGTTGCACAGGCGCCGGCGGGGCCCAAACCGGGCATGTCCGTTGCTCCTGTCCGGGGCACCATGCGCGATCTCTCCTCGACCGTCCTTCGCTCCACTGCCCTGATCGCGGCCACCGCCCTCTCCACCGGCCTCCTCGGCGCCTGCACCGACACGGCCGAGAGCGACGACCCGGAGGACTCGGTCTTCGTGGAGGACGGCAAGGCCGACGACTTCTTCTCGACCAGCGCGGTCGAGTACCTGCTCGAAGGCAAGTCCACCGTGGTGCTGGACGCGAGCTACGCGACCAGGACGCAGGCCGAGCGCGACGCCGCCGCGAAGAAGCTGGTGGGTCTCAAGCAGGTCGCGATCGCCTGGTTCGTGACGCAGTACCTCGTCGACAAGGAGCACGACTCGGCCAACGCCGGCTTCGGCGGCTTCGGCGGCATGGCGAAGGGCGGAGCGTGGTCCGACCTCGGCATCACCGCGCGTGCCGACAAGCTGACCTATGACTTCACGTTCAAGCAGCTCGCCGCGGGCGGGAAGAACCTGACCTCGAAGCTGCCGCTCCGGATCGTCGGTGGCAAACAGGTGTTCGACCTCGAGATCGGGCGCCCGACGAACGAGGAGATGAACAAGCTCGAGACCAACGGCGAGTGGTACCGCAACGCGCCGTGGACGTCGTGGAACCCGGCGAACGCGACCGAGGCCCAGAAGGAGAAGGTGACGTTCGGGATCTCCCGGGAGAAGGCGTCGACCGACGGCTTCTTCGACCTCGCCCGCCTCACCGCCGACGGCACGCTCGACATCGACGTGCACTTCGGCTGGGACTACCACTCCGAGTATCACCTCAAGCACTCCAAGTCGTTCATGACCTGGCTCAAGGGCCAGGGCTTCTCGTCGCCGGTCGCGACCTGGGACGCGCTCACGCACACCTCGGGCGCATTCAAGCGCACGGTGAAGGCTGACACCCGCACCATCAACGTCGAGGTCCGGATCTTCTTCGGCAAGCCGGGCACCGCGACCGACCCCGACACCGATGCCGGCGGCATCGTGCTCGAGAACGAGGCGAAGAAGTCGCTCGCGACCCGCGACGTCGTCGTGTACTCGGGCCACTCCGGTCCGTTCTACGGCTTCGCGCTCGCGAACTGGAAGAAGACCTCGGAAGGCGACCTCGACGACGCCGAGATGCGCGTGATCGACATGCCGGCCGATCGCTACCAGGTCGTGCTCGCGGAGGGCTGCGACACGTATCAGATCGGCGAGGCGTTCAAGGAGAACCCGAAGAAGGCTGGCAAGAACATCGACGTCATCACGACGACCTCGTTCTCGAACGCGTCATCGCCCGCTGCGGTCCAGAGCTTCGTCGCGGCGCTGCTCGCCCGTGACACCACGAATCGCCTGCGCCCGCAGCCGGTGTCGCAGCTCCTCACGAAGCTCGACTCCGAGTCCTGGGGGTTCACCACGCTGTACGGAATGCACGGTATCGACGACAACCCCAAGCTCGTTCCGTTTGCGAACCGGACCAACTTTGGCAAGGCCTGCTCGGCGAACTCCGACTGTGGCGGCCCCGGAAACCTCTGCGTCTCCGCTGCCGGCGGCAAGAAGTGCACGGCGGCGTGCACCGACACCGCCGGGTGCGGTACGGGATACTCCTGCAAGGCGGTCGCTAGCTCGTCGACGAGCACCATCTACGGCAAGGCCTGCGCGAAGAACTGAGCAGCGGTTCTGCTACGATGTCCTTCGCATGAAGGACACGCTCGTGATGATCATGGCCGGCGGCAAAGGCGCACGCCTCGGCCCGCTGACCATCCACCGCAGCAAGCCGGGCGTCCCGTTCGCCGGCCGCTACCGGATCATCGACTTCGTCCTGTCGAACTTCGTGAACTCCGGGTACCGCCGGATCTACGTGCTCACGCAGTACATGTCGTCGAGCCTGATCAAGCACCTGTCGCGAAACTGGCGGCTCAGCGGGTTCGGCGAGTACATCGAGGTCGTGCCGGCGCAGATGCGCCTTGGTGAGTTCTGGTACCGCGGCACCGCCGACGCCGTGTACCAGAACCTCAACCTCGTGCGCGACGCGCAGGCCGCGCACGTCGCGGTGTTCGGTGGCGACCATGTCTACAAGTTCGACGTCGAGCAGATGGAGACCGCGCACCGCGACATGCAGAGCGACCTCACCGTCGCCGCATTCCCGGTACCGACGAAGGAAGCGAGCGGGTTCGGCATCATCGATGTCGACAGCAAGGGACGGATCGTCGGGTTCATCGAGAAGCCGAAGAACCCGCCGGAGATGCCCGGGCGCCCCGGCTGGTCGCTGGTGTCGATGGGTAACTACATCTTCCGTCGCGAGGTCCTCGAGCGCGTACTCGTGGACGACGGCGGCATGCCGAGCTCGCGCCACGACTTCGGCCGCGACATCATCCCGCGCCTCGTCGCCGAGGGCGCGAGCGTGCACGTTTACGACTTCGCGCAGAACCACATCCCCGGCGAGCCCGACGGTGCGGGACCGTACTGGCGCGACGTCGGGACGCTCGACAGCTACTTCGATTCCAACATGGAGCTCCGCGCGCGCGTGCCGGCGCTCGACCTCTACAACCGCAAGTGGCGCATCCGCAGTGCGCAGCGCGACTACCCGCCCGCTCGCTTCGTGCGCGCGGGAGAAGGTTTCGGCCCCGCCGAGGTCGACGACAGCCTGATCTGCGAGGGCTCGATCATCGCGTCCGCGAGCGTGCGCGAGACCGTGCTGTCCTACGACTGCTTCGTGCACGCCGGCGCCGCGGTGAGCGACTCGGTGATCCTCTCCGGCTGCGACATCGGCAGGGGCGCGCGCCTGAAGCGCGTGCTGCTCGACAAGAACTGCAAGATCGAGCCGGGCTGCGTGATCGGCGAGGATCCGATCGCGGATCGCGAGCGCTTCCCGTTCGTCACGGAGTCCGGAATCGTCGTCGTGCCGAAGGGCACGGTCGTCCCTGCAAAGGGGCCGTTCGTCCTCGCGAACGACGTCGCGGAGCTGATCGGCAACGAGCCCGAGCTCACCGCGCAGCTGCGGCCCGGGACGTTCGTCGTCTCGGGTCAGAGCCGTCACAGCTACGAGTCGGCAGGCCCGCGGTTCAAGAAGTTCGCGGGCAGCACCGAAGCGCACTGACACCGTGCGGGTTGTCCACGTAGCCAGCGAGGTCGCGCCGTTCGCGCAGTCGGGCGGGCTCGCCGATGTCGTCTCGGGTCTTCCCGCGGCGCAGGCGGAGACGCACGGCCTCGAGGTCGGGGTGATCGTGCCGCTGTATCGCGGGGTCGCGTCACGACTCGCCGACGCAGGCGTCGTGCTCGATCCGGGCGGGCCGCTCGCGCTTCAGGTCGGGGTGCACTCGATCAAGGCATCCCTGCGGATCGCGCGCGTCGGCCGCGTGCGCTACGGCTTCGTCGATTGTGCGGCGCTCTACGATCGCCCCGGCAACCTCTACGGCCCCGGCGGCGCCGGCGAGTGGCACGACAATCACGTGCGGTTCGGAGCGCTCGGCGCCGCCGCACTCGCCGGTGCGCCCGCGTTGCTCGGCGGATCGTTGGACGTCCTCCACTGCCACGACTGGCAAGCGGGACCGGCTGCGATCTACGCGCGCCTCGCGACGAAGCCGCCCGCGATCGTCGCCACGATCCATAACCTCGCCTACCGGGGCATCTTCCCGAAGACCGTGATGGACGAGCTCGGCCTGCCGTGGTCGACGTTCAACCAGCATGGCATCGAGTTCTACGATCAGGTCAGCTTCCTCAAGGGCGCGCTCGCGGCCGCCGATGCGGTGACCACGGTCAGCCCGAGCTACGCGCAGGAGATCCTGACGCCGCAGTACGGCGAGGCGCTCGACGGTTTTCTCCGCTGGGACGTGAAGCGGCTCCTCGGCATCGTCAACGGGATCGATACGCGGTCGTGGGACCCGAAGACCGATCCGGCGCTGCCGGCGAGCTTCTCGAGGGATGACTTCGCGAATCGTGCGACGTGCCGCAGTGCGCTCGCGCAGGAGCACGGCCTTCCGCTCGGCGACGACGAACCGTTGATCGGCGCGATCGCGCGGATGACCGGGCAGAAAGGACTCGATCTCGTCGCGGAGCTCGCACCCGAGCTCGAGAAGATCGGCGCGCGCATGGTCGTGCTCGGCGCCGGCGAGCACGAGCTCGAGACGCGCTTCACGTACCTCGCGGAGAAGTTCTCGCAGCATGTCGCCGTCCGGATCGGTTTCGACGTGAGCCTCGCGCGCAGGATCTACGGCGGCAGCGATCTGTTCGTGATGCCGTCGCGGTTCGAGCCCTGCGGTCTCGGCCAGCTGTACGCGATGCGCTACGGATCGATTCCGATCGTGCATGCGGTCGGTGGTCTACGCGACACCGTCACCGACGGCAGCACCGGCATTCAGTTCCACGCACCGACGGTTCCTGCGCTGCGCGCCGCGATCGTGCGCGCGGTCGCGTTGTTTCGTGATCGCGCTCGGTTCACGAAGCTCCGCCGGGCTGCTCTGTCGCGCGATTCGTCCTGGCTCGCGAGTGCGTTGGAGTACGTACAGCTCTATCGCTCGCTACGAGTTTGACGTTCTTGCGCCCAGTGCAGCAGATTGCTGCAGCGCGGATGCGACGAAATCCGCATCTCCGAGGCGAAACGGACACAGAAACGTCCGACCGGCGGACGACCGCGTCCGTCCCACGGACGCGCATGTCCGATGCGCGGACTCGCACGTCCGGCGTACGGACCCATACAATCACCGTGCGCCTGCGCGCGGTCCGCAGAACGGACGAATGACGCGCTGCGGTGTGGCTACCCCTGTCGATAACCCCCGGGATCGGTCGAGTTGTTCACAACCCAATTTGACCTAACCCCTGGATTCACAAGGTCGGTTCCCGACCAGCGGATCAGCTGTGAACAAGTTGTGATCCCGGGTCTGAACATGGGTCCGGGAGCGACGGCTGGTCAGCTACTTACGCGCCGTGTCACGAGACCTCGGCGCTTGTCCTACATGTGTTCCCGGTCACCGCACTCCGGACCCCGGACCGGCTGGTGAAGCCAATCCAGAACCCTCCGTTGAACCGGATCCAGCCGTGCCTGCTGAACCTGACTTCGACGCTTCGATCGCCAAACACGCTTCGGTGTCCTTTTGATCGCACGCGCGCTTCAAGAGCTTCGAGCCGAGCTCGACATCCTTCGCCACGCCGATTCCCTGCACGCGCATCGCGCCGAGCACGCGGCATGCGATCGGATCATCCGCACGACACCCGCGATCGAGCCACACGGCGGCCGCGCTCGTGCTGGTGGGCAAGCCCTTGCCCTCGAGGTACGCGATGCCCATGTGCCGGCACGAGATGCCGTCGCCGTCATCACAGCCCTTCTTGTAGTGCTGGATGCTCGCGTCGAGCTGACCGCGCGCGACGTCGAGGTCGCCCGCGTTCGTGCACGCGTACGGCGCCCCGCCCTGGCATGCGGTGTCGAGCAGCTTCGCCGCACGCTCGGCATCTACAGGCACGCCGCGGCCATCGCGCAGCATGAGGCCAAGGTTCCTGCACGCGAGCTTGTACCCGCCGTCGCACGCCTTCTGGTAGACGTCGACGCCCTTCAGCGCGTCCTTCTCGATACCGATGCCTTCGACGAGCGCGAGCGCGACCTGGTTGCATGCCGGGAGGTTGCCGCCATTGCAGCTCTGCCCGAACAGCGCCGTCGCCTTCCGCATGTCCTTCGTCACGCCGACGCCCTCCGCGTACATGATCCCGAGGCTGCGGCACGCCTCGAGGTCACCGGCGACGCACTTCCCGTCGTACATCGAAGCGAGCGCCGCAGGCGTGAGCGAAGATCCCGTGCCCGTGCCCGTGCCCGTGCCCGTGCCCGCGTCTTTCTTGTCTCCGCATGCACCGAGCGCGAGCGCGATCACGATCCACCGGGGCGACATCGCGGAGAGCCGTATCACAGGTCACTCACGGCGGTCCGCACATAGTCATAGACCTTCTCCGCGTGCGGCCCGGTGCGCGGTAGCTGCGTGAAAGCCACGAGCAGCGCGCTGCCGAGCGTGAATGCGACCAGCATTCCGCGCAGCGTCGCCGCTCGATACAGCGCCACGCCGAGCACGCCATACACGCACGCGAGAAACGGCAACACGCCGGCGATGCCGCCGATTCCGATCGCCGAGCCGAGGCTAGGCGCGACCAGGTTGTCGCCGAGCATGCGGAACGTGACCTCGACGAGCGGGTTCTTCAGACTGTCGGGCCAGTAAGGGAACGTGCACGCGGAGAGGCTGTAGACCGCAACGCCGACCACGATCGTGCTCGCCGCCACGCCGAGGACGAGCGGCTTCTCCTTCCACGCCTGCAGCTGCGACGCGATCAGCGGCAGCATGAACGGCAGCATCGCGGTGATGTAGCGCGGGCCGATGCCCCATCCGCCGCGCCAGAAGTTGATCGACGATATGAACAGCACGTAGATCACGACGACCGCACCCGCGGTGATCGCGATGCCGCGCTCGCCGTTCTTGACGAGCGTCACCGCGCCGGGGAACGCGAGCAAGAGCCACGGTGCGAGGATGAACAGCCCGTTGTCGGGTCGGATCAACGAGCCCCAGAACGCCTCGGAGCGCAGCTCCGTGATCCCGAGGAAGCCCTGCTGGTGATAGACGGCGAACGAGGTCGACGCGTCGTAGCCGGTGCGTAGCGGGCTGCCGAACGCGACCGTGTGATAGACGAGCAGGATCGCGATCGGGATCGCTGCGCCGAGGATCGCGGAGCCGAGCGTGTTGAGGATCTCGGTTGCGGGCCAGCGGCGGATCTTGACGACGATCATCACCGCGACCGGCACGGCGGCAAACACGGCCTGGTAGTCGGTCAGCAGCGCCGCGCCCGCGAGCGCACCCGAGGCGGCCATCGCCTTCAGCCCACGCCGGCGCTCCACCACGTCCAGCGCGAGGATCCACGACGAGCCCACGCACACGGCCCCGAGCTGGTGCGAGAAGAACAGGATCGAGTACGTCATCGCCATCGAACCCAGGCCATAGGCCACGAGCACGAGCGTGCGGACCGCGGGATCGGGCGCGAACCGCGCGAGGAAGCCCCAGAGCAGCCACAGGAACACCAGCATCGGGACGATCCCGGCCGCGACGCGGCACAGCCACATCGACAGGCCCAGACCCGGCTCGGTGACCACCGACGCGATCGCGTAGGCCGGCACCGCGAGCATCGACGAGCCCGGCGCCTTGTTCGAGTAGTGATGACCGCCGTTCGGCGATACGTCGGCGGTCCCGCCCCACTGCCTGACTCCCTTGTCGATCTGGACTGTTCCGTCCTCGACGAGGGCCCGCGTCAAATAGACACGGGGGAGCTCGTTCGCGCTCTGGATCTTCGGGAAGTACGGGAACACGTAGAGGTAGGCCGCGGCGATCGCGATCAACCAGCCGTAGCGAGTCACAAAAGCACGGACAGGCACGTGTTCGGGGAACGTGATACCACCGGATCGATCGTGTTGCCTTACCGCAGCGTTCGCCACGCCGCGATCGCCGACGTGGCCCGCGCGATCACGATGGCGCTAGGTGGCGCTATCGCGTTCGCGCCCGTCGAGTATGCGCTCACGCGATACGCCTACGTCGGCGGCAGCTCGTTCACGAGCAGCATCCGGCTCGCCGCGCTCGTCGCCACGCTGTCGCTCGTGCTCTGGCTGATCCTGACCGTCGCGCTCGCTGGCGGGCTCGTGGCCGTGCGGTTCGTGCGCGCGCAGCTCGCCCCGGCCGCCGGCCGAGACGCCGGCTGGTTCGTGCCCGGTGCGCTCGACGACGGCATCCACAACGGCGTGCCGCGCGTGTGGGGTGCCGTCGTGGTCGCGCTGGTCGCGGGGGCCGCGCTCCAGCGCGGGACCGTGTGGGCGATGCTCAACTTCCGCGAGGCACAACTGACCGGCGTGCTGATCGCCGCGATGGGAATCGTCGCGATCGGGCTTGGTGCCGTGCTCTACCGGATCGCGTCCGCAGCTGCTGCGGCCGGCGCCCGCGCCCTCGCCCCGCTGTTCGGCGCAGCGAATCCGCTGGGCCGGTGGCGTGCGGCGGGATTCGCGCTCGCCGGGCTCATCGGTGCGGCGCTCACGGCGTGCTGGTTCGCGCTGCCGCAGAGCCGCTCCGTCATGCCCGTGCGCCTGATCGTGTCGGCCATCGCGGTCGTGATCGGGATGGGCTTCGGGGCCATGCTGCACCCGCGGCTCGCCCGGCGCCCGCGCGAACGACGCACGGGACTCGGCATCGCCGCCGCCGCACTCGCGCTGTGCACGGTGACGTTCGCGTGGATCGGCGCCGACCTCGAGACGAAGTACATGGCGATCACCGGCTCGCCCGCGCTCGAAAAGCTGATCGGCATCGTGCGCACCGCGAACGACTTCGACCGCGACGGCTTCGGCACCGTGCTCGGCGAGGCCGACTGCGCGCCGTTCGATCGGTCGATCAACCGCGGTGCGATCGACAAGCCCGATGACGGCATCGATCAGAACTGCGACGGCCACGACTTCTCGATGGCATCGCTCGCGGTGCCGAGCGGTCCGACGATCCCGGTGCCCGATCAGTTCAAGAAGCCGTGGAACGTGCTGCTCCTGACGATCGACACGCTGCGCTACGACCGCACCACGTTCGGCGGCTACGCGAAGGGGCCGAAGGCGCGCGACACCACGCCGCGGCTCGCCGAGCTCGTGAAGCGCTCGACCTCGTTCACCTGGACGCAGGCGCCGTCGGCGGGAACGATGGCGTCGATCCCGGCGATCATGACGTCGAAGTTCTTCCACTCCGGCATCGCGCTCGACGAGACGAATCCGAAGGGAACGCCGCCCCGCATCAAGCCGGAGAACACGACGCTCCCCGAGATCATGAAGCGCGGTGGCTACTACACCGGCATCATCGGCTCGCACGACTGGTGGAACGACTGGGGTCTCCAGCAGGGCGTCGATGACTACGACAACTCGATCGGCAAGCAGCCGGATGCGTACCGCGTCGCCGCCGACAAGGTGACGAACCGGATCCTGCAGTGGGTCACCCAGCAGCAGAGCCGCAAGTGGTTCTTGTGGGCGCACTACATCGATCCGCACGGCCGTTACGTCGCGCACCCGAATGTCGTCGACTACGGTTCGAAGGAAGAGGATCTCTACGACGCCGAGCTCAAATGGACCGATCAGGAGGTCGGTCGCCTCCTCGACGAGCTCCGCCGCCTCCCGAGCAGCGAGAACACGCTGATCATCATCACGAGCGATCACGGCGAGAGCATGGGCGAGCACAACGTGCCGCTCGGGACGCACGGCATCGCGCTCTACCGCGAGCTCTTGCACGTACCGATGATCTGGTACATCCCCGACAACGCGGCGCGCGAGGTCGGTGGTGCAACGTCGCCCATCGATATCGTGCCGACGCTCGCCGAGCTGTGCGGCATCGACGTGAGTGACCTCTCGTTCGAGGGCAAGAGCCTCGTCACCCAGCTGTTCAGCGGCCGTCCCGACTCCGAGCGCATCGTGTTCGCGGAGACCAATGCACCGGGCAAGCAGCGCGCGGCGATCTCGGAGGACTGGAAGCTCATCTACTACATCAACAACAACGTCTACGAGCTGTTCGATCTCAAGGCCGATC
This sequence comes from Deltaproteobacteria bacterium, assembly GCA_013813765.1. GTDB lineage: Bacteria > Myxococcota_A > Polyangia > Haliangiales > Haliangiaceae > JABFXX01. Next base: position 11,175 of record JACCRC010000019.1, on the reverse strand, counting down.
CGTGGGAGCGATCGAACCTCGCGCCCGCGAACCCACCGGCGCTCGCGAAGATGCAGGCCGCGCTGCAGAACTGGATGGATCGCGTGATGTACGCGCGCGACCCGAACTTCAACCAGGCGTTCCGCTACCTGCAGGACGTGTTCGCGAACGAACCGCCTCCGATCGCGACCTCGGGCGTGGCGCTGGCGGATGGCGCGATCCAGGTCGCCGGGATCGGTACCGCGCCCGGAAAGCCGCTCGTCGCCGGCGCACCGGCGGACGTGCTCGTGTACTTCCAGTCGCTGAAGGAGACGACCGAGAACCTCAAGTTCCAGCTCGTGGTGTGGCCGAGGACAGCCACCGCCGAGCAGGTCCCATCCCCCGAAGCCTGGCGCTCGCCGCTGCGGAGTACCGCGGATGGTGGGTTCCCGACCATCCGCTGGAAGGCCGGAGACAAGGTCCGTGACCGCTTCTCGGTGTCCATCCCGCCGACCTGGCAGGGAGAGGTCAACGTCGGCCTGGTGGTCTCCAGCGCGCTGCAGCCGTCCCTGCCCGCGCCGCACCTCCTGGGTGTCCTACCTGTGGCTCCCGTGGGGGGAAGCCCGGCCCCTCCACGGCCGTAGTAAGCTGTAGCTATGCGGCCGATCTACGACCTCGCCAGCGTGTTCGCGGATCAGATCCGCACCGCAGAGACCGAGGGGAGCCGCGTCTACGAGCCGATGATCGGCATCGTCACGGACAACAAGGACCCCAGCAAGCTCGGCCGCGTGAAGGTGAAGCTGCCGGTGCTGCACAAGGACGAGACCACGTTCTGGTGCCCGATCATCATGCTCGGCGCGGGCAAGAACCGCGGCTGGTTCTTCATCCCCGAGAAGGATGACGAGGTGCTCGTGATGTTCGAGCACGGCGATCTCGATCACCCGCTCGTCGTGGGCGCGCTATGGAACGGCAAGGACAAGCCGCCCGACAAGAACGCCGACGGAAAGAATCCGAAGCGCCTGATCAAGTCACGCGCGGGCTCGAAGATCACCTTCGACGATGACCTGGAGCAGCTGATCATCGAGGACGGTACCGGCTGCGGCATCATCACGTTCGACGCGAAGGCGAACAAGATCATCATCGAGGCCAAGAAGGGCGACGTCTGCTTCCAGTCGCCGAAGGGCGAGATGCAGATCATGGCGCAGGAAGCCGAGCTCACGGCGAAGTCGAACATCGAGATCCACGCCGGCACGAACATGCAGTTCGGTACCGATGCGAAGGCGACGCTCAAGGGCCAGGACGTCACGTGGTCCGGTTCCAAGAGCAACGGCAACTGCGGCAGCGCGCAGATGCCCCAGGCACCGAGCCCGTCCCCGCAGGACGTGCCCGACCCCTACGGCTCGTAGACGCTCGTGGCGCGCCGCGCCTACTGAGCCATCGAGAACGTGTCGCTCGACGGGACCTTCGGACCGTGCGACTCCTTCGCGACCGCGGGCTTCGCCTCGGGATCGGGGTTCGTGCCGCGGCGGATGTACTCGGTGACCGGCTTGTAGTTCACGGTCCACTTGTTGGTCTTCACGACCTTGCCGTTCTTGTAGAACCGGCGGAACCGCTCGAGCTTGTAGCCGTCGAAGCCGGCCTGGTCGATGCTCGTGGTGTCGAGCGCGACCTCCTCGTCGAGGCGCTCCTCGGTGGAGTACGGCGTGGTCTCGAGCACGCGGCGCTCGAACACGACCTTGTCGTACGGGCGCTTCTTGCCGAGCACCTCGACCTTGGCCTCGCCGTTCGCGACAACGTAGCGCAGCGCGACCGGGAAGTCGTACGGGTTCTTGAGCTTGAGGTCGGTGTCGGGCCACACGACCGTCGCGTCGAAGCCGAGCGGCGTATAGGTGCTCGGGCGCGAGTGGTTGCGCGTGTCGACGATATCGAGGCCGGCAAAGAACGCGGCGCCGAACAGCGTGGTCGAGATCTGGCAGGTGCCGCCCGCGAGGCCGTCGACCATCTCGCCGGAGGTGATCACGTGCGCGATCTTGTAGCCCATCTTCTGCGACCGCTCGCCCACGACGCCGTTGAACGACCACTCCTCGCCGGGCTTCATCACGTAGCCGTTGATCTTGCTCGCGGCGAGCTTGAGGTTGAAGTTGCGATCGCGATCGGTGACCGGGAACTTCGTCACGTGATAGCCGAGCACCTGCGAGATGTCCTCGATGCCGAGGTTCGCCTTGGTCACGACCGCGGGAACGGGCACGTCGATCAGCTCGAGCGCGGCGGCGCCCTGGCGCGCGGCGCCTTCGATGCGCGGCAGCGAGCCCCACACGTCAAGGCCCATGCCGGGCTTGTCGGCGTGGATCGCGCGCGCCTCGAGATCGAGGAACGCGTTGCTCGGCGCGCGGTCGTAGCTCGCCTTCAGCTCGAGCAGCTTCGCGACCGCCTTCTCGCGATCGAGGCGCACCGGGATGAGGCCCTTGCCGCCGAGCGACGCGAGGTCAGCCTTGGACGTCACGGGCGAGCGACCGATCTCGTCGGGATCCGGCTCGACGCCGAGCTCGGCCCACGTGACGGTGACGGGCTGACCGGCGACCTTCAGCGTCACGGACGTGTCGAGGAACGTGCCGAGCGGGCCCGCGGGTGTGGCGGTGGGCGTCTTCGCGGCAGGCTCCTTCGCGCTCGCGGTGGACGACGCTTCCGTGGTCGCAGCGATCGCCTCGCTCTTCGTGCCGAGGACGTAGTAGCCACCGAGCAGACCTGCTGCGGTGACGAGCATCCCTCCGGCGAGGCCGAACAGGACCGCTCCATGCTGCTTCGATCGGGTGCCAGTAGGCTGCGTCATCGGTTGCTTCGTTCCTTTTATCACGACAGGTAGCAGATCCAGGAGTTTGCACCTCGTGGGCCACGCTCGACCCACGCCGGTGGGCGCAGTTGGGACGACCGTGTCTCTGCTTCCACGCCCGCTGTGTCACTGCAGCCACGCGCTTTGACAGGTCGATGTGCATGGTGCACGCTCCGGTGGTGAGCTCGCTCGTGCAGCGCAACAAGGTGGTTGCCAAGCGGAAAGGTGCGCTGGCAGCCGTCACTGCCGGAGGCGCTGTCGCCGCAGGCGTGGTCATCGCACCCGTCGCCGGGATCGTCGTAGCCGCCGGGGCCCTGTACCTCGGCTGGGACTGGCTGTCGTTCCGGATCAAGAACGGCATGCGATTCTAGTCCTCGGGTGATGACCGACTCGGGGGGATTCGCAGCCGGGCTCGTCGGCATCGTCCTCGACGGCCGCTACCGCCTCGATGCTGTCCTCGGCGAGGGCGGCATGGGCTCGGTGTTTCGCGCGCAGCACCTGGCGATGGATCGCCGCGTCGCGGTGAAGCTGCTGAAGCCTCACCTGACGACCGACGCCCAGGCGCTCCAGCGGTTCGCCCGGGAGGCGCGCGCGACGCTCAAGGTCGACTCGCCGCACGCGGTCAAGGTCCTCGACTTCGGCGTGACGCCTCAGAACGACTACTACATGGTGCTCGAGTACCTCGACGGGCGCACCGTGCAGCGCGAGCTCGAGGTCGACGGTCCGTTCGCGCCGAGCCGCGTGCTGCACATCGCGCGGCACGCGTTGCACGCGCTCGGCGCCGCGCATCGCAGCGGCCTCGTCCACCGCGACCTCAAGCCCGACAACATCTTGCTCATGCGCGTCGGCGAGGATCCCGATCACGCGATGCTCCTCGACTTCGGCGTCGCGAAGCTGATGCAGGGCGCCGCGGTCAGCGAGAGGTCGCGGTTCGCGCTCACGCAGGCCGGCATGGTGTTCGGCACGCCGGAGTTCATGTCGCCGGAGCAGGCGTGCGGTCACGAGCTCGATGGACGCAGCGATCTGTACTCGCTCGCGGCGACGATGTTCTCGATGCTCACGGGTTGCGCGCTGTTCGAGGGCAAGACCGCGATCGAGTTCCTCACGCACCACGCGCGCACGCCGCCGCCGCACCTCGAGGCGCTCGTGCCGGAGCTCGCGCAGTATCCGAAGCTCGACGAGCTCTTGCAGCGGTGCCTCGCGAAGCGACGCGAGCAACGGCCGGAGGGCGCCGAGGAGCTGGACCAGATGCTCGCGCAGCTCGAGGTCTATGTCAGCCGCGGCGGCGCGGCCGCGCGCTCGAACAAGGGCATGCGCGCGACGATGCTCGCGGGCTCGTCGTTCTTCGCGGCGCTGCCGCCCGAGCTCGTCGAGCCGGGCCAGACGCTGTTGCCCGCGCGGTCCGCGCCGACGATGCCCGCCGAGTCGACCTACAAGATCACGACGCTCGGCCCCGATGACTCGCCGCCCGTCCGCTCGAAGCGCGGGCTCTACCTCGTGCTCGGCGGTGTCGCGGTGATGGCGATGATCGGTGTCACGATCGCGGTCGCGACCAGGAAGAAGAGCGCTGGCAGCACTCCGCCCGCAGATGCCGGCGTGGTCGCGCGGGCGCCGGCCGATGCAGCACCGGATGCCGGGGCTCCGCCGATCGATGCGGCGGTCGCGGGAGCGCCGATCGACGCGGGGGGCCGATCGCGCGATGCCGGCGTCGCGGTGACCAAGAAGGTCAACGAGCACCTGAAGGCGGCCGAGGAGGCGATGAAGCAGGGCAACCGCCTGCGTCAGCTCGCCGAGGCGGACCTCGCGCTCGGGGTCGATCCGAGGAGCGCTCGGGCGAAATACCTGCTCGCCGACGCGTTGATCAAGGGCGGCGATCTCGACCGAGGTTGCGCGTACTTACGCCAGCTAGGCCGCAATCCGCTCGCGCTCGCCCGTGCCAGCGTCGCGAAGTGTCCTCCATGACCGTCGATGGCCTTGCGTTCGATTGATTCCGTCGGGCTCGACCCCTATTCTACCGGTCTGCCAATGGGGGCTGTTCGTCGATGACCGCGGCTGGAACGACGTCCGGATCCCACGCTGCCCAGAGTGGCTCGCGCCTCGCGCCCGGCTTCCAGCTCGGCGAGTACCGCATCGTCGCGCCGCTGTGGCCGCTGCGCATCGCGGATGCCTACAAGGCGGAAGGTCCGAAGGGTCCGGCCACGCTCTTCGTCGTACACGCCGTGATGTCGTCGAACGCGACCATCCGCGATCAGATCGTTGCGGGCACCCGCGCCGCCGCGGCGCTCCCCGAGCACAAGCACCTCGTGCACACGATCGCCGCCGGCCTGACCGGCGAGATCCTGTGGATCGCGACCGAGGAGATCGAGGGCTCGCTTGTCCGCGAGCTGCTCCAGAAGAAGCGGATGGGCAGTAACCGCGCGGGCAACGCCGGTCTCGGTATGCGCGCGACCGGCAACCTCGTCACCGGCGTCACCGCGGCGCTCACCGACGTCCACCATGGCGCGCTCGCCGACGAGTCGATCGTCGTCAACCGTTCCGGCCGCGTGCGCGTGATCGATCTGGCCCTCGGCGCAGGCGTGATCGCGGCGATGCGCGCCGGCCTGCTGCCCGCACAGGCAACGATCGCACCCGAGGTCGTGAAGTCCGGCGTGCCGAGCGGCGCCGGCGACGTCTACAGCATCGGCACGCTGCTCTACGAGTGCCTCGTCGGTACGTCGCTCGAGCGCGGCGGCCCGCGACCCTCGGAGGTGGTGCCCGGCGTGAACTCGCAGATCGACGAGCTGGTGGCGCGCGCGTGCCATCGCGATCCGGAGAAGCGGTTCGGCCGCTGTGACGTGCTCGGCGAGGTCGTCGGCGAGGCGCTCAACAAGGGCGGCGCGATGATGACGACCGCGGTGCCGACGCTGGCGAGTGCGCCGTCGCTCGCGGACGTGCAGCAAGTCAGCCTCGCGGCGGAGATCGGTGCCGCGGGCGCATCGGGGCAGATGGCCGCCTCCGGCAGTGGTGATCGCGTGCTCGCGTCGGCGCTCGCCGACAGCAACGAAAAGTGGCTGATCAGCAAGGGCAAGCTCGACTACGGCCCGTTCTCGCTCGCCGACGTGATCGCGCAGATCGAGAAGGGCGACATCGTCGCGGGCAACATCATCATGGACAAGGACAGCGGGGCGCGCGTCGATGTGTCGACGCACCCGATGCTCGGTCCGATGGTCGATCAGGCGCGGCAGCGCATCGACATGCAACGGCGCGCGCAGGCCGAGGTCGCCGTGCAGAGCCGCGAGAAGAAGCGCGGTGCCCTGCTCTACTCGGTGATCGGGCTCGGTGTGGTCGGCGTCGCGATCGGCGTGTACTTCGTCGTGCAAGCCGCGCGCGGCGATGACCCGACGAAGAAGGTCGCGGGCGTGTCGACGCTCGATGGCGCGTCGCTCAACGTGAAGGTCACGATGCCGAAGGCGCCGCCGAAGCGGAACACCGGGACTCGCCCCGGCGGCACTCGTCCCGGCGGCAATTACGCGAAGGGCAGCGAGGATCTGTCGCTCGACATGAGCGACGAGGATGACGGCGGGTCGAGCACGCTCGACATGGGCACCGTCTACAACGTGTACTCGCACTACGGCGGACAGCTCGGCGGATGCCTCCAGCGCACCGGCGCCGGGCAGGCGAACATCGGCATCATCATCGACGGGCCCTCGGGTCGCGTGACGTTCGTGAAGGTCGATGGCAAGCAGGCGGGCGCCACGTGGTCATGCCTCAACGGTGTGCTGCGCGGCATGAAGTTCCCGACGCTGAAGAGCGGCCGCACTCGCGCCGAGTTCGACATCGGGATCTGATGTCCGGCGGACCTGACGGCCCGGTTCCTCAGCGATCGCTGGCGTCGCTGCGTGCGGCCACCGACGGACCGCGCAGCGAGCTCGCGAAGATCATCCCTCGCCGGCCCCGCGTGAGCTGGTGGCTCGGCGTGGTGTTCGCACTCGGGTTCGCGTTCGTCGTGACACCGACGCTCACCGCGGACCGCTGGCTCGCCGCGCTCGGCGCAGGCGTCGTGAAGGACAAGCAGATCGCGCCGCTGACGGTGCGCGTCCCCGCTCTCTCCGGCTTCACCACCGCCGATGGCGGTCACATCGGTAACGGTGGCGTGCTGATCGCGCGCGGCGAGCAAGCGACGGCGGACGACGAGCACAACGCGCAGCTGATCGCGGCAGCGGCACCGCGCGGCGCGCTGCCGTATGTCGCGCTGTTCATGCTGTCGTTCGTGCTCGCCGCGATCTTCACGCACCACATGCGGCGGTCCACCCGCGGGCGGCTCGTGCGCGTCCAGGTCGTGAGCCTCGTGTCGATCGCGGTCCTCGCGATCGCCGTGAAGGTGATGCTCCTCATGACCTCGGTCAGCGTGCTCGTCGTGCCCGTCGCGCTGCTCGCGATGATCCCCACGCTCGCGCTGGATCGAGTCGTCGGCCTCGCGACCGGCATCCTCGGCGCGCTGACCGTCGCGCTGCTCGGCCCGTTCGATGTCGGCGTCGCGATCATCCTGCTCGTGCAGGCGGCGATCGCCGGCCTTGTCGTCGCGGAGCAGCCGAAGGATCGCGTCCGCGCCGTCGTCACCGCCGGTGTGGTGACGACGCTGTTCACCGCCGCGACGTACGTGCTCCTGACGTACCTGACCACCGGACGCCTTCCGACGCTGCGCGACCCGCTGCATTCGGCGTGGTTCGCCGCCGCGGTGGGCCCGGCGATCGCGACGCTGCTCGCGGTGCCACTCTTGCCGATCTACCAGATGCTCGTCGGCGAGATCACGCGCGGCAAGCTGATCGAGCTCGAGGATCTCTCGAACCCGCTACTAAAGCAGATCGCCGAGAAGGCGCCGGGCACGTGGCAGCACAGCCTCATGATGGCGAACATGGCGGAGATCGCGGCGAACGCGATCGGTGCGAGTGGCCGCCTCGTGCGCGTCGGCGCCTACTATCACGACCTCGGCAAGTCGCTGCAGCCGAAGTACTTCATCGAGAACCTCGACCCAGGCGAGACCAGCCCGCACGATCAGCTGCCTCCCGAGGTCTCTTGCGATGCGATCTTCGCGCACGTCACCGAGGGCCTCGTCGCCGCCCGCAAGGCGGGACTGCACGAGCGGATCGTCGACTTCATGCACATGCACCACGGCAACGGGGTGCTCGAGTACTTCTGGGGGAAGACGAAGGAGATCGGGAACCCGCGCGGACTCTCGGTCGAGCAGTTCCGCTACCCGGGTCATCCGCCGCAGAGCCGCGAGACCGCCATCCTCGCGATCTGCGATGCGGTCGAGGCCGCGAGCCGCACGCTGAAGAAGCCCGACACGCAGTCGATCGATTCGCTCGTGCAGCGGATCGTCTACGGCAAGCTTCACCTCGGTCAGCTCGACGAGTCCGGTCTGTCGATGTCGGATCTGCGGCGGATCAGTGACTCGCTGAAGGATACGATCCGCCACGCGAACCACGGCCGCATCGAGTACCCGTGGCAGAAGGCGCAGCAGGACGCCAGTGCGAGCAAGGATGCGGAGCCCCTCGTGTCGACGAGCCCGCGTCTCGATTCACTCGATCGCAGCCCGGCGCAGCGCGACACCTCGGTGAAGTCGGGTCCCGCGAGCACGTCGATATCCGCGCAGACCACGAACGAGGTCGCGCTCGCCGAGACCAAGCCGGCGAGGCCGGAGAAGATGGACGTCGATCCGATCACCACGACCGCGCCCGTCGCGCGCGAGACGAAGCCCGGCATGGTCGCGGAACGCGGCAAGCCCGCATCGGTGCCACCGCCCGTCCCGGAACGTAGCAAGCCTCCGAGCTCGCCCCCGATCGATCTCGTGCAGCGCCGCACGTCGAGCAAGCCGCCGCCGATCAAAGTCGAGGAGGTCGCGCTCGCCGACATCGCGAAGTCCGCGCGCAAGGGACCGACACAACCACCACCCGACGGCATCATCACCTCGGCGACGTTCGGCGAGGCCGCACCGGCGGCGCGCAAGCGAGCCGCGACGCTTCCGCCGATGCTGAACCGCCGCGCCCCGACCGTGCCGCCGCCGGCAGCGCCGGGCCGTCGTTCGTCGCCGACGATTCCGCCGGTTCCAGGGCTCGAGCACCGTACCGCCGGGCCGCCGTCGCCGGTGGATCTCGAGAATGCCGTGACGAACCCGCCGCCCCTGCGCGCGGGGAGCCCGATCAGCCGACTTCCCCCGTTCATCCTCGAGGAGCGCCCGACAGCCACGCCGCACGAGGACGTTACGGTGCCCGCGATGAAGCTCGAGCCGCGCGAGCTGCTCGATCGTGCCCCAACGGACGACGAGTCGCGGCGCACGCTGCCGAACTTGCAGGCGCCGGCTCCTGCGACCGACGACGCAGGGAAGACTGCTCCGAGCTTCCCGAAGATCGAAGAGGCCGCGCGCACCGAGCCGTCGATGCCGAAGTTCGACGCCGCGAGCGAGCCTGGCACGAAGACGCCGGGCCTCGCGGCGCGGATCGACGCGAAGCTCGACGGCGACGAGTGGAGCACCGAGACGCCGATCAAGGCCCCGACGGCCGCGGAGCTGCGCGCGCTGCTCGGTCAGCCCGACGTGACGAAGCAACAGTCGATCGCCGAGCTCGAGCGGCTGAGCGCGCAGTCTCGCGCGCGCGAGCAGGCCGAGGAAGATGCACGGCCGGAGATCCTGTCGCGTCGTCACCCGATGCCGACCGCCGAGGTCCACGACGATGACATCGAGGCCGCGATCGAGCTGGCCCCGCCCGCGCGCCGGCCCAACGCGATCGCGGTGGCGAAGCAGAAGAAGTCGGAGTGAGGCGGCTCGTGCTCCTGCTCGCGCTCGGCGCCTGCGGACACGCACGTCCGCCGGAGCCCAGCGCGGTCGTGCGCAGCGAGGTCGCGCGCGCGGAGCAGGCGGAGAAGGCGCGGCAGCACGACGTCGCGCGGACGCACTACCAGCGCGCGGTGGCCGAGGCGAAGGATTCCCCGAGCATCGCGTTCGCGCGTCGCGAGTACGCCGAGACGCTGATCTCGTGGGGCGAGGTCGCCGAGGCGATCGCGCAGCTCGAAGGCGCCGTCGCTGCACAGCCGAACGACGCCGCCGCGTGGCACGACCTCGGTATTCTGCGCCACAACCAGGGCGACGACCTGCGTGCGGTCGACGCACTCGAGCACGCCCGCAAGGCGAGCCCGAAGGACCCACGGCCGCGCGTCGCGCTCGCGGCGCTCCGGTGGAAGCGCGGCGACCGTGCCGGGGCCACCGCGGAGTACCGCGAGCTGCTCGAGCTCGACCTCCCGGATCGCCTCCGCGAGAAGGTGAAGTGGGCGCTCGCCGAGCTGGCGAAGCCTCGGCGGTGAGGCATACTTTTCGCTGATGCAGCGTCTCGCGGCAGGCCTGTTCCTCGCGCTCGGACTCTCCGCGAGTACGCCGCGGCCAGCGCACGCGTGGACGTTCGACTGGGCGGGTCACGTCGAGGTCGATGCCGAAGGCCTGCAGAGCGACGACCCGGCGAAGCGCCTCGAGGCCGTGATCGAGCTGGCGAAGTACGACGTCGCGCTCACGCAGCCGCACCTGATCAAGGCGCTCTCCGACGATGACGAGAAGGTCCGCCACCAGGCCGCGAAGGCGCTCGGTCAGGGCGGTTCGCTCGCCGCGGTGTCGATGATGGTCGACTGGCTCGGGGATCAGTCCGCGCAGACCAAGGCGGTCGCGGCCGAGGCGCTCGGCGACATCGGCGGCGCGGAAGCCACTGCAGCGCTGATCCGGTCGCTCGGGGATCCCGAAGCGCTGGTGCGGCAGAAGGCCGTGAAGGCGCTCGGTACGATCGGCAAGAAGGGTAACCCGAACGTCGTGATCGCCTTGATCCCGCGGCTCGAGGATCCGAAGCCCGAGGTGAAGAACGCGACGATCCAGCAGCTCGAGGAGCTCGGCGACAAGCGCGCCGTGATCCCGCTGGTCGCGAAGTTTGGCGAGACCGCGCGTGAGACGCGCAGGCTCGCGGTGCGCGCGGTCGGAAAGCTCGGCGATCCGTCGGCGGTGCCGGCGCTGATCCGGCTACTGAACGATCTCGACGAGGAAGTCCGCACGGCAGCCGTCGGTTCGCTCGGCTCGCTCGGTGCCGTCGATGCGATCGACGCGCTCTCCGAGCAGCTCTCCGGTCCGAGCGACGCGTACCGCGCGAAGGTCGCCTACTCGCTCGGCCAGATCGCGGCGAATCCGAAGGCGGGCAAGGCCGGTGAGGATGCGATGCGCATGCTCGTCATCAACCTCGCGCAGTCGCAGCAGCGCCAGGGCTCGCGCGAGGCGCTGCGCGTCGCGGGCAAGGCCTCGGTGCCCGCGCTCGTCGAGCACCTGCAAGGCCGCATCGCGGGAGATCCGGCGACCGCCGTCGCCCTGCTCGCCGAGG
>JACCRC010000017.1 GCA_013813765.1 Deltaproteobacteria bacterium | reverse complement strand
GCGCACCGACGCGGCGATCGTCAACGCGGTGTGCGCGCAATGCCACTCGGGTCCATCGCCGCGGCTTCCTGATGGCACCGCGCTGCGCAACTCGAGCGAGGCACTCGACCTCGCCGCATCGCCGTGCACCACGGCTCGCTGTATCGACTGTCACGATCCGCACACGGGCGGTTCCGACGAGACCCGCGCGATCGCGGCGTGCATCACGTGTCACCCAGCGTTCGCGAAGCCCGAGGCGGCCGCCGTGCACAGCGGGCACAAGCCCGCGACGACGTGCCTCGACTGCCACATGCCGCGCGTCGTGATGGGGATCGATCGCGTCGTGCGCACGCATCGCATCAGCTCGGGTGCGGACCCGGCGATGCTGTCGGCCGCGGCCCCGAATGCGTGCAACCTGTGTCACCTCGATCGCTCGATCGCGTGGACCGTGGACGAGCTGCGCCGCGGCCACGACATCGCGCTCGATCCGCGCGGCTGGTCGGCGTATGGCGAGCTCGACCGATCGGTCGGAGAGGTCTGGCTCGGGTCGAAGGAGCCCGCGCTGCGGCTGATGGCGGCGGCGGCCTACGCTCGATCGCCGCTCGGTTCGTACGAGCTACCGGCGCTCATGAAAGGGCTCGCCGACCCGCTCGCGCACATGCGTGTGTTCACGCTGTTCGCGGTCGAGGAGGTGCTCGGGCGCAAGATCACCCCGGCCGAGTACGATCCGAGAGCATCCGCCGCGGTACGCGCGCAGCAGGTCCAGGCGCTTGCCGGGCGAGCGCGCTCGGCTCGATAAACACTCGTCCGCGCCTGGTCGGCATTGCTCATCACGCGGAAGCAGCGGCCGCAGCCCGCATCTCCGCCAGGCCCGCATCCCGTGTGACGAGGCCTCTGTAGCCGAGCTCCGTGCGCGCCTTCTTGTCGACGACCGTGACCTCGCCGCCGATCAGCGCGAACGCCTGCTTCGTGACCGGTGGCTTCGCCATCCACGACGTCAGGGACGCGACCAGCTTCGCGACCCAGCGAGGCACCGTCTTCGTCCCGGCATCGACGCCCTGTGTGGCGAGCATCGCGGTGAGGAACTCGCGGAAGTCCACCGGCTCGCCGTCGGTGAGGAAGTAGACCTCGCCGCCGCGTCCCTTCTCGGCCGCGAGCAGCGCGCCCTCGACGACGTTCGCGACGTGGCACGTCGACGTGAGGTAGTGGCCGCCGCCGATCCAGGCAAACTTCTTCGCCTTCACCGCGCCGACGAGCTTCGGCAGGAGGCTGGTGTCGTCCGCTCCCCAGATGAAGCGCGGGCGGATGCCGACGGTCACGAAGCCCGGTGCGTTCGCGGCGACCACGGCCCTCTCGGCGAGCCCCTTCGTGAGCGGATACGGGCCCGCGGGATGCGTCGGGAATGGCCGCGTCTCGTCGGCCTGCACGATCGGATTGCCGTCCGCGAGCACGGCCTCGGTGCCGACATGCACGAAGCGCGGCACGCCCGCGGCCCTCGCCGCGATCAGCGCACTCTTCGTTCCGTCGACGGTGATCGTCATGTGCTCGGAGAGCTTGCCGTGCTCCTCGACGAACGCAGCCGCGTGGAACACGACGTCGCAGCCGGTCATGCCCGCTTGCATCGCGTCGGTGTCGCCGAGGTCGCCGCGCACCGGCGTTGCACCCGCCTTCGTGACCGCCGCGTCGGACCTGTCGCTGCGCGAGAGTGCTCGGACCTCGACGCCGCGGCCGACGAGCGTCGCGATCAGCTTCCGTCCGAGAAAGCCCGAACCTCCGGTCACGAATGCTCGCTTCACGGATCCGAATCTACTAGCTTCGGAGCGCCGATGAGCGACGCTGACACCATCACTCACGCCGATGGGCGCGTGGAGCTGAAGTCGCCCGAGGCGCTCGAGTCGTCCTCGCTCTACAACGAGGACCTCGCGCCGGTACCGGTAGCCAAGCGCACGTGGACCACGTGGGACTACTCGGCGCTGTGGATCTCGATGGCCCACTGCATCCCGACGTACACCATGGCGTCGGGCCTGATCGCCGCGGGCATGAGCTGGTGGCAGGCGCTGCTGACGATCTTGCTCGGCAACATCATCGTGCTCGCGCCGATCCTCCTCAACTCGCACCCCGGCACGAAGTACGGCATCCCGTTCCCGGTGCTCGCTCGCGCGGCGTACGGCACCGCGGGCTCGAACCTGCCCGCGCTGATGCGCGCGCTGATCGCGTGCGGCTGGTTCGGCATCAACGCGTGGATCGGTGGACTCGCGCTACAGGCGTTCATCTCGTCGCTGTGGCCGGGGTGGAACGATCTGCTCGGCTGGTTCGGCGGCTTCACGTTCAACAACTGGCCCCAGAAGGACTGGTTCCCCGGCACGCTGTGGATCTCGTTCGCGCTGTTCTGGGCGCTGAACATCCTGATCATTTACAAGGGCATGGAGCTCGTACGGCGGCTCGAGCGGTTCGCCGCGCCGTTCGTGCTGGTGATGACAGCCATCCTCGTCGGCTGGGCGATCTGGAAGGCCGATGGCCTCGGTCCGATCATGGAGAGCGAGGGCACGCCGGGCGCGTTCGGCGAGCTGTTCATCCCGTCGCTCACCGCAACGATCGGGTTCTGGTCGACGCTGTCGCTCAACATGCCCGACTTCACGCGCTACGGGCGCAGCCAGCGCGAGCAGGCGATCGGTCAGATCGTCGCGCTGCCGTCGACGATGACCGTGTTCGCTGCGATGGGCATCATGATCACGTCTGCGACCGTGATCATCTACGGCAGGGCGATCGAGAGTCCGATCACGCTCGGCTCGATGTTCGACAACCGTCTGATCGTTGGCATCGTGATGTTCACGGTCGTGATCGCCACGCTCGCGGTCAACATCGCGGCGAACGTCGTGTCGCCGGCGAACGACTTCGCGAATGCGTTCCCGAAGCGCATCGACTTCAAGCGCGGCGGCCTCATCACCGGCCTCATCGGCATCTGCATGTTCCCGTGGGAGCTGATGCGCGACGCGAACAGCTACATCTTCGGCTGGCTGCTCGGCTACTCCGGCTCGCTCGGCGCCGTGGCCGGCGTGCTGATCGTCGACTACTGGGTGCTCCGCAAGAAGGAGCTCGACCTCAAGTCGCTCTACATCGCGGATGGCTCGTACCGCTACACGGCCGGCTGGAACATGAACGCCGTCATCGCGACGCTCGCCGGCGCAACCGTCGCGCTGCTCGGCGCGTTCTGGGAGCCGCTGAAGCCGATCTACGACTGGTCCTGGTTCGTCGGCTTCGGTCTTTCTGGTGGGATCTATTACGTCCTCATGCGCGGTCGAATCGCACACGGCCGCTGAGGCCGACTGTTCCCTGCGGGGGGCCAGCAGCCACACGCGCGCTGTCAGGAAACGCGAGGATGAGATAGCGCGCGCGAGGGCACATCTCGTGCAACGCTTCACGGCGTGAGTCGTACCGTCACGCGCGATCGCTTTCCGAGGGAAACGCGGATCGGTGACTACATCGTCGAGCGCGAGCTCCGCAGCGAGGGGACCGGACTCGTCTATCTGGCGAAGCACGTCGTGCTCCCGCGCCTCGCGGCCGTGAAGGTGATGCACGGCGAGCAGGGCTATCTGAAGGAGATGGCGGTCCACATGCTGCGCGAGGCCTGCCTCGTCGACGCGCTCTCGCATCCGGGCATCCCACGTGTGTACGAGTGTGGTGTGCTGCCCGACCGCCGACCGTGGACCGCGTTCGAGTACGTGGAGGGCGAGGGCCTCGACCGTTCGATCGGCGAGACTCCGCTGCCGGTCGCCGACGTCGTGGTGATGATGCGCGATGTCGCAGACATCCTCGATCACATCCATCAGCGCGGCATCGTCCATCGCAACATCTCTTCGTCCTCGATCGTGCGCACTCCCCAGCGCCGGTTCGCGGTCACGCTCGTGCAGTGGGGCGAGGCGCACACGCTCGACACGTCAGAGTCCGATGTCGATCCGAAGGACGACGTCCACGAGCTCGGCAGGATCGCGTTCCGCGCGCTTACCGGCTCGGCCGCGACCACCGGCGGTTTGTCGACGGAGCGCTATCCCGGTGCACCCGGCGACGTCGCGACGCTGATCGACCAGATGATGGCGGTGGGTCACGCGCGCCCGACCAGCGCCGAGGTTCGCGAACGCGCGAAGTGGCTCGCCGACACACTCGAGCTCGTGCCGATCGATCCCGGCCGCTGGACGCCTCAGCACATCGCCCCGGAATCGATACCCGATATCGAAGAAGTCGGTGCCGGCTTCTCCATTCGCATCTCGGGCCGCACGCGCACCCGCGGCTGATCGTAGGATCGGGCACCGTGGCGCGCGAGGTACGAGCTTCGCGCTGTGATCGAAGCGCTCAGGTCTGGAGTGCCCGGTCCGGGTACTGAGGTCAACAGTCCTGACGCTTCGACCCAGTCGATGCGCGTGGTTGCGCGAGGCACGACGGGTGCACCCCGACTCGACCGCATGACGGGCGGCATCACCAATCGTTTCACGGCCGGAAGCCGGCTGGGGGACTACCTCATCGACGGCGACCTCGCCGGCGGCTGGAACGTCGAGGCCTACGAGGCGACCCACGTCATGCTCCCCCGCCGCGCGCGCCTGGTCGTGCTGGCGGCCGACTTCGTCGACCAGACGCCGGCCGCCGTGCAGATGATGCGAGAGGCCTGCCTGCTCGAGGCGATGCACCACCCCGGCGTGCCTCGCGTGTACGCGTGCGGCGTCATCGCCAAGCGGCCGTGGATCGCGTGCGAGCTCATCGAGGGCACGGCGCTCTCCGAGGTGATCAACGCTACCCGTCCGCTACCCGTGCACGAGGTGCTCGCGATGCTCCGCGATGTCGCCGAGGTGCTCGATCACGCGCACCGCCGCAACATCGTCCATCGCAACCTTCGCCCCGAGGTCCTCCTTCGCACGCGTGATCGCGCGTTCCCGGTGTGCATCACCGGCTGGTGTGATGCCCGCATTCACGACGCTGAGGCAGAGCTGATCGATCTGCGCGCCGATGTGCTCGCACTCGGTGCTGTCGTGTTCACGGCACTGACCGGTGCGCGTCCCACGATGGCCGCGGTCGATCGGTCTCCCGGTGCGCCGCGTGCGCTGACCGAGCTCATCGATCGCATGCTCGCGGCCGAGCCCGAGGCGCGGCCCAGCTGCGCCGAGATCCACGATGCCGCGATTCGCATCGCCGAGCTCTCCGAGGTCGAGATGCCCGTGGACGATGGCGAGCTCATCGAAGAGGTGGGCGTCGATCTCGTCGACATCTCTCGCCCGACACCCGTTCCGGCGATGCGCAAGCCGCGGTGGACGCCGCCGCTCGGGGCCGTCAAGATGCCGCACGCACCGCTCGCTGCGATCAAGCTCGATCGCAAACCAAACATCTGACCACGTCGTCTGCTCCCCGGGGACTTACCCACCTCGGGGGGCAGACGGCGCCTCCTCGTTACCGAGTGGCGACGGGAATCGCGAGCTGACGCTCGCTGTCGCGGATCGCGGTCTGCGCGACCGGGTTCTTCACGAGCTCGGGGTGATGACGGCCGAGGTCGACGATCGCCTGGTGGTTCGAGCGCGCCATCTCCTTCCACGGCTCGACCATGCCCTCGACGATCTGCTTGCGGGTGTCGCGGAGCGCCGCGGCCTCCGGCGTGTTCGTCATCAGCGGCGGCACGGTCATCATCATCTTCGCGCTCATCTGACCGTAGAGGTCCGCGCGGTTGCGCAGCGCCACGATCTTCACGGACGCATCGCCGACATCGATCACGTTGTCGAGCAACGCGAACGCGGGCGCGGTGGCCTGCTCGATCGCGAGGACCGATTCCTGACCGTCGATCAGCTGCAGCGGCTGCATGGCTGCATCCGCGACGCAGCTCGCGAGCGCGATCCGCGCGGGGAGCTGCTGCGTCAGGCTCGGCACCTGCGTCCGCTTGATCATCGGCCGGCAGCGCGCGGGCGTGGTCTCCGCGACGATCGGCGTCAGCATCGGAGGTAGTGCCCCGGATGGCTGGAGCACGACGATCGTAGTGTCGTCCGATGCGGTCTTCGCGGCCGGAGCCGCGTCGCCTGGTGCGGCAAGCGCGGCCGGAGCAACGAGGCTGAGCGTGAGGGCGGTGAGGATCGTACGCATGCCTCTTCGTGGTGCAGCCCACATGCCCGACACGGCGCGCCAGGATGTTTGCGTGATCGCTGGGTTGTCTTCACCGCGCACGAAACTTTCTGAGCGCTGGATCGCTCTGTGGGTCGTATGTGCCGCATGTGAGCGACGGAGATCCGCCTGAAATGGGGTCGGACCCCTACTTCAGTCCGAACGTCGCGCGCGCGGCGGCGTGCATGGCGGTCGGAACACCATCCGCATCTCGGACGATGTGCGGCGGCTCGAGCATTGGCGGTTCGCCAGGCTCTTCCACGAGGCGGCACGCGAACAGCGAGAACAGCGGGGCGGAGCCGGCGCGCGGGATCACGTCGCGCGAGCGGATCACGGCGAGGTTCGCGCCGGCGACGGCGGCCTCTGCGCGCGCGCGCTGCACGGTCGGGAAGCAGAAGACGAAGCGGCCGCCGGGCGCGAGGTGCGCGCGAGCGCAGCGTGCGTAGTCGCGGACGTCGCCGCGCATCTCGAAGCGCGCGTGGAGCTTCTGCGGATCGGTGGGCAGCACGCCCTCGGACACGTCCCAGTACGGCGGGCTGCCGGTCACGAGATCGAAGCGCTCGGGCAGGTGCACGTGCCGGAGGTCGCTGCAGATCGGATGGACGCGATCGGTCAGCCCGTTGCGCGCGATGTTGTCGACGAGCAACCGATGACTGATCTCCTGCGCCTCGATCGCGACGAGCGTCGCGGTCACCGGCGCGCGCCACAGCGCGAGCAGGCCGACGCCGCCGATGCCGGCGCCGAGATCGAGCAAGCGCGTTGCCGCCGGTGCGGTCTCCGCCGCGTACCAGCCGGTCAGGAGGTCGTCCGTCGAGTGACGGTGACCCTTCACGCGCTGCGCGATCGTCCAGCCTGCGGTCAGGCCATCGATCGACAGCTCGTCGGGCATGGCGATCAGTTATTAGTCGGGAAGCCGAGGTTGACGCCGCGGTGGCGCGGATCGGGCCAGCGGGAGGTGACGGCCTTCGTGCGCGTGTAGAACTTCACGCCGTCGGTACCGTAGATGTGGAGGTCGCCGAACAGCGACGCCTTCCAGCCACCGAACGAGTAGTAGGACATCGGCACCGGGATCGGGACGTTGATGCCGACCATGCCGACCTCGACCTCGTGCGTGAACTTGCGGGCCGCGCCGCCATCGTTCGTGAACAGCGCGACGCCGTTCGCGTACGGGTTCGAGTTCACCATCTTGATCGCGTCGTCATAGGTCGCGACGCGCGTCATCGACAGCACCGGGCCGAAGATCTCGTCCTTGTAGATCGTCATGTTCGGCTTCACGTTGTCGAACAGGCACGGTCCGAGGAAGAAGCCCTTCTCGCGGCCCGCGACGCTGAGCTTGCGGCCGTCGGAGAGCAGCGTCGCGCCCTCGGCAACGCCGCGGTCGACGTAGCCGGCGACCTTGTCGCGGTGCGCCTTGTTGATCAGCGGGCCCATCTCGGCGCCGGCCTCGAAGCCGTCGGAGACCTTGAGCTTGCCGATGCGCTCCTGGATCAGCGGCACGAGCTTGTCCGCAGCGTCGCCAACAGCGACGAGCACGCTGATCGCCATGCAGCGCTCGCCGGCGTAACCGTAGCCCGCGGAGACGGCGGCGTCGGCCGCGAGCTCCATGTCGGCATCGGGCAGCACGATCATGTGGTTCTTCGCGCCACCGAGCGCCTGCACGCGCTTGCCGTTCTTCGTGCCGGTCTCGTAGATGTACTGCGCGATCGGCGTGGAGCCGACGAACGAGATCGCCGAGATCTTCGGGTGCTCGAGGAGGCGGTCGACCGCGACCTTGTCACCGTGCACGACGTTCAGCACGCCGGGCGGCAGGCCGGCATCGGCGAGCAGCTGCGCGCAGAAGTTCGCGCACGACGGATCGCGCTCGCTCGGCTTCAGCACGAACGTGTTTCCGCACGCGATCGCGATCGGGTACATCCACATCGGCACCATCGCCGGGAAGTTGAACGGAGTGATGCCGGCGACCACACCGAGAGGCTGGTGGATCGAGTAGCTGTCCACCTCGGTCGAGACGTTCTCCGAGTACTCGCCCTTCTGGAGGTCCGCGATGCCGCACGCGAACTCGATGACCTCGAGGCCGCGGTTCACCTCGCCGAGCGCGTCGGCGGTGACCTTGCCGTGCTCGAGCGTCAGGAGCTTCGCGATCTCGTGCTGGTGCTTGTCGACGAGCTGGCGGAACGCGAACATGACCTTCGTACGCTTCGCGATCGACACGTGGCGCCACGTCTGCGACGCCTTCCACGCGGACTCCACGGCCTCGTCGACCATCGCGGGAGTCGCCATCGCCACGCGGCTCTGGACGTCGCCGGTCGCGGGGTTGAAGACATCGCCGTAGCGCTCGGCGGTCTTCTCCGAGAGCTTGCCGTCGATCCAGTGGTTGATCGTGTTCGTCGACATAGGGCCGATTCCGTATCACGAGTGGCGAGAGTCGAGCAGTGCTTTGTTTTCGCCACCCTGCCTGGCGTTCGGCGCACCTGTGACCGCGGGGTTGCCTCGCTTGATCTGGCGCAGCGGCTGCACGATGCTGGCGGAACATGCTCACACGCCTCACTCTCGCTACGATCCTCCTGACCTCCGCCGCAGCGACCGCAGCACCCGATGACGGCACCGTCGCCGGCATCGACCTTCCCGCCGCCGACACCGCGGCGAAGAAGGACGAGTACGTCCTCTCGGTCAACAAGCTCATGTACGACCGCTACGCGAAGGCGCCCGACAAGGAGGGCGTGATCTTCTACGCGTACAAGGTGATCGAGCCCGGCGCGAAGACGACGAAGTTCAAGACGCCCGGCAGCGAGGACAGCGCGCCTAACCTGCTCGTGATCCCGCTTCCCAAGGGCGGCAAGGCGAAGGTCGGCGACATCATCCTGACCTGGTGGCAATCGGGGTCCGGCATGAAGCGCGCGATCGTGATGGACGCGAAGGATCCGACGCGCCCGATCGTGCGCTACCTCGACATCGACTACGACAACCCGGCGACCGGCGGGAAGGACCGCAAGACGCCGATCGGCCAGATGGAGGAGCAGCTCGAGGCCGACTCGTTCGTGAAGATCGACAAGCCGTTCCAGGCCGGCTCGACAGTCGCGTGCGGCAAGACGAGTGTCGACAACGTGATCCGCGTGAGCGGCGACAAGCTTCTGCTGGCGGGCTTCGCCGGCCGCCTGGTCGTGCGGCCCAAGGCCGAGTGCGTTGCGATGCCGCAGAAGCCCAAGCTGAAGGTCGGGCAGAAGATCCAGGCGAAGTGGGTGAGCACGATCAAGCCCGCGACGATCACCAAGATCGATCCGAAGATCGGCCGCGTGTGGGTCACCTACGACGGCATGGGCAAGGACGAGAAGGCGCTCGCATACGGGCACGTGATCGACAAGCTCTGATTCGCCCCGGAAATCGCCTCCAGGGACGGGGCATCACAGGGAATTGTCCGCACTCCGGACTCGTGAGCAGAAGCCTGTTGAACCCTGCTCGACCCCTGTGTTAGCCACACCGTTTCCCCCAGCGCCTGGAGGCGACGTGACCGACCTGAGCATCACCGTCAATGGCATGAAGTTCGAGAATCCGTTCGTGCTGGGCTCCGGCCCTCCGGGCACCAACGGCAAGGTCATCGCCCGCTCCTACGACCTCGGCTGGGGCGGCATGGTCTGCAAGACGTTCTCGCTGGATGCGAGCAAGGTGATCAACACGGCCCCGCGCTACGCCAAGGTCCGCGGCCGGACGAGCGACGAGGTCATCGGCTTCCAGAACATCGAGCTCATCAGCGACCGTCCCTACCAGGACTGGCTCGACGACCTCCGCCAGCTCAAGAAGAACTATCCGAACAAGATCCTGATCGCCTCGATCATGGAGGAGTACCGGAAGGAAGGCTGGCAGCAGATCACGCGCGAGGTCCAGGAGACCGGCGTCGACGGTTTCGAGATGAACCTCTCCTGCCCGCACGGCCTGCCCGAGCGGAAGATGGGCATGGCGATGGGCGAGAACCCCGACATCGTCGAGGAAGTCGTCGGCTGGGTGAAGGAAGTCTCGAAGCTCCCGGTGTGGGCGAAGATGACGCCGAACGTCGGTAACCCCACGGTGCCGGCCGCATCCGCGCTCCGCGGTGGCGCCGATGGCATCGCGATGATCAACACGATCCTCTCGGTCTCCGGCATCGATCTAAAGACGTTGCGCCCGATGCCGACGGTCGAGGGCCACTCGGTCCCCGGCGGCTACTCCGGCCAGAGCGTGCGCCCGATCGCACTGCGCCAGGTGATGGAAGTCGCACGCGCAAACCCCGGCGTCGAGATCAGCGGCATCGGCGGCATCGAGACCGGCTTCGACGCCGCGCAGTTCTTCCTGCTCGGCGCGTCCACGGTCCAGGTCTGCACCGGCGCAATGCTGCGTGGCTACGAGATCATCTCGGAGCTCAAGGAAGAGCTCGCGAAGTTCATGACGGACCACAAGTTCGCGAACCTCCGCGAGTTCATTGGAAAGAGCCTGCCGTACTTCACCACACACCACGACCTCGTCGACCGCCAGAAGTCTGCGCGCGAGGCGAAGGAAGCCGCACGTGCTAAATCCACGGGGGCGGCTCAGGCGAAGGATGTCGAGACCTGGAAGGGCGACATCGCGAAGGAAACCTCCACCCTCGTGACGAACTAATATGGCCAGCCGCAAAGTCCTCTCCGGCCTCATCCAGGCCTCGAATCCGATCAACGACGAGTCGAAGTCGGTCGCGGAGATCCAGGCGGCGATGCTCGAGAAGCATCTCCCGATGATCCACGACGCCGGTAAGAAGGGCGTCCAGATCCTCTGCCTCCAGGAAATCTTCAACGGCCCGTATTTCTGCCCCGGCCAGGACAAGCGCTGGTACGACGCGGCGGAGGCGGTCCCGGGCCCGACGCTCGAGAAGCTCGCGCCGATCGCGGCGAAGTATCAGATGGCGATGGTCGTTCCGCTCTACGAGCGCGAGCAGGCCGGCGTCTACTACAACACCGCCGCGGTCCTCGACGCGGACGGCAGCTACCTCGGCAAGTACCGCAAGACCCATATCCCGCAGACGTCGGGCTTCTGGGAGAAGTACTTCTTCCGGCCGGGCAACATGGGCTATCCCGTGTTCAAGACCCGCTACGCGACGATCGGCGCGTACATCTGCTACGACCGCCACTTCCCCGAGGGCGCGCGCGCACTCGGTCTCGCGGGTGCAGAGATCGTCTACAACCCGTCGGCGACCGTCGCTGGTCTCTCCGAGTACCTGTGGAAGCTCGAGCAGCCCGCGCACGCGGTTGCGAACGGCTACTTCGTCGGCGCGATCAACCGCGTCGGCACCGAGGCGCCGTGGAACATCGGTGAGTTCTACGGTCAGTCCTACTTCGTCGACCCGCGCGGCCAGTTCCTCTCGGTGGGAAGCCGCGACAAGGACGAGCTCGTCGTTGCCGAGCTCGACCTCTCTGTGATCGAGGAAGTCCGCCGTACCTGGCAGTTCTTCCGGGACCGTCGTCCCGACGCGTATGGCCCACTCGTGGAGGATTGATCCGAATGCGTGATGTCAAGTCGATCGGACATGCAGCTGGCGGCCTCGTCGCCCAGACCCTCATCACGCTCGCCGATGGCGAGCACACGCCGAGCTACATCGGTCTCGGCCGCAAGGTACCGGGCGGCAAGCTCGACCTCGTGATGTTCGAGGACGGCCTCGACGGCGCGAAGGTCTGGATCGCGAAGAAGGACAAGGTCGACGCGGTGGTCGTCGGACTCGACGAGTCGGAGAAGGAGGTCCGCCTGCTCCTCGGCTCGCCCGATGCGAAGCGCAAGTACGACATGATCTGCTCGGTTCGCTACTCGGTGAAGGACGCGAGCGTCGTGAAGCAGAAGGCGCGTGCCAAGAAGGCGACCGCGCTGGTCTCGACCTCGACGATCGGCTTCCTCGCGGAGACCGACGACGAAGTGGTCGCGGACACGTTCCTCGACAGCGTGCTCGCCGGCATCTACAGCCACGCCCGCGCTGCTGACCTCGACGTCGGCAAGCTCGGTGACTACGACGACCTCGAGTAATCGGGCCTGTTGTTACGCAGCGCTCGCACTGGTGCTGCTGGCCTGCAGCGGCGAGCGCACTCGATCGCCATCGCGCGTCATCGCGGTGCCGCCGATCGCAGCAGCTGCGGCGGTTGCAGCGCCTGTACCGACGCCGCCGCCACCGGTGGCCGCCGGCGGCTGGCACAGCTTTGACGAGCTGCCGCCCGGCGCGAGCAAACGCCTGGGCTCGCAGCGGCTCGCCACCGACAGTGCTGTCGTCGCGATCCGCGATGACGGCATGCTCGCCGTGTTCGACGACGAGCTCGGCGTGATCGAGATCCGCGTGGACGGGATGTACCGCGTCGTTGTTCCGGGTGGGTGCCAGAGCGTGGGGGCGATGCAATACGCTGGACCCGAGCTGCGAGTGAGCTGCGGCAACTTGCAATACACGGCGCGGGATGGCGTCGCATCGGTCACGCCGTCGCCGTGCGAAGACGGTCCGTTCGCGTTCTCGCCATCGGGCGAGTACCTCAGCTGCCTCGCGCAAGACGAGACAATCGTTCGCCTCGTGCGCTGGCCCGGCACGCTCGTGTGGTCGTTCAAGGGCACCGAGCAACCACATCGCGTCCATGCGACCGATGCCGGCGAGGTGATCGTGCGCGACACCAAGGGCGTGAGACTTCTCCGCGCCGGTGCGCTGGCCTGGAGCTTGCCTCTCGTGCTCGAGCGCTCCGGCGTCGGCGGCACGCCCGCACAGCTGATCGGGTGGGACGAGCAGAAGCGCGAGCTGGTACACCTCCGGATCTCCGACGGTAAACAGCTGCGCCGCACACGCCTTTCCGGCGCGGACGCGGTCACGCGAGAGATCGCGGTGTTCCCGGACGGCACGTCGGTGTTCGTCTCCGTTTACGGGATCTTTCCGGGTGACCCGCCCAATTCCGCCGCGACCTTCCGCGCGCGTGTCGAGATCGCGACCGGAAAGATCGTCGCCTCGTGGCGGGGCCCGGATCCCGAGTGGGGTAACGCGGTGTCGAGCCGCGGCACGTTCGGAGCATCCGTCGGTGTCGGCAAGGTGTTGCGCGTGCGATTCGACGATCCACGCGCGCCCGCAGATCGCACGGTCACGGAGGATCAACCATCGGCGACCGCGGTGTCCGCCGATGGCTCGACGCTCGGCTTCATCACCACGCGCGATGAACGCCTGGCGCTCTTCGACGTCGCAAGCGGGAAGCGTTGGGCCAACATCGAAGCGCCCAGGTTTCCCGAGGCGATCGCGTTCTCCGCCAACGGCAAGGCCGTTGCGGTCGCCGGGAAGCACGGAGGCTTCGCGATTCACGACACGAGGACCGGCCGCGAGATCTGTGCGAGCGACGAGGCCGCGGGCGCGAAGATCTGGTGGCACGCGAACCGCCTCGTCGCGCACTACCCGGGCGACAACGGCGACGACTGCGACGAGATCACGGAAGGCTCGCTGACCGTGATCGACAGCGCTTGCAAGGTCGTGAAGCATCACAGCGTGTATGGAATGATGCAGGTGCTCGACAGCACGTCGAAGGAGACCACGGTCGCGATCGCCCCGTGGAAGAACGAGTGCGGTTACAGCTACGAGCTCGTGCCGTATCGCGCGTTCCGGATCGACAACCGAACTGGTGCCAAGGTCGCGATGCCCAAGCTCGACGGCGAATGGGACCGCCGGCAGAAGGCGAAGGAAGCGGCCGGGAAGGCGCTCTACAGCTCCACCGCCGAGCCGACACCCGAGGAGGACGCGATCGCCGAGGATGAATTCACGCTGTCCGCTGACGGCAAGACCCGGGTGACCTGGGAGCAGGAACGTGATTCGAACAGCAATGTGCGACTGTTCGCGCGCTGCACGGACGTCGCGACGAAGGCCACGCTGGTCAGGCACGCGCTCCCTACATCGGCGTGGCACGGACAGGCCGTGGCGCCCGATGGTGCGTGGTTTGCCGTCGCTGACCGCGGATCCGTGCTGCTGTATCCCTGCCGGACCCGGTGATAGGCTGCGTGCAAGCCCGACGAACGTCGGGCGCGCAGCACTCCCGTAGGGAGTGCGGAGGTTAATGATGCGGACGCTGATCAAGAACGGCACGGTGGTGACGGCGAGCGACACGTTCGCCGCCGATGTGTGGATCGACGGCGGCAAGATCGCCGCGCTCGCCGCGCCGGGCACCGTGCCCGGAACTGCGGACGAGACGATCGATGCGAAGGGGCAGTTCGTCATCCCCGGCGGCATCGATTGCCACACGCACATGGAGCTGCCGTTCGGCGGCACCACGGCGTCGGATGACTTCGACACCGGCACGGTCGCAGCGGCGCACGGCGGCACGACGACGATCGTCGACTTCGCGATCCAGTCGAAGGGCAGCTCGATGCGCGCCGGCCTCGACGCGTGGCACGCGAAGGCCGAGGGCAAGGCCGCGATCGACTACGGCTTCCACATGATCATGACGGAAGCGAATCCGCAGACGCTCGCCGAGATGAGCGACATGATTCGCGAGGGCGTGACGTCGTTCAAGATGTTCATGGCCTACCCGGGGGTGTTCCTCGTCGACGATCAACAGATCTTTCGCGCGATGCTCCGCGCCGGCGAGCTCGGTGCGCTGATCACGATGCACGCGGAGATCGGGCTGCCGATCGACGTGCTCGTGCAACGCGCGCTCTCCGAGGGCCACACCGCGCCCGTTTATCACGCGCTCACGCGGCCCGAGGTGGCGGAAGCCACGGGCACCGAGCGCGCGATCGCACTCGCCGAGATGGCCGGCGTGCCGGTGTACATGGTGCACCTCTCGGCGCTGCGCGCGCTCGAGCGCGTGATGGAAGCGCGCGATCGCGGCTTGCCGGCATACGCGGAGACGTGTCCGCAGTATCTGTT